>NZ_JACOGB010000029.1:0-354 GCF_014284215.1 Undibacterium sp. FT79W | reverse complement strand
TTACAATTAATACTGCCCACGTTGAATACGAAACAGCAACACGCCACTACGCTCACGTTGACTGCCCAGGCCATGCTGACTATGTTAAAAACATGATCACTGGTGCGGCTCAGATGGACGGCGCGATTCTGGTTTGCTCCGCAGCAGACGGCCCAATGCCACAAACACGTGAGCACATCCTGTTGGCTCGCCAGGTTGGCGTTCCATACATCATCGTTTTCCTGAATAAATGCGACATGGTTGATGACGCTGAATTGCTGGAACTCGTTGAAATGGAAGTGCGTGAATTACTGTCCAAATATGAATTCCCAGGCGACGATCTGCCTATCATCCAAGGTTCCGCAAAACTGGCGC
>NZ_JACOGB010000028.1:0-391 GCF_014284215.1 Undibacterium sp. FT79W | reverse complement strand
GGGCCAGATAGTCTTGTAGCAGGGTAGCTGGGAACGAAGTTGCTGCGGCAAAAAATAGAAATTCCCGAATTAAATCATATAGTTAAGCCAGTTTCTGCGGAATTTTAAGGAATCCCGGCCGACCCTCGTGTAAACTCAAAAGTTCCAAACAGATTGATATGTTGCCAGGCAACTGGTGATATCCTGCGCATCATTTCAATCGCCGTGTCATCCCCTGACCTTAACTTCTGTTCGTAGACTCGGGACAAAATTAGTGTGTTGTAGGGTAATCCCCCCATTTTTAATGCGGCCGATAAGTAGAGGCTAAGCGGCAAGTGCTAGCTTTTGTTTCGGGGTAATGCCGCCGATCCCAGTATTGGGACGATCATGATTGTAAGTCCATAACCATTTG
>NZ_JACOGB010000027.1:0-492 GCF_014284215.1 Undibacterium sp. FT79W | reverse complement strand
CAAATTCCCGTAACGAAAAAACTGTTGCAGTGCGCGGATTCGATTCTCGTCAGGTCCCTTTATTTATTGACGGTATTCCTGTTTATGTTCCATACGATGGCTATGTCGACTTCAATCGTTTCAGCACGGCTGACCTCGCGGCAATTCAAGTAGCAAAGGGATTCAGCTCCTTGGCCTATGGTCCCAATACGTTAGGTGGAGCAATCAATCTCATTTCCCGCAAGCCCAAAAAGACGTTTGAAGCGGATGCCATGGTAGGCGTAGCGACTGGAAGTGAAAAGCAAACATCCGCCAATGTAGGTACCAACCAGGGCATGTGGTACCTGCAAACCGGGGTTTCCTACATACAGAGTGATGGCTTTCCTATGTCATCGGATTTCATTGCGACCAGTACAGAAAATGGTGGCGCGCGAAACAATGCCTATCGCAAGGATAGTAAGTTTTCCCTCAAATTCGGCCTTACTCCGAATGCACGTGACGAATATGCCATTA
>NZ_JACOGB010000026.1:0-589 GCF_014284215.1 Undibacterium sp. FT79W | reverse complement strand
AACTCAAGCATTATAGCAGGAAGAAAAGAACTAGTGTCCTGTAACAATGAAGATCATTTTCGTCTTTGCTCTCCTTGCTATTGCTGCATGCAGCGCCTCTGCGCAACTTGATGTTTTCAGTCAGAGTTATAGGCAATATCAGCTGCAGCCGCATGTCCTGCTGCAGCAACAGGTGCTTAGCCCATGCAATGAGTTCGTAAGGCAGCAGTATAACATAGCGGCATCCCCCCTCTGGCAATCAGCTACGTTTCCACTGAGAAACAACCAAGTCTTGCAGCAGCAGTGCTGCCAACAGCTCAGGCTGATGGCGCAACAATCTCAGTACCAGGCCATTAACAGTGTTTGGGCGACTGTCCAACAGCAACACCTCCAGCAGTTTGGTGGTCTCTACTTTGATCAGACTCTAGCTCAAGCCCAAGCTCTGTTGGCTTTTAACTTGCCATCTATATGCGGTATCTACCCTAGCTACTATAGTGCCCCCAGTAGCATTGCCATCCCTTATGGTGCCTTGTACTGAATTGTAACAATATTGCAGTTCAGAAATTACAAATAAAGTCAGATATCATCATATGTGACATTTGAAACGTGG
>NZ_JACOGB010000025.1:0-611 GCF_014284215.1 Undibacterium sp. FT79W | reverse complement strand
AAATGCGACATGGTTGATGACGCTGAATTGCTGGAACTCGTTGAAATGGAAGTGCGTGAATTACTGTCCAAATATGAATTCCCAGGCGACGATCTGCCTATCATCCAAGGTTCCGCAAAACTGGCGCTCGAAGGCGACAAAGGTCCATTGGGTGAAGAAGCAATCCTGAAACTGGCTGATGCACTCGACACCTACATCCCAACACCAGAACGCGCTGTTGACGGCGCCTTCCTGTTGCCAGTAGAAGACGTATTCTCCATCTCTGGTCGCGGTACAGTGGTGACTGGTCGTATCGAACGCGGTATCATCAAAGTTGGCGAAGAGATCGAAATCGTCGGTATCAAAGACACAGTTAAAACAACATGTACTGGCGTTGAAATGTTCCGCAAATTGCTGGATCAAGGTCAAGCTGGTGACAACGTCGGTGTTCTGCTGCGCGGTACAAAACGTGAAGACATCCAACGTGGTCAAGTGTTGGCAAAACCAGGTTCAATCAAGCCACACAGCCACTTCACGGGCGAGATCTACGTTTTGTCGAAAGATGAAGGCGGTCGTCATACACCATTCTTCAACAACTACCGTCCACAGTTCTACTTCCGTACAACGGACGT
>NZ_JACOGB010000024.1:0-614 GCF_014284215.1 Undibacterium sp. FT79W | reverse complement strand
CTAGGGTCTGTTGACGTTTGAACGTAAGCCTTTGAAAAAGAAAGGCAAACTCGTATTGTTAAGGTTTTCACACCGATCCAACACGAGTTTGCCATGCCCCGATTACTGCTCAATGACGAGCTCTGGTCGAAGCTACGAAAGAGTTTGCTTCAAGAACGTATTTATAACAAGCGAGATTTACGCCTGATGGTCGAAGGCATGCTATATCGCATGAGAATAGGCTGTCCATGGCGAGACCTGCCAGCCGCCTTTGCTTGTTGGAACTCGATCTATAAAAAGTTCAATGCCTGGTCAGCCAGCGGCAAGTGGTTCAAGGTTTTTAAAGCCCTGGTGATTGCGCCGGATGTGGAGTGGATCTTTATCGATGGCAGCTACGCCAAAGCCCATCAGCACAGCGGGGGAGCGGCAAGCGATAGCGATGAAGGCATAGGAAAAAGTCGTGCTGGCAATACCACGAAGATTCATTTGGCGGTGGATGGGTATGGGTTACCCATCGACTTTGATATCACCAGTGGCGCGATCCATGACTGCAAGGCCGCGCCGGAATTGATCGCGAAATTACCAAAGGCGGGTGCCATGATTGCCGACAAAGGCTATGACAGCGAGGCAATCCG
>NZ_JACOGB010000023.1:0-1196 GCF_014284215.1 Undibacterium sp. FT79W | reverse complement strand
GGTAATCCCCCCAGCAAATAATCGGACTTATAAGTAGAATTTTCTAAATATGATTTTTAGAGGTTTTACATGAAGACATCCCGTTATACCGAAAGCCAGATTATCGCAATCCTGAAGCAGGCAGAAGCTGGCTCTCCGATCCCAGAACTTTGTCGTGAACATGGCATGAGTGCCGCTTCGTTCTACAAGTGGCGAGCCAAGTATGGAGGCATGGATGCCTCATTAATGGCACGGATGAAAGAGCTAGAGGAAGAGAATAGGCGTCTCAAGAAGATGTATGCAGAAGAGCGGCTCAAGGCAGAAATAGTGGCTGAGGCACTCGCAAAAAAGTGGTAGCGCCATCTCAGCGTCGAGAGATGGCGCGCTGGGTGGTTGACCAACGGCGAGCAACGATCAGAGTAGCTTGTTTAGCGTTCGGCATTAGCGAAACTTGCTATCGTTATCAAGCTAAGCTCAACAGTGAGAATGATGTCATAGCGGACTGGTTAATTCGTCTCACAACAAGTCAGCGTAACTGGGGCTTTGGGCTGTGTTTTTTACATTTACGCAATGTGAAAGGCTTTCGGTGGAACCACAAGAGGGTATATCGGATATATCGTGCGCTCGAACTCAATTTCCGGATTAAACCACGCAAGCGCTTAGTTAGAGAGCGTCCACAGCCATTGTCTGTTCCATCCGAGATCAACCAAGTTTGGTCAATGGACTTCATGCACGATCAGCTCAGTGACGGTCGCAGTATTCGTCTATTTAACGTGATTGATGATTTCAATCGCGAAGGGCTGGGAATAGACGTCGACTTTTCATTACCCTCCGAACGCGTTATACGTTCGCTCGACCAGATCATTGAATGGCGCGGACAGCCTCAGATGATTAGGTGCGACAACGGGCCAGAGTATGTCAGCAACGTCACCCAAACATGGGCTGAAAAGCGCGGTATTCATATTGAGTTTATTCAACCTGGACAGCCACAACAGAACGCCTACATTGAACGATACAACCGAACCGTACGCTACGATTGGCTGGCTCATCACCTATTTGATTCACTTGAAGAGATTCAGAATTTTGCAACCAAATGGTTATGGACTTACAATCATGATCGTCCCAATACTGGGATCGGCGGCATTACCCCGAAACAAAAGCTAGCACTTGCCGCTTAGCCTCTACTTATCGGCCGCATTAAAAATGGGGGGATTACC
>NZ_JACOGB010000022.1:0-1547 GCF_014284215.1 Undibacterium sp. FT79W | reverse complement strand
CTTCTGCCTGCTTCAGGATTGCGATAATCTGGCTTTCGGTATAACGGGATGTCTTCATGTAAAACCTCTAAAAATCATATTTAGAAAATTCTACTTATAAGTCCGATTATTTGCTGGGGGGATTACCACCTGACTCTTATAGCTATTCGAAATCAAGGTAAATTTCGCCAAAAACGCAATTAACACCCAGCGAAGTGGAATAATAAGAACCTATTTGTTGTAGACATTCTTTTTCTTTACGTCGTGCAATTTTAGTAGTATGGCTAGCTTTGATTCGCCTAATTTGAGAATGCATTCGTTTGTTAATTGCGTTTTTGGTTTTTGTTTTAATTTTATTCTTTTCCTTATGAAGCAATCTAACGAGTTACCAAGAAAATTTTGGATAGAAACACCCCTGGAAGCATTCTTACATTTTGTTAGGTCGCCACAGTATGTTGAATCATCACTTAGACCAATAGGTAAAGAAATAATCTCTGAGTCTTCAATTGAAGTCTACAGGGCCATGTTCACTCGATTTTTACTTTTTATATCCACACGAAGTCTGAATTTATTTACAGTATCCGCGACAGATATTTATGCATTCCTAGTAGCAGAGGAACAGGTAGGTGAGGGGTCACAGTTGATTTTACAAAGTGATATTCAATTCCGCTATATTCGCTTGTTAGAACGTGTCTTTACCCACTTACAGATAATCCCAAGGCCGACTGACGATTTACTATTTGGGAAGTTGAAGGAATATTATCGTTTAGATGGGCGCAATCACAAAACTGTTACGCTGACGCAAAGCGAAATCAAACAATTCCTCTTTGCTTTACCCGTACCTCAAGCAAAGGAGCGAGTCGGAAGACTAAGTGCGAATTGGAAAAGGCGTCGTGATCGTGCAATGCAGTGCATCGTTTTAGGTGCTGGCCTCACAGTATCAGAAGCCATTTCTTTGAACATAAATTCCATTGAAAAAATT
Source organism: Undibacterium sp. FT79W (assembly GCF_014284215.1). NCBI lineage: Bacteria > Pseudomonadati > Pseudomonadota > Betaproteobacteria > Burkholderiales > Oxalobacteraceae > Undibacterium > Undibacterium sp. FT79W. The sequence continues at coordinate 586 of NZ_JACOGB010000022.1, read as the reverse complement.
CGTCAAATTGATGGCACGCTCAAAATATATGTAAGCGATCACTCCCAGCTAGATCAACCACGTGTACATGAAACTTTTATGCATGCTGAGTTAGTTCCGGAATTATTAGATTGGCTGAATGAAAGAAACAAACTATTCCCAGACAACCTAATTGTTTTTCCAGGTACAACAGGAAAAATGCTGGATAAGGCCACTGTGTATCGACAAATCAGAAAAACTTTTGAAGCGGCTAAAATTGAACTGCCGAGGAGAGGAGGTCGGACCTTGCGTAATACTTTCGCTGCTCAAGAAATTAGAGCAGGTGCTAGTAATGCTGAGCTGATCGAAAAGCTTGGGCTCAATGAGGAGCGTTCTTTGGAAATATATTCACATGCTGCGAAAGCAAAATAAAAATTATTGCCTCGTACATTTTGCATGTGTTCATTAAGTACAAAATTTGAACCATTGTTTTAGCAAGACCTAGGGTCTGTTGACGTTTGAACGTAAGCCTTTGAAAAAGAAAGGCAAACTCGTATTGTTAAGGTTTTCACACCGATCCAACACGAGTTTGCCATGCCCCGATTACTGCTCAATGACGAGCTCTGGT
>NZ_JACOGB010000021.1:0-1784 GCF_014284215.1 Undibacterium sp. FT79W | reverse complement strand
TTATCGGATCGCGCGGAAAACCTCGCCGTTCAGGGCGAGGATGAATAGTGCAACGGCGAAGCCGTTCTGAGGGCTACGCCGGAGTTTGCTGCTGCTCAATATACTGCCGGATGATCTCAATCGGCGCACCGCCACAGCTCCCCGCAAAATAACTGGGCGACCAGAGCGCACCGCCCCAGAGTTTCTTTTTGATCGAAGGGTAATTCTTTTTTCGGATCATCCGGCTGGAAACGCCTTTCAAGCTATTCACCAATGCAGATACCGACACTTTGGGCGGGTAATTCACCAGTAAATGCACATGATCATCCTCACCGTCGAACTCAACCAACTCTGATTCAAAATCAAGACAGACCTTTTCAAAGAAGATTTTTAGATCATCCAGCACTTCTTTGGTAAAAACATTGCGACGGTATTTTGTTACAAAGACCAAATGAACGTGCATTTTAAAAACACAATGCCTGCCATGCCTTAAATCGCTTTCAATTTCCATAGACCAATCTATAATTGAGTTGTATTGACACAGTATGAGCAAGCCATGCAACGACTGCAAGCCTACAAATTCGAACTGATCGTCACTGGAGAACAACAGCGCCAGATGCGCCGCTTCTCCGGTGCCTGTCGGTTTGTCTATAACAAGGCACTGGCATTGCAGAAAGCACGGCATGAGCAGGGTGAAAAGAAACTTTCCGCCTTTGAACTGAACAATCTGTTACCACAATGGAAAGCAGAGTCAGAAACAAAATGGCTATGTGATTCACCTTCTCAAACACTGCAACAGTCGCTGAAAGATTTAGATCGGGCGTACAAAAACTTCTTTGCCAAACGTGCTGATTTCCCCCGTTTCAAAAAGAAAGGAACGAGGGATTGTTTCCGTTACCCGCAAGGCATCAAGCTGGAGCAGGGAAATGATCGCATCTTCCTGCCAAAAATCGGCTGGTGTCGTTACCGCAACAGCCGGATGGTGGAAGGTGAGATTAAAAACGTCACGATCAGTCAATCGAGCGGTAAGTGGTTTGCGTCTATCCAGACAGAACGTGAAGCGGCTATTCCTACTCCCAGCGGCGATATGATCGGCATTGATGTGGGCATTGCCCGTTTTGCTACCTTGTCGGACGGTGCATTCTATGAACCATGCAACAGTTTCAAAACATTGGAAAGTGCCTTGCGTAAAACGCAGCAAGCCATGAGCCGCAAGGTAAAATTCAGTAACAACTGGAAAAAGGCAAAAGCCAAAGTCCAGCGGATCCATGCAAAAATCGGCAACAGCCGCCGTGACTACCTGCATAAAACATCAAGCGACATTAGCAAAAACCACGCGATAGTCTGTATTGAAGATTTGCAAGTCAAAAACATGTCAAAATCAGCGGCAGGAACCGCAGAGCAGCAAGGCCGGAATGTCAGAGCAAAGTCAGGGCTGAATAAAGCCATTCTTGATCAAGGCTGGTTTGAATTTCGTCGCCAGCTCGATTACAAGCTGGCATGGAATGGCGGCCACCTGATCGCCGTTCCCCCGAAAAACACCAGCCGGACATGCCCGTACTGTGGTCATATATCGAAAGACAACCGCCCTACGCAAGCCCGCTTTGCTTGTGTGGAATGTGGTTTTGAAGAAAACGCCGATGTCGTCGGCGCAATCAACGTATTAAGGGCGGGACACGCCCGATTAGCCTGTGAAGTGAGTGGTGCAACAATGCCGCCAGCAGCAGGAACCCACCGAAGCGAGTCCGGCGTTTACGCCTAACCGCAGTAGGAATCCCTGTCGTTTACGGCAGGGAGGATGTCAA
>NZ_JACOGB010000020.1:0-1879 GCF_014284215.1 Undibacterium sp. FT79W | reverse complement strand
CGTTTGCGCGTTTAAAGCAGTATCGGGCGCTGGCAACCCGGTTTGATAAATTGAAGCGAAATTATGAAAGTGTCGTCGCCATGGCCTGTGCTTTTTTATGGCTGCCTATGTGAAACGTCAACAGACCCTAAATGGGGAAATATTTATTTTTCATCGCCAAGAAGTGAGCTTCACTCGTGGTTTGGTTGTACCGCAGAAAATCTGCGGAAGTACAGACCATCTGATGGCAACGGTAGTGTTTTTTCATCTGAGAATGTGAGATCAATATCCAAATATCTACTAGAATAAATATAAAGAACAGATATGGATCTTTCTATGAGCACAACTGCGGTTAATCCAAAACCAGAATCACAACAATTATCTGCTATTGGTCTTAAGACCTTTTTCAACATCGCATCCGCATGGAAGTTGAAGAATGATCAGGAGATGATTTTACTGGGTTCGCCAAGTTGCTCTAATTTTTATAACTGGAAGCGGAATCCATCTGCTGCCAATCTCAACCGGGATACGCTGGAGCGTATTTCTTATATTTTAGGAATATACAAAGCACTGCAGATTCTATTGCCAGATCCTAAAGCAGCCGACGAATGGATTTCGAAGCCAAACGCAGAAGCTATATTCGGAGGAGAGTCTGCCTTGGCCAGAATGTTGTCTGGCAATGTGTCCGACTTGTTCGTGGTACGGCAATACCTCGATGCTATTCGGACAGGATGAATGATCCAATGGTGTGCATTCACTAGAAGCCAGAATAGTGCAGGAGATAACGCACTATAAATCTTTAATTTTGTTGCAAAGTGCGTCAAATTCCGCTTTCACTGCTTGCCTGAAATCTTCCCGAGAGGGGCGGTTGTTCTCATCCGAAAAAATATCTTTCAACTCCAAGCTTCTCGTATCCATCATCGCCACCGCATATTCCAAAAAGCTGTTATCGCCTTCTGGCGGCCTCAGTCCATGTCCGGCCCACGCTGCAATGGTGCGAGATTTGATGGATTTTTGTGGTCATCCATACTTAACTACTTCAGACACAGGTGTCAGATAAAAGTAAAAATAACTTGTAACGCGTAGAGTTCTTAAGACTTAGTTTCTTAGAATTCCAAAAAACTCAAAATTTAACATCTCATTGAACAATTTATAGGATTTAATCCTTCATCTCACCTTTTTGGCAATTGAGGGCTCTGTTGCAATAACCGATATTTTTATCGTTAGAACACTCGAGTGAACTGAAGTGGGATACTTTGTCTTCCCAAATTGGGTGAGTTTTACTTCAATAGATGAACTCCGATAAAAAGGGACGAAATGTATTTCAACAGAAAAATTCAGAGTTAGCTGAACAAAATTCAGAGTTAAGTGAATTTCGAAATTAAGTGTTTGATTTTCAATGGAAAAGAGACCCTGCGACATTTACCTCGGAAAAAGTATAGCTCAAAAATGAACTAATTTTACTATGTTGATTATTAGGATAATCAACTTGGTTTTAAGTGGAAAAAAATAGGAGGGCGGTCAAATTGGTTAAGTTTGCCCATCCCCCAAAAATGTAAAGTTAGCGTCAAAAATTACTATTGATTAATTCGCTGAGCGCTATTTTTCAACATTTTTAGACCACTACATACCGTTCCTTTTACATTTTTGGGGGGAATATTCTGTCATCGTGGTGGGACGTCTTCGCTATCTTTTGTAGTGTTAAGCCAATATGCCGGATCCAGATACAACTCCGCCAACGCTTCGATGTCCAGCTTAGAGCCGCTCGGTGTAGAGGGTCGGCCGGGATTCCTTAAAATTCCGCAGGAATGCATTTAACTCACTGATTTAATTGAGATATTTCGACTTTTTTAAACGCCAATTAAATGGACGATTCGCTATTGCTTCCCTAGTCCAGTCC
>NZ_JACOGB010000002.1:0-508059 GCF_014284215.1 Undibacterium sp. FT79W | reverse complement strand
CAACCGGAAGTGCATCTGCGTCCGAATGCGGTGGTGCCGTACAAATCGGTGGCGGCGGTAATGGCCTCGGCTCAGCGCATTGGTGTGACCAAGATCGGTATGGTCGGCAATGAGCAGTTCTTGAAGTGATCCATATAAATCAAGTTTCGGACACTTCAATGGTCAATTCTTGATGTATTATAAAAAACGGCAGGGGCATCCCTGCCTTTTTTCATATTTGCCAGAATGCGTACTTTCGGGTCGCGAATATGTACCTTTCTGAGTTTATTTAATTTATTGATTGAGAGATCAACATATGAAGCAACTTCGCTTTTCTCGTATCGCTGTCATGTTTGCAGCAATCGGCTTTGCTGCCGTACCAGAATTAACCAATATCGCAGCTAATACTGCTTATGCACAAGAAGCAATGCGTCCTGAAATTGGTCGTATTGTGCAGGCGGCAGGTGAGTTGTTTAAGGCGAAGAAGTATAAAGATGCTTTGTCTAAGATTCATGAGGCAGATAGTGTCAGCGGTAAAACTGTCAATGAAAATTTTACGATTGAGCGTATGCGCTTGTCGATTGCATCTGCTGCTGGCGATAACGACACTGTGATCCGTGCTGCCGAAACGATTATCGCAGCCGGTAAGTTGCCTTCAAAAGATCAGTTGCAGATGATACAGGTATTGGCGAATGCTTATTATAAGTCGGGCAATTACTCCAAAGCTGCTCAATGGTATAACCGCTATTATGCCGATGGTGGTACAGACCAGTCCTTGCGTCCTTACTTGATCCAGGCAATGAATCAGGGCGGTGACAGTGCTAAAGCGCTCAAGGAAGTAACCGCCGATCTGGCAGCAGATGAAAAAGCTGGACGCACACCTAGTCTGGCGAATCTGGAATTCTATGCTGATGCGGCGCGCAAACAAAAAGATATGGCTGGTTACTCCAGTGCGCTGGAAAAAATGGTGGCATATCATGGCAAAAAAGAATATTGGGTGAATTTGCTGAATAACGTTGAGCGCAAGCCTGGTTACTCTGCTCGCCTGAAACTTGATTTGCTGCGTCTGAAACTGGCTCTGGGTCAGGTGACAAAAGCAAACGACTTCATGGATTTGTCTTTGATGGCAATTCAGGCTGGTTACCCTGCTGAGGCAACTAAAATTATCGAAGCAGGTTACAAGGCGGGTGCTTTAGGTACTGGTAATGATGCTGAGCGTCATAAACGTTTGCGCGATATGGCAGCCAAGGCGCTTGATGAATCAAATAAAGGTGCAGCGGCCGCAGAAACTGAAGCAAAACAAAGCAAAGATGGAAATGGTCTCGTTAGTCTGGGTTATGCCAGTGTCACAGCCGGTAAATTTGATCAGGGCCTGGCAATGATGGAAGAGGGCATTAAAAAAGGTTCTCTGAAAAATCCGGAAGACGCTAAATTGCATCTGGGTATTGCGCAATTCCAGGCTGGTAAAAAAGCCAATGCAATCAAAACCTGGAAAACCGTGCAAGGCAATGACGGTACTTCAGATCTGGCGCGTTACTGGACAATTTACGCGAATCAGAAATAACGCATTTTTACTTGTAAAAAAGGGTGCTGATCACAGCACCCTTTTTTTATTGACTCAGCCTTACAGGTTCATCATGCGGTAATGAAAACCGCAATTAACCATGAGGCTTCCTGCTGCTTTTTGCATTCGCGACTAATGTTTTTCCGCTTGATGCCACAAGCTTATTGCGATGTGTCGGCTTAGAGTGAGAGGCAACTGTGATGTGGCGAGATTTTGCGAGAACAGGAACCTGGATTTGCAAATTTTGTCCTGCGTTGACGTTATCACGCTTCAGATTATTCCAGCTCTTTAAATCGGCAACGCTGACCTTGTAGCGCTGGGCGATGCTATTCAGATTGTCTTTTTTACCAACGCGATAATGTAGTTGGCGCGTGGCTATTCCTTTTTCTATCACCAGTTGGGCTTTGTCTGCAATCTCGGGCGAAATATCCTGATCCGGCGCTTTTTCTGATTTTGGAACCAGAATAGTCGAGCCCGCTTTGACCAGCATGCTTGCCGGAATCATGTTCACTTCACGGATAAATTCCGGTTTGTGCCCAAGTTTATGCGCGAGTGACTCAATTTTTTCAGTTTTTGCTACTGTATAAGTGGACCAGCTTGAAAGCGGGCCTTGCCACTTACTGAGGTTTTCCTTAAACAGGGCAGCATTGTCTGTCGGTAATAAAATCTTGGTGTCGCTGTTGCCGGTAATGACCGGGCGGTTGAATTGCGGGTTGAGTGCGGTGAACTCATCCATTGGCAGTTCTGCCAACTGCGCAGCGACGCGAACATCAATATCCCGGGTTTTTTCAACGGTCACAAAGTAGGGCTGATTCTCTAACTTAGGCAGTGCAATATTAAATTGCTCAGGGTGGCCGATGATGTTTTTGACTGCTTGTAACTTCGGTAGATAATTTCTTGTTTCTGCTGGCATTAGCGCGGACATGCTGTCGAAGTCCACAGGTAAGCCCAGCGCCTGCTGTTTTTTGATCGCGCGTTGAACCGAGCCTTCGCCCCAATTATATGCGGCAAGAGCGAGTTGCCAGTCTCCGAACATGCCGTACAGACGTTCAAGATAATTCAATGCTGCGTCTGTTGAGTCGAGGACGCCGCGTCTGTCATCCTTAAACATGTTTTGTTTAAGATTGAAATCTTTCCCGGTGGCGGCCATAAATTGCCACATGCCGCTGGCTTTTGCGGTTGAAATCGCCTGCGGATTAAAGGCTGACTCGATAAATGGCAGCAACGCCAGTTCAGATGGCATGCCGCGCTTTTCCAGCTCTTCAACGACATGATACAGATAGCGCGATCCGCGCTGGACCGTGCGCAAAATGTAGTCGGTTCGCGTGCTGTACCAGGTCAGTTGATTATCCACCAGCTTGTTGCTCAGATCCGGTATCGCATAACCAGCGCGTATACGCTCCCACAAATCGGCTTCCTGATTTGTGTAAACGAAAGGCGTGATTTCGGCCGGAGAACTAACTACAGAGGGGGAAGTGTTGCGGCTGATGCTGGCTTCTGGTGCATTACTCAGAACAGCGAGTGAAGATGAATCTGCGTGACTGGTATTAGGAAGTGCCCAGAATAGTAAGGCAGACGCCGTAAAAGCAATCAGAGGGCGGGTTTGGTGTCGTAATCGTTTCATAGGCGGGATGATGTGCTCATCGACCATGGTCGACTTTGATAGAAGAATCGTAAGAGTGTACGCAAGGGCAGGCGGGTGCGTCAAGGGAAATGTCATTGTGCTGACATTTTAATCGGCCTCATAAAGGAGATGCGTGGAGTTAGCGTATCAATGTCACTATGTTAGGTGTGACTTGGGTAAAGATACGGCTTTTGTAATTGTTTGTGACTGTTTTAGTGCTTCTTTTTTTAGCTCTTTCTACGACGTGCGGATAGGTAGCGCACGGATGCAGAATCCTCGATGTCTATTTCGCCATTTATCCTACAATGTCAGCCTGTAATTTTCCGACTGGCTCTTTATGATTTTAATTAAAACAGGTTTGTCTTTGATCGCCGTGACGGTTTTGATGTCGATATCAGCGTACGCCACGGCTGATACGATGATTGAAAATGCGAATGGTTACACATTAAATCGTCAGCAAAAGTTGATCCGCTTTGATGCGATTGTTTTTGATGATAGTGGAAAAATCACCGCGGTCGGACGTAGTAAAAAACTGCTCCGGCAATTTCCTCTGGCGCAGCGTATTAATCTTCACGGCAAAACCTTGTTGCCCGGACTGATTGACGCACACGGACATGTGTTGGCGTTGGGGCACCATCAGGCGCAGTTAAGTTTGCGCGAGACGCGGACGTTGGCTGAAGCGCAGGGGCGCATCAGCGATTACGCACAACGCTTTCCGTCACAGCAATGGATACTTGGCGGTGAATGGAATCAGGTTAACTGGGATTCGGGTCGCTTTCCAACTGCACACGATATTGACGCCGTTGTCAGCGACCGTCCAGTCTGGCTGAGCCGAGTGGACGGCCATGCAGCGTGGGCAAACAGTCGCGCGATGCAACTGGCCGGTATTGGCCGCGATACGCCTGATCCCGTTGGCGGCAAAATAGAGAGAGATGCGCAGGGCAATCCTACCGGTATGTTGATCGACAATGCGATGGATCTGATTCAAGCGGTCATCCCTCACGCCAGCGATGCCGGTAACCGTATGGCGTTGGATACAGCTTTACTCACACTTGCGCAGTCTGGCCTGACCAGCGTGCATGACGCCGGTGTGTCTGCCGAAGCTGATCGTTTGTTCCGTGAATACGCTGCAAATGGCAAACTCAGTGTTCGTATTTACGGCATGATCAGTGGCACCGATGATTTTTTTGAGCGTATTTCCAGAAAGGGGCCTTTACTCAGCGATGGACAGGATCGCTATGCTTTGCGTGCCGTCAAATTGTTTGCGGACGGTGCGCTCGGTAGTCGTGGCGCTGCGCTGGCGGCGCCGTATTCTGATGCGCCCGACACTTCGGGCTTATTGTTTCAAACGAAGTCGGCCATGGCGGCGATGATAAAAAAAGCGGCTGACAAAGGTTATCAGGTCAATGTGCATGCGATTGGTGATGCGGCCAATCGCCAGATACTGGATGGTTTTGCGGCTTTGCCTGCAGCTGAAAGGACGGCCGCGCGGCACAGGATAGAACATGCGCAAGTCCTTGCTGTTGAGGATATTCCTCGTTTTAAGATGCTCAATATTATTCCCTCTATGCAGCCTGTACATGCCACCTCAGACATGACGATGGCTGAGCAAAGGGTAGGGCATGAACGCATCAAGGGGGCGTATGCATGGCGCCGCTATTTAAAACAAGGATCGAGGATCGCCTGTGGTTCCGATTTTCCGGTTGAGTCAGCCAATCCGTTCTGGGGGATACACGCGGCAGTAACGCGCCGCAGCCGCGATGGTGAACCTTTGCATGGCTGGTATGCCGATCAGGCAATGACGCTGACCGAAGCTTTCCGCTGCTTCACGCTGGATGCCGCGTATGCTGCCCATCAGGAAAATATCATCGGCAGTCTGGAGAAGGGAAAATGGGCAGACTTTATTGTTGTTGATCGTGACATGTTCACGATCCCCGCTCAGCAGATACATCAGATTCAGGTAGTGCAGACCTGGCTTGCGGGGAAAATGGTTTATCAGAATGAAGCGCCTTCTCTGAAATAAACGCTTCGTCAGATCAGTTGCTATGTGAATCTTATGTTGAATAAATGTGCCTGCACTCTAGCCAGGTTATGCGGCAGGAATGCAGGCGTCCTTGATCAGGCACTCATACAAAATACGTTCAGTTTATTGCCATCAAGGTCACGGAAATATCCGGCGTAAAAACCACTGTCTCCGCGCGGCCCCGCAGCGCCTTCATCTTTGCCGCCGAGTTCAATGGCTTTGTTGTAGAGCGCATCCACTTTTTCTTTTGAATCGACGATCAGTGCGACCATCACACCGTTGCCGACCGTTGCTGCTTGTCCGTCGTAGGGTTTGATAATGCTCAGTCTGGCCTGATTCGGGCTATTGCCCCAGGCGATAAATTCCGCTGATTCCATCGCGCGTTTGGCGCCGATTACTGCCAGCAAATTGTCGTAAAAATGAGCTGCGCGTTCAAAGTCGTTTGTTCCCAGTGTGATGTAGCCGATCATATGTTCTCCTTTGGTGTCATGTCAGGCGCAGTTGCGCATGTTTTTATTGCATCATCATTGTGCCAGTAAAAATACAGAATTGTTGGCTCAGGCATGTTCTGACGCCAGATTAAATTGCAATGCAGCCAGTTTGGCATAGACCCCACCTTGTGCGACCAGGCTGGCATGAGTGCCGGTTTCAACGATACGGCCATGTTCCATCACGATGATTTTATCGGCCCGCTGCACGGTTGCCAGGCGGTGCGCAATAATCAGCGTGGTGCGGTCTTGCATCGCGACTTCCAGTGCACCTTGCACCAGACGTTCTGATTCAGCATCCAGTGCGCTGGTGGCTTCATCGAGTAACAGCAATGGCGGATTTTTCAGTAAGGCGCGGGCGATCGCAATCCGCTGCCGTTGGCCGCCCGACAGGCGCACGCCACGTTCACCGAGAAATGATTGATAGCCTTCCGGCAGCTTTTCTATGAATTCATGGGCTGCCGCCATTTTTGCGGCGGCGATCACTTCGGCGTCGCTGGCATCTGCGCGGCCATAGCGAATGTTGTCCATCGCATTGGCCGAAAAGATGATGGTCTCTTGCGGTACGACGCCAATTGCATTGCGCAGGGTGTGTAAATCGAGATCGCGGATGTTCACCCCATCGAGTTGAATTTCTCCGCTTTGCGGATCATAAAAGCGCAGCAGCAATTGAAATAAGGTAGTTTTCCCTGCACCGGAAGAACCGACGACAGCGATCGTTTGTCCGGCGGGAATATCCAGCGTGACGCCGGCAATCGATGCGGTATCCGGGCGGGATGGATAATGAAAGCGGATGTCGCGTATCGACAAACTGGCGCCGCCCGCTTGCTTCGCCGTACGTTGCGGCAAAGCAAGCGGACGTGCCGGATTTTGTATCGGTGACTGTACTTCCATTAATTCCAGCAGGCGTTCAGTTGCACCGGCAGCGCGTTGTGCGTCGCCCATGACTTCCGATAAAGCGCCGAGGGCACCGGCGACGATAGAGGCATACAGAATGAATTGTCCGAGTTCGCCGCCGCTCATCGTGCCGTCCATGACCGCACGGGCACCCAGCCACAGCACGAAGACGATGGCGCCGAACACCAGCAAGATCGCCATCATGGTCAGCAGCGAGCGTGCGCGTATGCGGCGCATAGCGGTGCCAAACGCGTTTTCGACCGAATCTGCAAAGCGTTGTGCCTCGATGGTTTCGTGAGTAAATGCCTGTACCGTCGGCATCGCATTCAGAATTTCACCGGCGATTGCAGACGCATCAGCGATTTTGTCTTGCGAATCGCGCGACAGTTTGCGCACACGGCGGCCAAACAAAATGATTGGCAACACCACCAGTGCCAGCATCACGATGATGATGGATGAGAGTTTGATGCTGGTGATAAACAGCATCACCAGACCGCCGAGAAACAGCAAGATATTACGCAGTGCCATCGAAATGCTGGTGCCGACCACCGTCTGTATCAGCGTGGTGTCGGTGGTCAGGCGCGACAACACTTCGCCGGTTTGTGTGGTTTCAAAAAACTGCGGGCTCTGCGTAACCACATGCGAATACACCGCATTGCGGATATCGGCGGTGACACGTTCACCCAGCCACGACACCATGTAAAAGCGGGCCGCCGTCGCGATGCCAAGAACGCAGGCAACAGCAAACAGCGCGAGGAAAGTCAGATCCACATGTTGAATGTTGCGCTGCCCATTGTGACCAAAGCCCAGATCGATCATTTGCCGGAAGGCTGCCGGAATCGCCAGCGTCGCACAGGCGGCGACTAGTAAGGCGATACCGGCAAGAATGAACTGGCGGCGATAGGGGAGCAGGAAAGGGAGCAAGCCTTTCAGTGTGCTCAGGCTGCTGCGTTCCTTGGGGATGTCAGTGCTCATAGTGGATATCGACCGGTTGAGTTTATGCGAAATAGCGAAACAGCTACATGAAGACCTTCAGCAGGAAATCAAGCGCGTGGAATGAGGAAGCTGGTATAGAAATGTAACAGGCTGCTGCGGTCTATGCTGGCGAATATGTTTTGCGCTTTCGGCTGGTGAGGTACGCGTGTTTGTTTTATCTTGCTGTCAACAATGTTGCTGTGGCAGCCGTTGTAGTAATTCTTCCGGACTTCTCTCTTTTTCATCATGCGCCTTTCTGATTATGGATTACGTACATTACTGACTTGCTGCGCCATGACAGGCGTGCTGTTACTGAGCGCTTGTCAGAGCACCATCAATCGTATGAACGATTGTCGCAGCGGCGACTGGCAACTGATAGGCAATAAAGACGGTAAGGATGGACTGGACAGAAATTTCGAAGAACGCCGGCGTTTTTGCGCGTCGGTGGATGCCGATAAAATCCGCGCCGAATCTGCGGGGTTATATGAAACTGGCTGGGTGGCCGGGAATCAGCAGTTCTGGTACAAGCTGGGGCGGGACGATGGACGTAAAGCCTATCCGGTCACGCAATATCTGGTGCAAAGCACTTCAGCAACTATCCGCGATCAGCATACGCCTTTAAATCAGCCATCTTACGAACAGGGCTGGCAGCAGGGTATCCTCGACTACTGGTTTGATACTGGCATCAACGATGGTAAGGCCGGGCGCAATGCCAGCGAAGAAAAAGTGCATGCGACGAACCCTGGCAGCGCAGGCTTTCGTGCCGAGGCTTATCGTCAGGGCTGGAGCGAGGGGAATTACAATTATTGGGAAAACCTCGGCTATCAGGATGCCCACGTGGGCATACCCGATTCGACATTGACAAGCCATGCTGCAGCGGCGAAAAGTCGTGAGCTGCTCGTGCGTGAAGACGCGTATCACAATGGCTGGAATCGCGAGATCGTTGAATACTGGAAGCAATTGGGCTGGAATGACGCCGTCAGCGGACGCGATATTCAACTGCGCCGCGATGACGCCAGACGCCGTGGTTTGAAAATCATGGAAGCGGAATATCAGCAGCAGTGGCAGCGTCGGCTGATGCAATACTGGGAAGAGGTGGGAACGGCGGACGGTTACGGCCAGCCTTTTCAGCTTGAACAACGCATGAACAATGCGCGCAACGATCAGGTGTTCGTCATTCCGCAGACGCGTGACATCTACACGCAAGCGTGGAATCGCCAGAATGCCGCTTACTGTACGGCCGATAATGCGTTTAACTGGGCGCGCCAAAATCAGCGCATGGCGATTGAGGTGTGTCCGGTATCTTTGCAATTCCGTTTGCAGCAAGCGCAGATGAGCGGGCGCGATTATGAAGATATCAGCCACCGTTCGCGATCTTTGCATCGCGAAATCGGTGAGCAACAGGACAAATACCGCGACACCGAGCAAAGGCTGAATCGTCTTGAAGCAGAAATACGTCGCAATCAAGACGACAAGAATCGCCCGAATAATCAGGATAACGTGAATGCCGACCGCAGAAATGAACGTGACCGCAACGAGCTGCGCGACCAGTTACAGTCACTGCGCCGCCGTATCGACGATATGCGCAGCCGCGAATCGCGCTATGAACAGCAATTACAACAAATAAAACGCGATCTGCGTTTTTGAGCGGCTGTTACCGTGACATGCTGGGCAACAACTGACGCGGACGGACTTTCAGCTATTCCCTTCTGAATTTTCATATACTCCCCCCATTATTTGATGTTTTTGCTCTCATGTCCTTATAAACAAAGGGCTTCAAAATATACTGGGGGGAGTATATTTTTGCCCCAAAACGGCCTCTGCAAGCATTTCCTGCATCACCTGCCTGTGATGAGACGTTTGTCGCGTTTCGCCGAAATAATTGGCTTCCTCTGGCGGCAAAGCTATCCAAGCCGATCTAAGCCTTATATAATCGTGCGACTTGATCGGGAGAGCGCCGTGACATTGATGCTATGCACAGCCGCCGAAGGGGCTACAACCCAAAAACTCTCAGGCAAAAGGACCGGTCAGCGGGGCATGCAGATGCCTCACACTCTGGAGAGCGGTAGCGGCAGATATGTTTATTTTTATAAATATTCGCCGTACTACCCACCGAAGGTGCGCACGAGACTGCAAATGATTTTGCACTCGTAATCTCTCAGGTATCAGGACAGAGGGGTATGCGATTTTTCGCATGCGGCGAGCTATGTTCGTCAGCGTGCGTTTGTTCGTCCCTTCTAATCTGGTAACGAGGCACTCATGACGCAAGCAGCGACATCACTAAAAGTAACTCCCCTCAATGCAGCCCATCGTGCGGCTGGTGCAAAAATGGTTGATTTCGGCGGCTGGGATATGCCTGTCAACTATGGTTCCCAAATCGAAGAACATCATGCGGTGCGTACTGATTGCGGTATGTTCGATGTGTCGCACATGTGCGTGGTCGATCTGCGTGGCGAGAATGTGCGTTCTTTCCTGCGCGGCCTGGTTGCCAATAACGTCGATAAATTGCAAGTGCCGGGCAAAGCACTGTATTCCTGCATGCTGAAACCAGAAGGCACCGTCATCGACGATCTGATCATTTACTTCTTCAGCGAAAACTGGTTCCGCCTCGTCGTCAATGCTGGCACGGCAGAAAAAGATGTGGCCTGGATGAATGCCCGCAACGCCGCGACAAACAGCGGTATCACTATCACTCAGCGTCGCGACGGCGCGAATGCGTTTGCACTGGTCGCAGTACAAGGCCCGAATGCGCGTGCCAAAGCATGGGAAGTGCTGCCGGAAACCAAAGCTGCCAGTGCAGACATCAAACCATTTAATGCCGTCATCGTTGAAGGCACTGCATACGGTGAAGTCATGGTGGCGCGTACTGGTTATACCGGCGAAGACGGTTTTGAAATTGCGGTGGCGGCAGACCGCGTCAATGATTTGTGGAATGCGCTGACTGCAGTCGGCGTCAAACCTGCCGGTCTGGGTGCACGCGATACCTTGCGTCTGGAAGCTGGGATGAATCTCTACGGTCAGGATATGGATGAATCCATCAACCCACTTGATGCCGGTCTCGCATGGACGATCGATCTGGTCAGTGAACGTGATTTCACCGGTAAGCAAGCATTGCTGGAACAAGGTCAGAAAGCGCAGTTCCTCGGCCTGATTCTGCGTGAAAAAGGCGGCATCCTGCGTGCACATCAACAAGTTGTGACGGCGCAAGGCAATGGCGAAATCACCAGCGGTACTTTCAGCCCGACGATGCAACAAGCGATTGCATTGGCGCGTTTGCCTATGGGTGTTGCCATCGGTGACACCGTGCATGTGGTGATCCGCGATAAACAACTCGCGGCAACGGTGGTGAAATTACCGTTTGTACGCAACGGTAAAATTCTCGCTGTCTGATTTTTAAATATTATTTTTTAGCATTTCCTTTTTGAATAATTAACACTCCGGAGTCCACCATGAATGTACCAGCAGATTTGAAATACACTTCCTCCCACGAATGGGTACGCGTTGAAGCCGATGGCACGCTGACAGTCGGCATCACCGACTTCGCACAAGATGCACTGGGCGATATCGTGTATGTGGAATTGCCAAAAGTTGGTTCAACGCAGACCGCAGGAAAAGAATGCGCCGTGGTTGAATCCGTTAAAGCAGCTGGCGATATCTATTCACCAGTCAGCGGTGAAGTGGTTGGCGTGAACGAAGCACTGGCAGATGCGCCAGAATCAGTGAATACCGATGCGTTCGGTGCATGGCTGTTCAAGCTGAAACCAGCGAATGCAGCAGACGTTGACGCTTTGCTGAGCGCTGAAGCGTACGCTAAGAATATCGGCTGATCCTGACGCAACTATTTTTCTGACCGGCGCTGGTAACGATATCAGCGCCGGCGGATTTCCTCCAGAACAATTCCTGCCGTTCATCTACCATGACCCGTCCATCTTTGTCTCAACTGGAAGCCACTGACGCTTTCATTTCCCGCCATATTGCCCCGTCTGACGCTGAACAAGCGAAGATGCTGGCAGTGCTTGGCTATGCTGACCGTACCGCGCTGATTGATGCGATTGTGCCTGCCAACATCCGTCGTCACGATGTCTTGCCGCTGGCTGACTTCACTGAACCGAAAACGGAGCAGGCTGCGCTGGCGCAATTGAAAGCGCTTGCCGGTAAAAATAAAGTGCTCAAGTCTTTCATTGGACAAGGCTATTACAACACGCATACACCGGGCGTGATTCTGCGTAACATCTTTGAAAATCCAGCCTGGTACACCGCTTATACGCCTTATCAACCAGAGATTTCCCAGGGGCGTCTGGAAGCGATGTTGAATTTCCAGACCATGATCACCGATCTGACTGGCATGGATATAGCGAATGCCTCCATGCTGGATGAAGGTACTGCCGCTGCTGAAGCGATGACGCTGATTCAACGTGTCGGCAAATCCAATTCCAATGTGTTTTATGTAGCCGCAGACGTGTTGCCGCAAACCCTGGAAATTATTCACACCCGGGCAAAGCCGCTGGGCATAGAAGTCCGTATTTGTAACGGTACGGAAGCAATAGAAAACGAGTGTTTCGGCGTTCTGCTGCAATACCCTGGCGTGAATGGCGATGTGCGCGATTACCGTGAATACGCCGCCGCGATCCATGCAAAAGGCGGCATGGTGATTGCTGCCGCTGACTTGCTGGCGCTGACCTTGATTACGCCACCGGGCGAGTGGGGTGCTGATGTGGTTGTCGGTAACAGCCAGCGTTTCGGTGTGCCGCTGGGTTTTGGTGGTCCACATGCAGGCTACATGTCGACACGCGATGCGTTCAAACGCAGCATGCCGGGTCGTCTGGTTGGTGTGACCGTGGATGCGCAAGGTCAGCAAGCTTATCGTCTGGCATTGCAGACGCGCGAACAACATATCCGCCGCGAAAAAGCGACATCGAATATCTGTACAGCACAAGTGTTGCTGGCGGTGATGGCGTCGATGTATGCGGTGTATCACGGCCCTGACGGTCTGCGCCGTATCGCCCAGCGCGTACAGCGTTTCACGGCAATTCTGGCGGCTGGTGTGCAGCAGTTAGGTCTGACGCTGGCGAACAGCACGTATTTTGATACGCTGACAATCAATGTGAGCGATGCGGGTGCGGTGCATGCGGCAGCAACGGCGGCTGGTATTAATTTGCGTCCGATCAGCGCTACGCAAGTCGGTGTTTCGCTCGACGAAACCGTGGTACGTGAAGATATCGTCAGCTTGCTGACAGTGCTGGCGCAAGGTAAAAATGTGCCGGATTTTGCTGCGCTCGAAACTGCTGCGACAGAAACCGTACCATCAACACTGGTGCGCAGCAGTGCGTTCCTGACGCATCCTACTTTCAGCCGTTATCACGCTGAACATGAGATGCTGCGTTATCTGCGCAGTCTGGCGGATAAAGATCTGGCACTGGACCGCAGCATGATCCCGCTGGGTTCCTGCACGATGAAGCTGAATGCGACATCTGAAATGATTCCAGTCACCTGGCCGGAGTTTTCCAATATCCATCCGTTTGCACCGAATGATCAGACCGTCGGGTATCGCGAAATGATTAACCAGCTCGAGGCGATGTTGTGTGCAGCAACGGGTTATGCCGCGGTTTCCCTGCAACCGAATGCCGGTTCGCAAGGCGAGTATGCAGGTTTGCTGGTCATCAAAAAATACCATGAATCACGTGGCGATCATCATCGCAATATCTGCCTGATCCCTTCGTCGGCACATGGCACCAACCCGGCATCCGCTGCAATGGCAGGTATGGAAGTTGTGGTCGTGGCATGTGATGAACGCGGCAATGTCGACTTGGCAGATTTGCAGGCGAAAGCTGAAAAACACAGTGCCAATCTGGCGGCAGTGATGGTGACGTATCCATCCACACACGGTGTGTTTGAAGAAGGTATCCAGCAATTATGCGAGATCGTCCATCAGCATGGCGGTCAGGTGTATGTCGATGGTGCGAACATGAATGCGCTGGTCGGCGTGGCGGCACCGGGCAAATTCGGTGGTGACGTTAGCCATCTGAATCTGCATAAAACATTCTGTATTCCACATGGCGGCGGTGGACCTGGTGTTGGCCCTGTTGCCGTTGGTGCGCATCTGGCGCAATTCCTGCCGAATCAGACATCGACCGGCTATGTGCGTGGCGAACAGGGCATCTCTGCTGTCAGCGCCGCTGCGTTTGGCTCTGCATCGATTCTGCCTATCTCATGGATGTATATCGCCATGATGGGCGCCGAAGGTTTGAAGGCGGCCACCGAAACAGCAATCCTGGCGGCGAATTACATCGCTAAGCGTCTGGCACCGCATTACCCAGTGTTGTATGCAGGTCATGATGGTCTGGTAGCGCATGAATGTATTCTCGATCTGCGCCCATTGACCGATGCAACAGGCATCTCGAATGAAGATGTGGCAAAACGTCTGATCGATTTTGGCTTCCACGCTCCAACCATGAGCTTCCCAGTTCCTGGCACGCTGATGATAGAACCAACAGAAAGTGAATCTCTGGCGGAACTGGATCGCTTCATCGACGCCATGATCACGATTCGTGAAGAAATCGCCAAAGTGGCCAGTGGTGAGTTTGACGCGAAAGATAATCCGCTGAAACACGCGCCGCATACCATCCAAACCTTGCTGTCGGCAGAATGGAATCATGCGTACAGCCGTGAAGTCGCGGCTTATCCCGTGGCCAGCCTGCGTCATCAGAAATACTGGGCGCCAGTCGGTCGTGCTGATAATGTGTATGGCGACCGTAATCTGTTCTGCTCTTGCGTACCGCTGTCGGATTATCAGTAATCTGTCTTGAGTCCGTAAGTAAAAAAAAGGCTGGTGCAAACACCAGCCTTTTTCACATTTATTTTCCTGAACCTCAGAAATTTTTTACTCAAATTATTTTCAGGTAAAGCAAAAACTTGTGTCAAAACTTGTCACGCGGTTTTGTTTTCTACTTTCGCATCAGCACCGTAAAATCATCCGGTAAATAGCCGGAAATAATCTCAGTATCCGGGTCAAGTTGACGACAGAAATTCAGGACTTCGTTCTGATCGTAAGCGCGTAAAACCTCATCGCTTTCAAACTGTGCCGCATCGAGTAAATTAAACACTACGCCCTTGCTTGCGGCTTCCCACATACGGCTGATGCTTTGCCACGGATGCAGGGCATTCTCGGAGCGATAGTTGAGGCTACCCGAGGCGATAACGATATCTACCTCGGGTAAGCCTACTGTCAGAAAGTCTGCCTGAAAAAACTGGGTATTAGCTAATTCGCCGTAACGCAACTGAGCACCGTCGATGAACTCTTTTAAAAAATCGACGCCGAGGTATACAAAATCTTTGTAATGCTGATCCAGAAAAGCTTTCAGATCACCAAAGCCGCAGCCTAAATCTAATACCGAACAGTGTGAAAAATCCCCCAGTTGCAGTAAGGCCTGAAAGCGCTGGGTCTGGCTTTCCTGACTACGATACCCAAGCGCCTGTATGGTGCTGCCGTTCAACCTGCTGCGGTGAAATGCCTGCACCGTGGCTTTTTCTATGAGGTGCATATTACGAAGCTCAGGTGGTCAGAAAAGTAGTCTGGTTTCATTTCAGTAGCCTCCTGTGGTCAGTGATGATATTTCTTTTCCATTGCTGAGCCAGTGCTCGTTATTGGCCGAGCAGTAGGTGATGTTCACCTTTAACTGATGCGCCTGTAATTTCACATCAAAGGCGGTCGCTGCTTCGGGGTCGCTGATAGCCAGACCAATCACGGTCTCACCGGGCATGATTTTCTGTCCGATCAGGGGCATGCTGTTCCATTGCAGATTATTATCGGGGCCTAACACCGCCTCCAGTGCAGTCTTGGCATCGGCAATTGCCTGTCCATCCAGCAGTATTTCGACTTTCTTGATGATGGCATAGCCAGTTCCCTGATTTCTGATAACCCAGCGGAACCCTTTATCATCGTCTTGCAGCGACCACATAATGATAGGAAATCCTAGTCCTTGGCGCTGTGGCAGGGCATTTTGCCGTAATGGCACGTCACGTTTGGAACGCAGATAAAGATAACCAAAGAAAATGCCAGAGATAATAATCAGCAAGGAAATAATGAACGGCAATTTTCCTTTCGACAAATTGACAAGATAGGGGTCATAAAAAAGCAGTAAAGTAAAAAGCAGGAAGATGGGAATCAGTATCAGCGCTAATACCCATAAAAAGTATTTCTTCACCAGATTCTGCACTTCACAATACTTGAAATAGAGTATGGCTAAAGTAATTGCCAGTAACACCAGCAGTGTCAGCATTAATTGCAGATAGCCGCGATAGACGCAGGTGAATTTTTCGATAACGGAAGGCTGGTTTTCTACCTGATCTTGTTCCCGATTATTTTTCAACACGCACAAAGCGATGCTTTTACCGCTATTGCATGACTGCGTCATATCAGTGATGGGTGTTGCCAGATTATTGAAATCAGGTGCCCAGAAACCAATTCCGCCAAAATTATCGCTTGCATACACGATATCGTCTTCCAGTTGCTGCCAGTTATGATTGTCAAACTGCACAACCGGAATCACCCGACGTAAAAACCTCGCACGTCTTTCCCCATGTAAGCCAGCTTCATTCTCGATATCACCCTGCAGACGTTTCTTTGCATCGGAACTGGGCTCTTCTAACAAAACCAGGATGTATTCTTCGACGACAGGTTTATTACCGCCGGAACCGGTTAATTGCAGATCCGCCTTTTTCTGCAAGTTCACCAGATTGGACAGGCTTAAAGCGCTGCGTTTATTTTCCTGACTATTGGTAAAGGTGTCTTGCGATACCAGAATATTGAGCCAGACTTTATCCTGCGCTAACTCTTTACGCAGGTCAGCATAAAACTCATTGAAGAGTAGTGCAGCGTCGGCATCTTGCGGATAGTTTTGAAAATATATGGTGACGCCATCCCCACGCGTCGGTGTTTTTGCCAGACCAAAACTGGTGTAGGGTCTTAATTTAGAAGCGGTATCGGTCAGTCTGGTATGCAATAACAAGGCAATATTACTCACCAGTTTTTTAAATACCGCTTGTTTGTTTGCCCTGGATTGTTTGCGCCAATCACCACTCCAGTCATTTTTTTGTATCACCCAATCTACTTTTGAATTGTATTGACGTGCAGTATTCAAGAACTGATTTTCTTTGGCGCTGCCATTTCTTATATCAAAATTGTCTGACCCAAGATGCAGTTCGCCAACGTTGTCTACCGTTAAACCATAGTAAGCAACCCGGTTGAGTACCTGGAAGTTGATGGTCTGCGGTGTTTTCTGATTGTTCCAGTAAGGATAAAATCCATAGACTGTTCCGCCAAACTCATCTAAAGCGCAACCGCAGTCGC
Organism: Undibacterium sp. FT79W; assembly: GCF_014284215.1. Lineage (NCBI taxonomy): Bacteria > Pseudomonadati > Pseudomonadota > Betaproteobacteria > Burkholderiales > Oxalobacteraceae > Undibacterium > Undibacterium sp. FT79W. The sequence continues at coordinate 491,160 of NZ_JACOGB010000002.1, read as the reverse complement.
TGCCTTTTATCTGTATCGGAGAAATTTCGTCGGGGATGCGTTTTTTTGCGATGTTTTCAATCGCAACTCCCAGATAAGTCTGATAAATGCTTTGCACCAGAGCTCTGGAATTTCGCAGAGTATCGCTATCGCAGACGCTGAGCTGGGCACGCAGTTTTTCCAGCTCGCTGAACGCGTTATCGATGCTGCTTCCTATCGTGTTTTTTCCATCAATCGCTTGTGCTTGCAAGCTGCTCAGCTCTTTTTTAAGAAGAGAAAATTCTTCATCGCTCATTCTGAGCGTGCCGACAAAGCTGTTGTTGGATGGCGAATTCAGCTTGCAAGCACCGATGCTCATCGCGATTTTAGAAATCGCAGCAGTCCTGAAAAGGCTTACTTCCGGATAATTGACATCTTTGATTTGTTGTAATGCTCGAACGATGACTGCAGGCAGTCCGGTATTTTGTATGTTGCCTTTCAGCTCGCTTTTAATGATATTGATCGACTGTTCCGTCAGGTGCACGTTGTCGAACACCAGCGCTGCATCGGCAATATTATTGCGCTCATCGTCAGATAGCAGTATGACTTTTTCACTGAGTTCTTTCAGAAACTTGTCGAAATCATCCTTTTCCTTGAAGTATTGTGTTCCCTGTAAACGCAATTCATCGATGACGGCGGCAGGGAATTCGCTCGTCTGTTTTAATTTAGTCAGTGCCGCTTCATTGATCAGATAGCCATCGAATACACCTGCATTTCTTTCGATTAAAGGCCAGAGCTGCCGGATGAAATAATCGCGCCCACCCATTGCCTGAGATACTGCAACCCTGAGTGCTTCGGTTGAATTGAATTCTTTATCCTTTAATGTGCTCAGAATCTGAATTACCTGATCTTTACTGCCAAGAACTTCAAGATCTGCCTGGCTCAGGCTATAAGTAAAGTAAGCACTTTCATCGATGTTTCTGTTTTGGGCGATTCGTGGCGCCGTTTTTCTGCTACCGCGAAAGCGATTAACGAGATCTATCAGTTCGCTGTCATTTCCCTGGCGGCGGATCTGATAGTCTTTTGCTTTGGTTTTCTCTGACTGAGATGAATCCCAGCTTTCAAATTCCGGGCTTACTAAAATTTGCAGTTCGCTTTTGTGTTTCTCACCGAAAGCTGCGATGCGGTTAATATTGTCGGCGAAGGCATTCGCATACTCACCTTCCGTATTGACCTTGAAATTAAATCCGAATCGTTGCAGCCATGAAAGCGTGATGGGGCCGACGACGCCGTCACTTAAGGGGGCCTGTTTGAGTGCAAAGTCCCGCTTCCATTCAGCCAGATCCTGGTAGATCAAACCCAGTTGTTTTTGCATCTGAAGAACACTAGTTTTACTCATACCTTTAAAGTGTTCTTGCCGGATATGACGGTTGTAACCCGTGACGGCTACCACTTGTGTATTTGTAGCCGCTGTCGTTTTCTGTATTTCAGCAGGTTTATTGTTTTCTGCGCCTTTGCTTGACGTTGACGTTTCTGCTGACGCGACGGGGGCACTGGCAGAAGTGCTCTGGGCGTGACTGACACCGGCAGTCAGCAACAGCAGACTGGTGATTAGGGTGATATTTCTCAGTATTACGCCAGGATTCATTCGTAAATGAAAAAACGCATCTGTCCGGCGATCTTCTTTTACTTGTGTAATATGGAATAGCGGTTTCACAATGTTTTCCCATCCTTCATCAATTCTCTGCTGATACCCGCCAGCAGGTCGTCTTGTATGATTACATCCCGATGATTTCTGACTGCCCGGATCGCAGCATAACGAGCCACATTCAGTAGCGCGCCACCGGCAAGTTCATAGCGCTCCGAAATCTCTCCGAAATTCACATCTGGTGCCAGCTTTCCTGCGGTTCCGAAAAGACCTTGCCAGAGCCGCTCCCGTTGTTTTGCATCCGGCATGGCGAAATAGACTTCACTCTGAAAACGACGTGAGAATGCGGCGTCAATGTTGGCTTTCAGATTGGTTGCGAGGATGATGACTCCGGGGAAGTCTTCGACCCGTTGCAGCAGATAAGAGATTTCCTGATTCGCATGCCGGTCATTCGAATTACTCGTCTGTGTGCGCTTTCCAAAAAGAGAGTCAGCTTCGTCGAAAAACAATATCCAGCGTTTGTTCTGCGCCTGATCAAAAACGCTGGCCAGATTTTTTTCAGTTTCACCGATGTACTTTGATACCAGCATCGACAAGTCAATCCGGTAAACATCGGCATTCACGGCTTTGCCGATTAAGCTGGCAGTGAGTGTTTTACCGGTTCCGGGCGGGCCGTAAAATAATGTGCGATAACCGGGCTTCAGCGATTTTTCTAATCCCCATGTCTGTAGAATCTGGGTTGGCTGTTGCAGCCAGGTGACGATGTTTTCCACTTCTTCCATGACATCGGCATTTAAGACCAGATCAGACCAGGTCAGTTGCGATTGCATCAGCTTGGCTGGAAAGCTGGCGCTGAAATCAGGTTTGTGAATTTCTCCATCTGCCAGACGTTGCAGGTATTCGTTGCTGAGCGACAGGGCGGAGTTAAAGAAGGGTTCGCCACTGTCTTTCTGTTCCAGTTTGAGTATTCCATGTTTGTGAAAAAAATGCTCATCTCTGAACAGGCGGGCAACAGCAAAACGTTTTGCAAGGTCAGTTCCTGCCAGAATAAACGAAGCAGTTTCGCAGGTAGGTAAAAAACCAATGTGACTCTTTCCATGCCAGCCGCCAATTTCGCTATAAGGGCGTCCCAATACGGCATTCTGCATAGAAAAAATATCGAGCACCTGTGGTCGTAAATGAGGAATGAATGCGAGCATCAGTACGACACGCTCATAAAAACTCATGTTGTGTTCACGTACCAGACTCGCATAGGGGCTGGGGGACTGCGAGATATCTGGCGCAGGACAGCTTGCTTCCAGATCGATCTTTTTTTCGCTCTGCTGGAAATACGCGTTCATGCGGGTCTCACAGACACGGCTGAACCAGGTAATTTCTTGTTCCAGACAATCGGCAATAGTATTTTTCATCATCATAAGAGCCATGATCAGTGATTAACGCCAGGTAACGTGCAAGGGTTCTGGCATCCATGGGAACTTAATCATGGAAAAGCTCCAGGGAAGACGATCTAACAGCATGTCGAACGTTGCGGATGGAATATGTAATTGCCAGCTTTCTTCTTGCTTGAATAAATGTCCTTCTCTATGCAGAAACGTTTCACGCAGGCCCTGGATCGACGTTTTTCCGATCGCGCTCCAGTGTGTAATCACGCCCACCAGCATTTGCTGGATTACTTCCTTTTCATGCTCCGTCATCTGTATTCCTGCAACAATGGGGACGCCTCTGTGTACGCCGCATAAGAGTTTGTTCAGGCTCAGTTGATATTCTGGTGTTTGTTCTTCGCCTGTGACGATGTACTGTAAAAGATGTATTGCTCGTTGCGCGGCAGCGTCGTCGATAAAGGCTGCATTTTTTGTCAGTTCTAAAATACCGAACAGGCGTTGAATGTATGGCGCAACGATAACCAAGCCAGCATTCAAGACATATGAATCTCTATTGAACATTGCCTGTTCCGCCGGAATCTGTGCCGATGTTTCGGTGCTTTGAGGGTGTGGCTGCACTACTTTTTCAATTTCAGTATGTTTGCGATATTCGTTGAGTAACTGCAGGCAGATATCAATGTCTGGCAATGGATATACACTGCACAGCTCGCGCAGGAAGCGAGTGACAAATTCCTGCATTGTCAACGGACGTGACTTGGCAAACTGAGCTCGATAAATTGCTAACCACGTCTGCTTAAAAAAAATGGCTTGAGTTAGCTTCAGGCTGATTCCCAGCGCATTTTCTATCTGTGTCACTAACTCAGGTAATCGCATATCCAGTTCTGGCGTAAGACAATGACATAGTCTTTGCAGGGTTGCGCAGGAAGCTGCTTCAACCAGCCGGGCAATAGCGACTTCCGAATGCAAGGCGAGTGATATTTCTTCACGGGCGGAAGAGGGCATCTCAAAGATTTTATCTAAGATAAAGTTCAGAAATTGCTCATCACGCATCGATAGTGGCGCATGCTTTTGCAGCAGCAATATACATTGTGAAATCCAGTTTTCCAGTGTGGCTTGTTTCGCCTGCGTACCATTCGCGGTCTTACTTACATTGCCATCAGACGATAGCAAAGATGGCTTCGTCAATTTCAACGCAGCGATCACCATCGCCTGGTAGATATAGTCAGAGTTTGCTGTTGTCTGAACAGATGCCGTTTGCTGGGTATTGATCAGGGCGCCTGTAGCGTTGTCTGTGACATGAGCCCTGGCAGTATTGGCTTTTCTGCTGGTTTCTTCATGCAATACATTGGCTGGCGCAAGCTGAACAGTATTCCTTTCCAGATGTCGGGCAAGGCTTTTCCAGAATTCTCTGGTGGCTGTCGGATCGCTTTGCTTTAAACGGCGACGTAACTGTTGTTGCCATTCTTGCTTATGCCAGTCTGTTTCAGGAAATAGAACCTGAAGTGCAGCAAACCAATGCGGTGTCTGTCCGTGTTGGCTCGCCGCTTTCCAGTAAATGGCGATTTCTTGCGTAAGGGGATGAGACAAAGGCTTTTCCGTCAGTGCCGTCAGAATTGTGGCGGCGACAGCAGAGACATCTTCTGAATCTGTCTTTTGCTCAAGAAGAGCATTAAACACGGACGCCAGGCTCTTCTGTTGGCACGTCATTAATGACATGTCGTTTCGTAACACTGGTCGATAAATTTCCCATTGACGCCATAATTCTTCGAGAAGATGGGCTGCCGTCTCAGACAGCGCAGCGATCAAGTCCTTCAGTATCGCCGGATCGTGATCTGCGATCAGTTTGTTGCGCAGATCGATACGACGTAAATAACGCCACTGCGCTTGCGCTAACAGATCACCATGATATTGAATCAGTTCAGACCAGATATGGCTCAGCTTGTTTAACTGACTATGCAACAAAGCATGGGCAAGCTGCCCGGTCAGTGTCGTTTGCGTGCTCATCGGCAGAGGCGACTGATGGCTCGCTGTGACGTTATCAGGGGTATTGTCCCGCGTTGGCGAAAACTCATCAGGCGTGATTCTGTTCCAGGGGACCTGATGAATGAGCTCGACACATTGCTGATAGGCGATCTCATCTGCCGAATTATTCCGGCCACGCTTGTTTATGAGTGACCAGAATTGTTTATCCAGATGGAAGCTGGCATCGGCAATTTCCTGAAACGTTTTTACGATAGGTGCTGGCGCCGTGTTGTTGATTGCTTGCAGTAAGTTCGTAAAAATTTCTGTGGATGTATTTGAAAAGTTAATTTCGAGTTGCAATTCATCTGACGGGTTTTCGTTAAGAACTGAGGATGCGGTTAAGTTCAGCCATTGATAAACCCACTGACGAAACACCAGTTTATTCAGAGTTGGTAAAAGCTCTGTTGAGTAATTCGTCGTATCAGATACCTGCTTCGCGTGCCAATTTTCTCCGGTGATACCGATACTATTGATAACAGATGGTTGGGGGCTATTTATCGACGAGGTCGCTGATAATAACTGCAGCAATTGTGAGTTGAATGACGTTTTATCCTTCGTTGCGGCATCCGGTTTAGTCGTGGGGATATACTCTGCTCCAGTAAGACCGCTCAACGGTGGCTGACGCAGATCGTCAATGGCATATGTGCTTATTTCAGTTAGTTTTCCACGCAGTGTTTCCAGGTTCGGCAGATTGCCATTTTTTTCATTCAGGAGTTGCCGGATGATGTTGATATAAAAAAGACGAATGGATTTTGTTGTCAATGCCAGATTTTCCATTTCATCTAAAAATACAGATGAAATGCCCTTACTCGCAGCCTGATTCACCCATGTTGAAATGAACCGATGTAATTGGGCACTGCGCAATATCGTCAATACTTCCGGCTGCCGCTTCAGCAGTGCAACGACGTCACTCCAGTCTGACTCTGATAATAAAGCCTGATCAACTTGATTAAGTAACTCAATATTTTCCATGAGCATGGGTTGGGTTGCACTTGTCTCGTGGTTAGCAGAGGCGAAGTATGCTTCGTTTAGATTTTTCGGACGGTTTTCAGCAGGATCATCAGTCGTTGATTCGAAAGCTTGAACTTGCTGGCGCGAGGTCGTTAGCTGATTTTCTGCTTTTTTTCGTAACGACTCTATGTCAATGTTTTCGCCATTTCTGATCGCTTCAAGTACGTATTGCAGGAAAAGCTCTGGTGCGCTGGAATGTTTTTCCGCTTCTTTGATACTGGTTAACATCAGACTGAAATCTTTTCCTTCGTTAGCGTTTTGATGCCACATCAGCCAATGTAAATAGCGAAGTAATTCATTTCTGTTGAGACCTAAATTCTGCAGTTGTATCCTGTCTTGTTGCCACGCCCTGAAACTATCTGCCAAGGGCGTGCTCTCGTTTTTCAAAGATACGTTTTCCGATGGGAAAATATGACGCAGATACTTTGTATCAGCTAAGCGGGCGTCGTTACAGATGCGCCGTAAGCTATTTTCGTCAATGATCGATTTGTCTGCGAAAGCCACCATAAAAATATTTTTAATCGTCATTTTTTCTGACGATGGTTCTGCCTGCAAACAAAATGTACATACCTTGCTCAAGACGACGTTGGCGGAAATTTTTTCTGCTGCTAACGAAATTGTTGCTCTGTTATCCGAGATAATATTTGCCAGCGCAGTGGCGTAAACACTCATTTCTTTTACGTAGTGCGCAAAGTTCGGATGCAAAATCTGTATCAAGACAAGCTGTTTTTCTATCGGCAACTGGACAATTAATGTATTTCTCTGAGCATTGGTGAGTGAGAACCACGTACTTTGTAATTGTCTGGTGTGACTCTCAATCAGTGCAGGCCAGATTGCGTTTATCCGATGTATGTCTGCGCACTGAAAAGCAATAGTTAATTCATTCAACTCATCAGGAACAGCGTTAGTGTTTCCGCTATTTCTGAGGGGAGTGTTGGTCACCAGCCCGGCGTTGTCAGCGTCGCTGCTCTCAAGTGGTTTTTCATCCAACGCAATAATCGCGTTGAGTTGTTCTCTGCTGAAAGAATTTTCTGGGCTGGCTAACAGCAAGGGAATAAGTCTCTCTATGGTAGAGAAAGAAATGCCATTTTTTGCCTGCAATATTGCCTGAAGTTCAGGGCGTATCGATGCATGCAATTGAAGAATGAGCAGGTGAAGAAGATGTTTCGGCAGGTTTTTCCACCACCTGCGCCAATGCTGATGCCGGATGCGAATCAGCATTGGCATATCGTTTGCCAACGCGTATTCAATTGCAGTGGAAAGTGTGCTTATATCGTTGCTGCAAAGTGCTGATTGCAACGTAGATATTGTTGTGTAGTTATCCGCCTCGTTATCAACAACCGTAGTAGCAAGCTTAGTAGCGGTAGTGACTGGCGCATGATGCGTCAAGAGGGATGGTGCAGTCGTATTTTCGACGATCGACTGCAAGATGTCAGCCAACGACGGTTGCTCCTGAATCAGTGTTTTTATTTTAGCGACAAAACTTTGTACTGATAAAGTCTGAGTCTTTGCAGTAAATAAAATGTCAAAGCCGGCGCGGGTCGCTGCATCAATCTGGCCGTGATAACCCAACTGGATTTTGGGTTGCCATACGCGACTGGCTTCTGTTTGTACAATTCTGCCGATGTCGCTCAGAAAGTGCAGCGGAAAATGGTCCAGCCATTGTATTTTGTAATCCGGTAATAACTTGAGAATCAGTGCCGGATGCTTGCTGATCAACAGATTCCATAGACCTGATAAACGCGGGATGTCAGCATTTTTTAATGCACTTAATATCTGGCTTTGGGGAATTTTTTTTGTAACTTCAGGTGTGGCTTCATTTTTTTCTATGTCAACACTTTTTCGTGGCTCTGACCCGTGTACCTGTTTGGGAAATGGCGTAGCCAATATCCTGTTCCCTGCCAACATACGCTCCAGGTCTGCGACTTCAAGGCTATTGACCCGCGCAGATAGCGCATACGTAACAAGCTGATCCAGACACTCTTTACTGAGAGTGTGCAGATTATTCTTTAATTGTCCGCGGATGTACTCACTACAATGCTCTTGCAGGACAGCGATCAGATCAAGGCAACTTGTTACCGGAAATTCGCTTAACCACTGCTGCCAGCACTCATTGTGTTGTGCCCGTATGGAATCGACGCTGCTATTGTATAGTTGATTCAACGAGGCGGCTGGGGTTGGATTTTCTCTGTCTGCAGAGGATAGTGCGGTCGTCGATTGCCGGCTTATATTCCTGTCGTCGGCATCTTCCGTAATGCTTGTATTTGATATTGACGGGGGCGAGATTTTCCCAGTCCTGAATTTTTCTTCTGAGGATAAATATTCTGCATTGGCAAGCGATCTTCTCGACGCCATTATCTTGAAGCGATATGAACGCACAAGCTCGTCCGATATGCTGTTTATCGGTAATTTTTCTGATGACACAGAAATAGCCGTGGCTGAGCGAAGTTTTTGTATAGCCTCATTCATCGCAACACGTGACTGCCGTGACAAATATGAATTCTTTTCAAGAAAATTTTGGTAGATGTGGAATACCTGGTTTTTATTTTTTTGCTGGGCAGACAACCACGCTTGTATCACTGAGTCGAAATTCTTGTCAGCAGAATCAAGCAGCGGTAGTACCGACAACCAGAATTCTTCAATTAACGGACGCTTACCATGAAGGGTGATGAGTTCCAGACTCAGCCAGTCAAACAATAAATCCTGATTATCTTCCGGCCACTCGCGTAACTCCTGACGCAATATGGTGAACAATGTTCCGGTATCAAATTGACTGATTAGGCGCAGTAAGCGGCGCTGATTCGACACTACACTGCGCAATAAGTCGTCGGGCGTTCCTTCTTCGAGTACGGCTTGCAAAAGTTTTTTATGTGCGTTTGTCCGGTTGCTTAAATACTTCCAACTGATTTGTCCTGTTTGCAGAAAGTCCAGCAGATGCTGATGTGCTTCGCTGGTGGCTTCCGGTGGGGAAATATCATGAGAAGAATCGCTTATTTGGAAATATAGGGCGTTGCGCAATTGAGCGTGCAGGCGGCGTGCTAATTCGGATTCTGATTCAGCCTGCAGAATACATCCCAAGTCGATTTCCAGTTTTTCTATTCGTTTAACTTCCTTTTTTCCTATCCCCAATTCGATACATATGTCATCCAATACCTGATCTATGACCGGCAGCAGAGACGATTTAATCCAATCAGCTGAGGTAGAGCCATCCGTTTGCATGTCAGCAAACGACAGATCAAACACTAAATGATGGATGAGATTGGATGTTCGCATTTTGCTTATATCCAGAAATGTCTGGGTTGCTGATGACGATTTTTTTTCAAAAACTCAATCAGATCGCCCGCTTTATTATCCAGCTCTTGAGCGTCAGCTTTATAGCCTGCCAGCGCAAAAGTTTTTAGTGCGCTCATCCAATTTTTATAGCGCAGTTCAAATTGCGCCAGAAAGGCAAATTCCAACCAGAAAAATTCCGGCATGATGTGTGCGGGAAGATGTTGCGCAATCAGATTTTCTATCCAGTTGCGACATTTTTGATCAGCATATCTTGCGGTAAATCCCGGCAGGATAATGCTGACGCGATGGGCATAAAAATCATGTGAAATCTTACGATGAGTGTTCTCACCGCGCGGGCGCAGTAAGATGTGCTCGACAACATGAAATCCTTCACAATCCATACTTAGCTGGATTAAGGCATGTTGCATGTGTTGCGCATACAGACCGATTTTTTCGGTCGGCAAAAGAAGAAGAGGCCAGATTTCTTCCGTCTGCACAGTCAGGCATAACCATGCATGTGTACGCCCAGCGGACAGGGATCGGAAGCTAGCCCAATCGACTCCGGCACGCAGCAAGTATTCGCATACTTCCATGCCAGGAAGGGCAAATGCCGGATCAGACACATAGTCAGCAGGTTTAGCAAGCGCTTTGGTATTTTCGTAGGCAATTGTGTTGGGGGCGTCGACTTGCTTTAGACGTCCGTCTTTATAACGGCTATTGCTGATGAATTTAATTTTTTCCCGGAGTGCTTCCGTTAGTGAATTTACTTTTTTGTCATTGACTGAACCGGTCAGAATTTGCAGACGTTTCTGTAAAGGAGTAAGGCTTTCAACATTCCATTCTTTCTGAACATTCATCGCACTACCGCGTCGGCTGCTGAGTTCACACAGGTGTTTTAAAAAATGTATTTTGTTGTTAATCAGATCCTGTTCCAGCTTTTCGTTTTGATAGTAGTTATAGCGTCGCAGGTCTTCTGTGGGAAATTCTTCGCCGTAGATGGCGAGCAATGAGTCCAGTACACGGCTGCGTCTGTCATAGAAGTTATCTTGTCCGGCAATAATTTTTGCGACTTCTGACTCGTTTGCTTTTAATGTATATAAATGCTTGATGTCAGGAATTTCTGCATTCGTAAGAAACTGCGAAAAATAACTGCGATCCAGCGTTTTATCGATGGAATAAAGACTACGTATGTTTTCTAATGACGCAAAGTAATTCGCCATCATTTGTTCGAACGGATAAAGGTAGGCCTTTAATTGTCGTGCTCTGGCATGAACCTCTGGTGGCTCTGACTTTGGTACGCCGTAGTGATTGATACCATAGATTGCAGGAGTATTTTCACCAAGCGAACTGTATTGTGCGAAGTCTCGGTGCTGCCCTTGAGGCAGTTGTATGATGTGATCGATTTTTCCTTTGTTGCGGCGAAATGCATTATGCTCAAATTCATATTTTTTTAAATACAAAGCGATTTGTTCGCCGAACTCCCGGGTTTCATATTTGTTTTGCAGAGTGCTTTTCTGAACGGTTTTTTCATCATCATGACTCGCGTCCAGCGACGTGGTTCTTCCATGCACCAGACGCAGGGCATGTATTTTTTCGCTTTGTTCAACGAAGTGCAATGCCGGACAGTTGATATCTTTGTGGCCGATATGCACCAGTTCCAGGTTAGTCCCGTTTTCATCGACCAGAAACAGCGATTTGACATTTTTTACGCCTGGAATATGACGCACTAAAGTAATCAGCTTCATGACATCAATGTCATAATTTTCCTGGGAAAAATCTCTTTCGTTGATATATCCATGGGTTGTCAACGGCCCGCACAGAATTTCCTCCCATCGCAGGCCCTGATGTATGGCGTCTTCAAAACGTAAAATCTGGCTACCGGCGGTTATCAGTTTTGCGCAGCGGAAGTAAATATCGGCGTAAATTTCAGCACGCGGACGGCTATCATCAATTTCGATTTCACCAGCTAATGTATAGGCTTGCGGAGTGACGACGTGGATCTCATCGATGTCGCGGCAGAGGTTGCGATGTTCTGATAACAAGCGGATGACATCATTGCGTAAGGTTTGCTGCACCTGACGAGTATCTTTTTTACTTGGAAGGAATAAGGATTCGTGGGGTTTGATGAAGACGGAAAACATACCCGGTATCGGGTGATCGTCATTTGCTGACAATATCCACACGTCCTCTACTTCTGGCAAACTGTCGTAAATTAATTTACAAAAATCAAGATCAGTCAGCGCTTGATTGACGAAAATCTCTTGCGGTGCATAGAGCGCTAAGGCTTTGTAATCGATACCGCCGTCCTGTCCGCATAAAAAGTCGCTGACGTCAAAATCGGTGCGGTAGACCAGATCGGTCAGGCCATAACAAAGTAATTCCAGCAGAGTGACGCCAGGGTCGTGCAAATTGTAATCTGTCCATTTTTCTTTGGACAAACTTTGCAAAAGTTCGAGACCCTGCATCCTGAGACCATCGAAGTCGAGGCCGTCAGGATCTGCTTGCAGACGATTAATGTGATCTTTACTGATCACTTTCCTTTGCCTCCTGCATTTGCTGGTGCATGGTGTGTAACAGGGCACTGACACGCTTATAGGGCATTTCCCCCAGTACACTCAGAATCAGACGCAACTGACTGGCGCTGACGTTGATGGTACCGATATCGTCTTCATCCGATCCTTCGGGAAAGCTTGCTGCCGCCTGCTGGTTCAGATGTCCTATCGTTTCAAAAACTTCTTTAAATGGCCGTTCAACCAGTGCTTCCAGTATCAGATTGCCCTGTGCAAGACTCAAAGAGAATGAAATTAAATCTTTCATAGATTAATTTTTAACCTTACCTTTGTCATCGTACTGAGGAACCGGCTGACGTAATGGTTTCTGATCGCTTTCTAACATCAGGGTATCCAGCCAGAGTTGGGTCAGATGATATTTAATCCATACATCATCACCGTAGCTGCAACCAACACGCATCTGTAATTTAAATTCAAATGGCTTCTCTGGATTGTCATTGATCCATCGAAGTTCGATTCGGCTGCATTTGTTACCGAAATGTGTCTGATGATAAGTGATGCTGCCGTTTGCATTAAACGCATTTAATGCAAATGCATGGGTCAGCGCATAACGGCCATCGCTGTCTTTTGCTCCGGCTCCGGCGATCACTTCCCATGCCTGGCAGCCCGTCATCGTTTCAGTAATGTCATACCAGCGACCATCGGCTGGCACAGCTAATTCTCCCTCGCGCCCGATGCGGCCGTGAGATGCAATACAGCCAGCAACATCCAGCTCGTGCTGCGGTTGGGTTTTACGAATACCTACTGCCGTGCGATGTACGCCATCGGCGCCGGTTGTGCTGGATAAGGTCAGAAGTGCCTGATTGCGGGCATCCTGAATACTCAGATTATCGCTGGATTTTTCCAGCCCAAGAGACCAGAGCGCATTCCCGATATTAATGTCCTTGTAAAAACTGACCAGTTTTCCATCGCGTAGTTGCGCGACTTTGAATCCTGCTTCTGGTGTTTTATCGAAACCTTCATCCAGCATGTTCAGCATGGATTCGATTAAGTCGGAAAAATCTTCCTCAGTCGGCATTTTTCCATATTTAAACTGCTCTTGTAGCATTTGACGCGTTCTTCGGGTCATGTCTCTGTTCTCGCTGGAATAATGAATGTGGAACCTACTTTGAGCTCATTGACGCCAATGGCTTTCGCAGAGTGTTGTCCGGGTTTGTCGGCAATGACTATCCAGTGATCGTTGATGGGTACAGCGATACTCCATGGATAACTTGGCTGCAGGTCTTTCTCCTGATGTGAAAATTTGGCATTATCTTTTAATGCGTACAATAGTTCCGCAGAGCTGCCGACCGGGCAAATTTGCAACATGGATACGCCGCTGACTTCATCGACATATTCAAGATCATGCAGAAATGAAACGACGTTATGCTGCTGTATCGACCATCCGAAATGCCGATGCTGGCCGTGTACATTCCACGGTGAGAGGTAGTCGCAAATAGCCTGATTAATCTGCTCAATATAACGTCCGCCAAAACGGCTGTTATTGAACTCTGTTTTCAGCTTGATAGTGCAACGCACTTGTATTTCTTCATACACCGGATTTTCTACGCTGATGGTCGCGTCAGCCGGGGCGTAAGTTTTGATGAAGCTCTGAATTTCATGAATCAGATGTCCGCTCAGATTAGGTTTCTGATTGCTATGCCCGCCCTGATTTAAGTGGGGAATAGGGACGATGAGAATATGCCCGGGCCGTATCTGTCTGCGTGAGCCATGATCTGTACACAAGTTGGAAAAACACTTTACCTTATAGACCTGAGGGAATTTTTCCAGAATCAGCGATTCATAATCCGATGCAGTCAGGCTGCGATTTTTATGGCGCAGACGTTCGCTCGCCCGTGTTCTGAATTGTGAAACGCTTTCTTCTGACTTCCCATCAAAACTGCATCTGATTTGTAGTATCTGGTCGATACCGGCAATATTCTTGCGGCTTTTGTTGATACTGAATGCTGGTAATACGGAGGTCAGTTTTTGCCCCTGATCTGCATCCCACGTGACTTTGATTGCCTGAGTATAGATACCGTACAGGCTGCAAAACCGTTCCAGCCCGCGCTGCGCCGTGACTTTCAGCCAGAACATATCATTTGGCATCACCGTATGATCGCTGTCGATATCGTCAGGTAACTGCAATTGCACGATGCCACTGGTCATGAATCCTTGCGTGGAGTCATCCAGAATTTGTGCCTGCTGTAATTTTTTCCAGCGATTGGATGATAAATACGACCAGGTCAGATTGGCATCTGCAATCTTTGTCATTGGCAGCGAGTCTTCACGTAAATAGAAATAGAGACTCAACGGACCGGAAAGACGTTGTGCAGTTAAACCAATCAATAAATTTCCTGTTGCATCGTAGTCAGGAATCAAGGCAACATCTTTGTTATCGTGAATTTGAATCGCCTCGTAACCGATGGGGTGGAGATGAATAAATTGTTCAGAAAAAAAAGAATGTATTTCTGATTTATTGTGTTCGAAGCTTATTTTCGAACAGGCCTCGTAGTTCAAAACAATACGGCTGATTTGTGGCGTGTAAGGTGGGTTAGGTAAGGCTTTTCTCAGATTTATTTTTTTGGTTTGCGCATTACTTGTCAGCGTTTGCGATAGCAAATGTGGATATTCCTGATGGCCAAAAGCACCATCGGGTGCATTCAGACTGATTTTGAACATACCGTTCATGGTTGCTGACGTATAGCTGAACGCCGTACTTGCTGTTGCCTGAGGTGTTGGTAAACTCTGTTTGTAGAACGGAATAACTGAACGAAAACTGAGACGGTTTTCAGTACGCACTTGATTGCTATGCGTTCCATCGTCATTCGTTTGATGCTGGAACAGATTGTCATTAGCGCTTGCGCTGACCCACTTGCCATCGACCAATACCGACATTTTTATCTGCACTGCGCCGGATTGGAGCGGTGAATCATAAGCACTGTAATAGCTGACGAATCCCCCGGAAGAGTTTGGTAATCCCGCCCACTCTACATCAACCGAAACGTCGCGCAGGTGTTTACCTACTATCTCTTCGCAACCCAGAACTAAGTAAGAGCCGATATCGGGAAGAGGGCCAAACGGTAAAAAAGGGGCGAGTGTGCTGACCTGTCCTATGTGATTATGCAATACAAGCTGACGGCATCCATTGACGTGCACGTCGATATGAATATCGTCAAGAAACCACTGACTTAAAATATCGTAGGGATAGGCATATTCATTCTGTGTCATTTCTCCCCGCAGAACAGGAAGGGCTGTCTGGAACCCAGCTCCGTGAATACTCTCCTGGTATTCTGTGATCGCCGGAGCGCTGGCGGGCAGGGTGAATGTAATGGTCAGGCAGTTGGCGCTTAATTCAGCATTTAATCCCTGGTATTCAGGACGATATTCAGTGATCTGGTGCCAGCCAGTGGCGCTGGTCAGTGAGAGACGAAACATACTGCGGACGAGCTTCACAAACACGTCGACATTCCTTAGCCGTGACGTCTGCCCATGTTGTGTATGTTTTTCCTGTTTCAAAATCTGATTGGCAATTTCTTTCAGACTGGACTCAAGGGTATATTTGCTGTTATTACGGAACTGAAATGTGAGGCATACGGTACGCTCGCCCTCGTGCATCAGCAACGTATGGCTTGCAATCGCAAAACCAAAACGAGCTGCGCTTCCTCCGGATACGTGCTCCCCGGGTTTCGGCGCACCCATCAGAGGAAGGGGCGGCAGACTTTCATGCAGGGATTGTTCTCCATCAGACGGTGGAGGCTCTATCGTGCGCAAATAGGCTGATTGCGTGCTCAGTAATTGAGATGCCGACGCATGCTTATCGAAAAAAAGTGTGTGTATCGCCGCAATTTTTGCATCGCTGAGCTGCGCGCTGTTATCCGCTTTGTAAACAATGTCGCGTTGCGCAGTATCGTTTCCGGCGATGAACTCTGCTCCTTTTTCGATGAAAATCTGACGTACGGCTGTATTGGTTTTGACGACGATATGCGCGCTGTCTGGCCGTTGTCGTTGCGGCTCCATACCGAGAACCTGACCATAATAAAAATCGATATGCTTATCGCTGAACCGATTAATCCGTTTTTTTAGTTTTTCAAAAAGACGTATGAAACTGATTAATAAGCTGGCAGCCGGATCGTGATTACCGCTAGTAATGGACGTTGGTAATAGTTTCTTTACCCCGTTTTGCAACATGTTGATTGCCAGATTCAACGTATGGAAATTATGACGAATCTGCGTCGTTGAAACAGTTAGTTTTTCTACCGGTGAATTTACGGTTACTGAGTTTGCTGGCCATTCAACGAGTTCTTTAAATTGTTTGCTGAACAAAGCATTTACATAGACTTTCAGTTCTGCGGGAGTACTGTTGATCAGGCTTTGAATTTCCCATTTCAGACCACGCAATATCCCTTCCAATAAGGTTTTGGCTTGGCTGGTGAGATTATTTGGTAAAAGGCTGAATGCGGTCAGCCATTGATTCAGCAAACGGAGAACCAGCAATGGCGAGTTGATCAGATCCCGATACGATGCGTCCAACTTTGTTGCGATGTCGGTACGGAACCAGTCGCTATAATCCGGTTTGCTTTGCAATCGATGTTCAAACTGTTTTGAGAGAAATTGTGTGTCAACAGCCAATATAGTCGCTATCAATACAGTTTCATCCGCAGCGAAGAACTGGTACCAGTCGCCATCGGTATTGAGATCAGGCTGATAAAAATGCATCAGGCGTGCATATTCACTTGCGATAGCGAGGAGTTGTTCAAAGCGCATCTCGTTGAGATGGAAGTAATCTCCACTTAATGCCGGTAACTGGCGCTGCGACTGACTGCGGCCATCGCTGATCATTAACTGTGACTTCATACCGATCCTGATGCGGGCTTAAAGTTGCACATCGGTGCCTTCACGCAAGTAGAAGGGGTAGACAATATTGTGACGGGTGTTGGTGCTGATAATCGTGTAGAAAATCGTGAAGTTCAGCTTACCTTCGTAAGCGTCAGCCGCATCGGTCACAATATTTTCTAGAATCACACGCGGTTCATAAAACAGTATCGCGCGCCCGATCATGTCTTTCAGGATCGTTACAGTGCTTTCATTGATATTTTCATAGACCTGATTTTTCAGTCCACAACCAAAATTAGGTTGCATTACACGTTCGCCGGGTGAGGTTGACAGCAATATGAACAAGCTTTGCCTGATATCTTCTTCTGCACTGACCATGATCACGTTGCCACGCTTTGAGAATTCGGGAGGGAAATTCCAGCCGGTGCCAAGAAATGATATGTTTTGATTCATTTTATCTCCCGAATAAAATCAGCCACCGATCATGACTGTCGGAAACCCAAGCGCGATATTTCCACCGTGCGCGGTCGTATCGCCGATTCTCGCTGCCGGGCGGCTGCTGATCATGACTGTTGCGCTACCTTTAACTATGCTGTCTGGAGGACCAACGCAGACGCATAGGTCTCCGACCACGGCTGCCGGTAAGCCGCCTATCAGCACATTTGGTACACAAGGTCCGGAAATCGGTCCACCGACATGCGGGATCGGTGGCAGACCCGGGGTCACCATGGGACAAACATGCATATCGGTTATTCTTGCGGCAGGAGGCATGGTTATGACTTTCTTCCGTTTAGTTAATCATGACCATGGCGCCTTTTACCGTAGTCTGACCGGCAGCAGACAGCTCTGCGCTGGCGGTTCCTTTGGCGACTAAGCTGACGTTGGCTGTGCTATTGATATTGAGACCTGTGGTTTTGACATCCATTTGCGCGGTAATTTCGACATTTTGTACAGCTGAAATTGCTACTTTTCCTTTGGCATTGATGGTGATGTCTTTGGGACTATCCAACAAAATGCCGCTCGGGCTCAGCTCGACCTTGTTATTGTTCTGATCCTGAAGCAGGATGGATTTATCTTCGTCACTGATGACGACTTTATTTTTACCCGGTGTAATCAAGGTAATAATTTTCTTTTCCTCGTCAAACTCGAGTTTCAGTTTGCTGCGTGTGACGATCGCTTTAAAATTATTTTCTGCTGCCAGCTCATATGGTGGTACATGTTTGCTGCTGTACAGACTACCGAGAATAACGGGGCAGGATGGATCATTATTAAAGAACCCCAGAATGACTTCATCACCAATTTCCGGAATAATGAATGCGCCAAAACCCGATGAGCCGTAAAAGCTCGAAAACCGCGCCCAGACACCAACGGTAGCCGCATTCATTAATGGGATCGAAACTTGTATTTTGTATTGACCTTCAGGATCGGCATCGAGTTTCAGCACGATGCCTATGTGTAATCCGCTAATGCCAGCGGTCCATGCCGCCGCCTCTGGCGCTTGTATCTGATGTTCTTCGGTAAACCAATATGTCGGCATACCGAATTCAACTTCGGTGACCCAGTTGCCGTCACTGATACTGTGAATGACATTGCTCGCGATGACATTTCCATTGAAATGTTTTCCTACGCCTTTCAGTTCCAGTAACACGCCCGGTTTTGCCAGCGCGCTTCCCTGAAACTGCATCCGGCCACGAATCCGTGAGAGTGCTGCTTTGGTTTGCTGCGCTTTACTCCAGGCTGTTAAGGCGTCGCTTTCCAACGGTGCCGCGGTTTGCAAACCAAAATCACCCGCATTCAGTACTGCGGCAAGCGTCTTTGAATCAAGATCCCCCTGACCAGTCAGTTTTTCCGGTTGTGCAGTTTGCTGCACGATAGCTAGCTTTGCCAGATCCCAGCTGGTGCTGGTGACGCTGCTCAATTGCCAGCAGGAGTCGAGTTCTGCCTGGAATTCCTGCAGATCGGCACCGTAAGTCAGAGTGAGAACAGGGCTTCCGCTGGTTGCAGGCGCTGCGACACTCACTTTTCCTGCGTTAACATTGACAAGCAAGCCATTCACTTCAGCGCGCGCCATCATGTAATCCCAATCCGTCACGTAATACTGAACAAGTTCTTTATAGGTGACGCTGGTGCTATCGACTGTGGCGCTTAAATCCGCATGATTGCTGATCAGCGTTGAAATGATTTGATTGTCCGTTTTGTTGACGTAGCTGGCATTTTTGCGGCCAACCGTCATGGCTAACGCCTTATCACGACACTCGATAATGAGTCGCGAATAATTATCACCATTAATTTTTACGGCATGCTTAATAACTATGCCTTCAAAGATCACCTGAGTTTTCGAGTCATAGCCTGCACTGATAACGATTTTTGTTCCGGGTTTGAAATTCCCCGCGTCGGCAACAGGAAAGTGTCCGTTTGGCATATCGCCATCCAGAATGGTGATTGTCGCAGAGGGAATCCGGTTAAAACTATGCCGGGTTTCTATAGAGACCACTTTGACAAGGTCTGGCATGCTCTGACCGTCACAGGTAATCAGAAAACTCAGAACCCCTGTGCTGTCGTTCAATGGAGAATTAGCCATGGTTGTTTATTTCAAATTAGTAACAGCATCGTCGGATATCTTTAGTTCGCCAATGGCGGAAACTTAAGCGTTGTTCCGGGTGTTAAATTGCGAAAAGAACTAAGACCGTTGATGCGAGCGACTTCCATGTAGTAGCCACTGTCGCGGTAAATCCTGTCGCATAACAGTGGCAGCGTGTCGCCAGCTTTGACCGTGATCAGATGAGTCAGGTCTGGCGAGCTTGCAGCCTTCTTTTTCCCCATTTCCCCTGGGCTGATGTACTCCACAAAGTTGAGTGTGATTTTTGCGCGCAGAGGTTCACCGTTCGGTTTGAACAGTGTGTAATCAAATTTCATCCCTTCTGCACGCCCGTAGAAAATCAGACTGCCCCACACGATTTGTACAATAGGGGTTTCATGCTTTACTCCTACATAGCTGTAGATCGTGTTTCGTAAAGTCTGAACTTGTTCTTTTACCGTTTTTTTTGTGCCGGGAATGACACCCGTCCCATCCAAAATCAGTTCTTTGAGATTGAGTTTTTGTGGTTGGCTGGCGTGAAATTTTGCCTCATTCCCAGCTTGACCCAAGGTCTGGTTTTTTGCATATTTGATAGAAAAATCATGTCCGTATCCTGAGGGGTTAATCAGAGCCTCAAAAAATGGGCGGCTGCTATCAACGCTGATAGATCCGTTTTCAGCGACGGTGCAACCTGAAATTTTGAGCAGTGTTTTTTGCCCGGACACGATCAGCGCTCCCTTGGTTCACGTAGAAGACTTTGTACCATCTGCCGGAGCTCCGTCAGAATTTCGTCTTTGATGAGTTGTTTATCCACAATAACTTCATCCTCCTTATTCTGAGGATGATTCAGTATCGTCGTTTTGATAATCAGCTCTTTAATTTCTATCGACATGATTTCGCCAGATCATTTACTACGTTTCGAATAGGTATAGGCAAAAGTCATCTTCTCGATTGCCACTTCATTTTTTGTCGCGTTAAATCCTTCGACATCCCACTTAACGGGATAAGCATCAATGAAAGCCCATGCCCGTAGTACTTGTCCATCTGCACCATTGAGTTTAACGATAATCGTTTGAGGAACGATCAACTTGATAAAGGCACCTTCCAACGTATCTTTGCACCATTTGACCAACGGTGAGTTGAGCATAGAAATGCCGCGCTTCAATTCAAGGTTAGGATGTTTGATACTCTTTGGAAGCTGATGTACAAAGCGGTTTTCTCCACCTTCCACAACAGCTTCCGTTTCCATCTCCAGACTGATTCCTGACACTTCGCTGAAGGAAGCATCAGGAACCTGTACGCCGTTACCAAAGGTAACCGTGAAATAAAACGCGGCAGGAGGGTAGCCTTCCTCGAAATATTCACCAGTCATATCAATGCTTATTTATTAGCGATAGTCAGACCTTCGTGGACAATCTCGATAGATTCGATCGCCACTTCATTGCCTTCTGATTTCAAGTCGGTACTTGAAATCTTCGTTGGCCACGCATTAGTCAAAGTCCATACCATCGTGTCATTACCTTCTTCATCAAGCAGACTGATCGTGACCGGAACACGTTTGATGGTGTTCATCTTAATTTTGTTGAGCCAGTCCCAGAACTTGTTATCACCTTTAAACACGCCTTTTTTCATCGTGATGTTGCCGTATTTTTTCATTCCGGGCATTTTAATCACTGAGAAAACAGGGCTGTTTCCGTGACGGTATTTAATTTCTTCTGACTGAACATCAAGGCCAGATACCTCCTGGAATGACATTTCATTGGAGTCCCATTTCACGCGGAAATAGAATTTTGGCAAAGGCCATACATTCGCTGATTGTTTAGATCCATCATCTGCCATAACAAACCTCTTTAAGAAAGTAACTTTAAAAAATACGCTGATTAATGACGCGGTATTGCGTTATAAAAGCATTTTTAAGATTTCTGCATCTGCTGTTGGAACGTAATTTCAATGAACTCGGCCGGGCGGCTCAGTGCAACCAAAATGGTGACACGCAAAATGCCTTCCAGAATATCTTCAGCAGTCATCGTCTCTCCCAGTCCGACATGCACGCTGAATGCATCTTCCGGGCTTGCTCCGGCCAGGCCGCCGCGCTTCCAGATGCCTGTCAGGAAATTGCTTGCCATGCTTTTGATCGTCACCCAGGTACCGCTGACGTTCGGTTCGAAAACATAAGCTTTCGTTGCCAGACGCAGGGATTCTTCCAGCATGATCATGGTCCGACGCACATTGATGTAGCGCCAGTCGAGACTATTGCCATCCAAGGTTCGGGCACCCCAGACCAGCGTTCCTTCGCCGATGAAGCTACGGATCGCATTGATCGATTTACCTGCGGTCGTGACATTCAGATCTTCTTGTTCGTCGTGGGTGATATTGACCGAAGGAGAAACAACCGACGCCAGGCTGACATTGGCTGGAGCTTTCCATACGCCGCGTGAATTATCGACCAGTGTGTAAACGCCTGCCATGGCAGCTGATGGTGGCAACAGATTCAGCTTGACCTGAATGGCACTTAAAATTTTCACGTACAAAGGGCTGATTGTGAACAATGTTTTGTGCAATTCAGCAGGCGCTGAACTGATTTCTGCCTCCGCTTTCGTCTTTCTATCAGCGTCTTCTTTCGCTTTTTTCTTATCTTCGTCCGACATTGCTTCTAACGCGGCTCTTTCTTTCGCTCTGTCTTCGGCGGTTTTTTTCGAATCAGATTCCGCTGTTGCTTTTTTATCGGCTTTCAGCTTTTCAGCTGCTGCCAGCACTGACTCTATGCTGTCGATTTGCTCGTTATAAGCATCCTTCTTATCCTGATGCAGGGTACTGATATTCACTTCTGCTTTCAGGCATTCGCTCAACTTTTTGAGATCAGCGATATTGGAAAAACCTAAATCAGAGAGTTGTACGATGGATGTGTTTGCCCAGGGATAGTAAGCAGAACCAAAGTCGAGAAAGCTGGTGCCTAAAGCATTGCGGAATTTTGCGATGCAGTCACCATCGTCACGACGATCTTTGTAGCCATCATAAATATCAAGAATGGAGAAGCGATTCTTCATTTTTCCGCCGCAGTGCATCAGACTTGCCTGTTGCAGTGAAATGCAGTCATCCATGCTGAGGGACATCGCATCAGGAATGACGATCATTGTCGGTTCCTGTTCCTTGAGCAGTTCGTCAAAGGCACTTTCAAGAGCGGCTTTTTCGATTTTTGCCTGATAGTCACCAACAGAAACGACGTAGCATGCGCCACCACCGTTCTGAAAAAACAACTTCATACCGTAGTAGAGATAGTTGCGGCTTTTGGTGTTAAGTAACTGATATTCGTCGTCGCCAATTCTGAAATCGCTGTTAGGAGCATTTTTTACATTGGCGTCTTCACTCGGGAATGTATCGATGGCGAACTTATCGTTCGGAGCGCCACCAAAGAAATTGACGAATTCAGACATGGAGGAAATGCGCCAGGGCTTATTTTTAAGCGACGCTCCTTTGTTACTTGCTATTTCGGTGTATCCGATAAATGCAGGAACTGCAGTCGCAACTTCGACAACTGAGTTAGGAAAAGCATTTTTTTCTACGATATAGACACCAGGGGTTTTATACGCGCCAGCCATATGTATTCCTTTGAAAATTATTGATGAATATAAATTTCCGCAACGACGAATGAATGCCCGTCGGGACGTCTTTCTTTGCCAATATGCTGCACGTTGGCATTTGGTAATCGCTTCATTAATACTTTTCCTGTGACACCCTCTTCACACAGTTGAAAACGTTGTGACGGAATGCTTCTCATCGGCAGTGCCGCTTCAGAAACGAAGGCAACACTGGTCTTGCTAACTACCTGAGACGAAGGGATGAAGCGGATACCTTCGTCTTCATTGCTACTGTTTAAATCAATGATTTTTAATTTGCGCGATGCCAGAGCGCCGGAAAAAAAATATTTCCAATGTATGGGGCGCGCTTCCAGCTGAATCCAGAACTCTCTTGCATCAATTTTTTTCGTATTTACCGGAAAGTCGTCCGTTATCGAAACTAGAAACAGAGGTTCTTTCGTGCCGACATAAGAGCTCTTTTTTGCGGCATTTTCGTTGACCATTTCTTCTGCATGCAGCAGTTCGTTCACACTGTCAGCCGTTGCCGCGGAATTTTTGAAGCAGAGCGGTAGCGGCATTGGCCAGCGCGTGTAGAAATTCATTAATGGGTCGTCAGAAAAGACGGCAAAGCTGAAGTTCCATTTTCCAGTGTTTGTGACTTGATTTTCAATGTCGCTGGTTTCGAGCCAGATCTCTACGCTATCAGGGCTTTTCCGCATCAAGATATTTTCCCGTTGCATGAAAAGGGCGCATTCCTTCGTTGGCTCAAAACGGATATGCGTACCAGCTCCCTGATCGAAAAAATCATGCCGTACGTAAATCGTAAATAAGCGTTGATATTCGCTCACGATTGCATGCCCACTTCAAATGAATGCTGCGTTTTTGTAATAACAGGTACCTGACCGATGATGGCCTCGCTCTCGACGGTAATCATGCGAACTTTGTAAAAAACCGACGGCAGGTAGCGTCCGCCTAGCAGACTCCACAAATTGTTCAAATCAGGAATTTTTAAATTTTCTATATCCAGTATCAGCTTTTCGATACGTGGATCGAGACCAGGGCTGTTTTTATGATCGAATGAGGCTTGTTGCTGGAAAAAGCTGATTGCCTGAGAAATAGATTTAAGTGCTTCAGCGTAATTGCCTGCGCCGAAATTTGCCGCCATCATCACATATAAGTTCAGATATAAAGGGCTGCTTTGCACTACCTGGCGTTCATCTTGCGTGCGCGTTATCTGGTTCGCGCGATAAGGCAGGGTGTCTTTTTCAATATTAACCAGTGTCAGTACCAGTTTATTATTGGCTTGCGCTGCTGCGGTTCCATCTGTTTCAAAGAGGTTCGATACAACAGCAATATCTTCTATCAGTTGAAAATTATTTTTGAACTGTTGATTCAGTTGTCCGGCGAGGTGACTCAAGGCGGCGTTAATCATCTGCGACTCCGCAGCAGATAGCAGAGAAATAAACAAATGTTAAACGGAACAAAATTCGTAACATGATTGTGTTCTTTCTCTGAGTTCACGCGGACACTGCTAACTTTTTTTATTATTCTTATTCGACTTAGTTTGGATTGTTTTTTAGTAAACGTTGCGTGATTATCTATATTTTTGTTGTTAATTTCAATAGTGAAAAGAAAAACATTTTTGTTGATATTTTTAATATGTCCGTTAGAAACGCGTAACAATGAAGCGCAGCCTGAATGTGGGGCTGGTTTTTATCTGTTCAGATCGTGGAAAAGTGGGCCTTTTATATAAAAATGTGTTGCTTAAATGCACGTAGTCGTTTGCTATGTTCTGCAAATTTGATCCGGATACAGGTGTTTTATTTCTGCCTGATTTGTTCGCGCTGATTATTTTCATTTTTTATTGTCTGGCGACGTACTTTGATCCGGCGCTGCTATGATGACGACCGTTCACCGTTTCTCACTCTGACATTTCAAATGAATGCATTGATTCACGCCAGCTTTGGCGTTTCTGATTTCTGGACTTTTCTGTTAGGGACAATCTTCATTGTTTTGCTTCCGGGGCCCAATTCCCTTTATGTACTGAGCGTCGCAGCGCAGCGTGGCGTGCGTGCAGGGTATCGCGGTGCTTGTGGAATATTTGTCGGTGATCTGGTGTTGATGGTGCTGTCTGCCGGAGGGATGGCGGCGCTGCTGAAAAGTAATGCGGGTTTGTTTTATGCCGTGAAATATGTTGGCGCGGCTTACCTCGGCTGGATAGGTATTCAGATGTTGCTGCAATGCCTGAAAATGCTGAAAACGAGGCAGGTGGTGGTCGCAGCAAAGATACTGCCTGTTCAGGCTGGTGACCCGTTTGCAAAAGCTTTGATCATCAGCCTGATGAATCCTAAGGCGATACTGTTTTTCATCTCTTTTTTCATACAGTTTGTTGATCCTGAATTTCATGCGCCACTGCTGTCATATTGCCTTCTGGGGCTGATTTGTCAGTTAACCAGTTTTACGTATCTGACGTTGATTATTTTTGCCGGTGCCAGACTCGCGGAGTCTTTCCGTCAGCGCCGGCGGCTTTCTGCGCTCATGTCGGGCGGGGTCGGTGCGATGTTTATCGGTTTTGGCCTGAAACTGGCGACGGCGACTCTTTAAGGCGCTTAGTGCTGATGTATAACAATTATTGTTGCCGTTGTTTGCCTCAGATGCAGTGCAAAATCATTGTTTCGCGTTGATTGTTTTTACTGCTTTCGTTTCAGCCTGGCGCTTGTAGTAAAACGCAGGCTGCACCGTGTTTATTCTGAGGACTTATGCCCGCTGTTGAACCCAATCTGAATAATATGGCCAATCCTGTGCTGCGCTATCTGATGGCGACGCGGCCAGCATTTCTGACAGTCACCTTGTTTGCAGGTTTCATTGGCCTCGCCAGCGCTTATGCCGATGGCGTGCAGATCGATTTGCTGACGGCGGGAACGAGCTTGTTGTTTGGTCTGGTGGCTCATGCCGGTATTAACGTCCTCAATGATTATTATGATGCCCTGAACGGCGCTGATGACGCGAACAACGAGCGTATTTTCCCTTTTACCGGCGGTAGTCGCTTTATTCAGAACGGCGTCTTATCTCGTCGTGAAACCGCAATCTTCGGCGGCATACTGATGTTGCTTGTTGTCGTTGCCGGAATCTGGCTGATGCTGGTTTCTGACGCTGCGCTGCTATGGATAGGGGCTGCCGGTTTATTCATAGGCTGGGCATATTCAGCACCGCCGTTCAAACTCAATAGCCGAGGGCTGGGTGAAATCGGCGTCTGGGCTGGGTTTGCACTGATTGCGATCGGGAGTGATGTTGTCCAGCGCGGTGCTTTCTCCGTCAAGCCGTTGATTGCGGTTGCCAGTTACGCATTGTTGGTCACAGATCTTTTGTTTATCAATCAGTTTCCGGATGAAAAGGCCGATGGCATTGCCGGTAAACGTCACTGGGTTGTACGTCTGGGGCATCACAAGGCTCGCTGGCTATATGCTGTCATCGCGGCGGCTGCATATCTCTGGCTCGCAGCGGCGGTGTGGGGCGGTGCTTTACCGCGGCTGGCGTTGCTGGCGTTGGCTTCCGCAGCGTTATCGTTACAGGCGGCCAGAACCCTGATTCAACATTCCGCGACGCCGTCGTCGCTGACACCGGCGATACAACAGACCATCGCCGCGGCAGCTTTACATGGCTTACTTTTATCCATTGGTATCGCCGCCGCAGTCGTGTTCTGATCAGGTGTACTGATATCAAAAAACATATGACGGAAATATTGTATTTACTTTTCAGATTGCTGCGGGCTGACCTGAAAATCTTGTCGGCGGTAGCCAAGTGATTCGGCTTTTTTCCATAACTGCTGTAGTGTTTCCTGATTCAGTGTTGGCGTGCGGGCAAGTATCCAGCCATATTTTCTGGATGGTTCTCCAACCAGTACCCATTGGTATCCGGGGTCCAGATCAAGTATCCAGTAATCGCCGTAAAAAGGCCGGAAAAAGCTGACACGCAATTTTGCGTTATTGCTGCCAGTGACCGGCTCGGCAACACCGATAGCCTCTTCCATACTGCGGTCTGCTTTACGACAACGATTGATCACGCGAATGCTGTCACCCTGTGGAACATATTCCGCCGTGGTATCGCTGACGCACATGGATTGAAAACGATTGGGGATCAGGGCGATCTGATACCAGGTTCCCTGATAGCGTTGCAGCTTCACTTCACTGACAACGGGCAGCGGCGGATATGAGGCGCTGGTACATGCTGCCAGTTCCATGACCGATGTGATGACAAGCAGGTACTTCATCAACGCGCTTAATGGTTTCGTAGGTTTCGCTGGTTTTAATGGTTTGTGCATGGTGATGGTCTGGTGATCGGTAAAAGAAAATGTCTGGAATCTGACTGGCATCTGCTGCGAGGCGGCGGCATTTTACTATTGTACGTAACCGACGTTTTCCGCGCTGATCGTTTAGCTTTCTGCTTCGCGAAGTGTTGTTTAGAGTCAGGTCTCTAATGTCCGGAATGAATTCCTTTCCTCATAGTGTTTTTATCTGTTTTGCCGCTGTCCCTGGCCTTGATCTGTACGATCAGGTGAAGTTATTTTGTTGCATTGCAAGTTGACATCATCGGTGTTGATTTCGATACTGCGCTGCGATCTTCCTGTCTGCATCATTGGTCTTTAGCTTATGCATTTATGCGAGGCGGACGGCTGGATTGTTTTTGTTTTCTGATCTCTGTATTCCATGGTTTTTCATCCAGGCAGCACTCAACAAGGAGTTGAATGATGAAGTTAATGCGGATAATGATTACCCTGATGCTGTTGTCGCTGGCAGCGCTATCCAGCATCGCCAGTGCCACTAATTACACCTTGTGGATTAATGGTCGCGGCGGTGGCGGTGTGGTTGGGGACTACAACAGTTTTACTTACTGGGGCCCTTCCTCCACCGCGGCCGGCGTGAATAAAAAAGCGGTCAACTGGGATGGCTACAACAGTATTTCATCGCAAAACAGCAAGATACGCGACGCGCTGGATTGCTTCTGTACCGGCAGTAACTGGTGTTATGTGGCGACGCACAGCGCTGGCGATCTGATGCTGGGCTATACGCTGGCAAACTATGGCGGCTCGACACGTACCAAGAAAAATGCGGTGGCTAATTCCTCCGGTCAGTGTGGTAACAGCGATGGCACGACACAGGTGGGCTGGAATATCAAGTGGGTCAGAACGGCGTCTGGCGCCGGCGGCGGCTCGGAACTATCTGATGTCGGCTCCTGGGCGGTATCAGAACCATTGGTGAAAGATCTGAAAACGACGACCGCCAGAGCGATGTACAACCATAACGAAACCCGCAACGTCTGGTTCTATATGTATGCCGGAGCGAAAGGCACAGTGTATTCCGGAATTCTGCCCGGACAGGATGACGAGGCCGTGGCTTATCACAGCACAGGTGGTGTGGCAGGTTCCGCAGGACAATCCTTATGCAATCCGAGTGACTGGCTATGCAATGACCTGACGCTGGGAACGGCGGCGAATGAGGGCGGTTCCGTCAAATGGAGTTATCACTCGGTCAGTTTCAGGGATGATGCGGAAGCCTACAATCACTACGCCAATAGTAACTGGCAAGGCATTATTTCTGTCGTGCGGGCGGCGATGGTAAGTAATGCGACGTAATAATGCCACGTAAACCAGCATCCTCCGAACGCCCTCAGCACCGGCGAGCTAAGCCACCAATCGATGGTGGTTCATCTTCCGGTGCCGGTGGGTTCAGTCGCTATAAATTCATCGCCATCATTGCTCTGCTGGTAGTGGTGGTGATGGCTGCTGGCTGGAACTGGTTTCCTGAAGCACCTGCCGGCCAGGTCGCCGCAGCGACAGCAAAGAATGAACGTTTTCTGGCGATGCCCGCTGCTGCTGGCACACAACCAGCAGCGGTCTTACCGAAAGACGCGCAACGCCAGCTGTTGGTCGCGCAACTGGAACAGGCCGATCAGGCGCTTTGCAATTATGTTGAATCAACCCGTTACCCGAATAGCTCCCGCCCGCTGAGCGAACATCCGGATCAGGTTTACCCTAACCAGCCGGTCGCAGAATCGCATCCCATGCGAAAAAAAGGTGGCGGTACGGACAAAGAAATTCAAATCCAGACGACGCAATCGCGTGTTTATCTGGCGGCTGGCGAAGCCGCCATATTCACCATCAAAGCGACCGACACCAGTGGCAAGCCGCTCTCACTCAGTGTCGATAAAGCGATTGCCCGAGGGCTTGTGTATGCGGGTGGCCGCGAAACCTCGCCGGTGCCCGTGCCTATGTCGGACAGTGGCCGCGAGGGCGATGCGATTGCTGGTGATGGTATTTACAGCGGTATGCTGGCACCAGCCCAGACCGGGTTCGCCAGTTTCAACGGCACGATACGTACAGAATTAAATTATGTCGTGAATGGTCAGACCGGTTTCGTGTTTTTCGATGTGATTTATTCGTCGGAAACACCGGCCATCTGGAGCGGCAATATCCGTGAATCGACCGAAGGTGGCTCGCTCAAATTTATCCTGAAAGCCAATGTCAACACGCCGGGACGTTACATCGTCAATGGCCGTGTCGACGATGCGAAAGGGAAGCCATTTGCGCTGGTGACTTTTAACGACCTGCTGCCGCAGGGCAGTAATGATATTCCGCTGACAGTCGTTGGTAATCTGCTGCGTGACCAGCAACCGGCAATGCCGCTGACTTTGCGTGATGTTGATGCGTATTTGCTGAAAGAAAATACCGATCCTGACCGCGCACTGATGCCGCGTCTGGAAGGCAGCGCCTATGTCAGCAAAACCTATCCGCTGAAGACGTTTTCGGATGCCGAATGGAGCAGCGAAGAGCGCAGCCGCTACATCACCGAATTCAGCAAGGATGTGGCGTTGGCCAAATCTGCGTTGCTGCAATTTGATCCTGAACAGGAGCGCAAACCTTTACCGCAGAGCGAATGCAGCAGAAATAAAAAGCCGAAAAACTAGGCATGCAGACGCAGCTGATTTATCGTCCGTCAAAACAGGCCGCAGCGATGGTGGTATCGTGAGTTTTATCATCGGATTGCGGTTAGTTGCATGCGATCTGACATGATGCAGCCGTGCCCATTCAGCGTCATCAGCAAGGATGTGATCTTGCATTTTCAGGAGAACTATTATGCGTTTGAAAGATAAAAACATCATCATCACTGGTGGTGCCGGCGGCATCGGTCTGGCAACGGCTGAGCGTTGTCTGCAAGAGGGCGCGAATGTGGTGATTGCTGATTTGCCGGGTGCTGCCCATGAACAACTGGCGCGTGATCTCGACGCGCGCTTCACGGGGCGCTGCCTGTTTATCGCGGCGGATGTAAGTTCGACCGCGCAAGCC
The DNA here is from genome assembly GCF_014284215.1 of Undibacterium sp. FT79W. Classification (NCBI taxonomy): domain Bacteria; kingdom Pseudomonadati; phylum Pseudomonadota; class Betaproteobacteria; order Burkholderiales; family Oxalobacteraceae; genus Undibacterium; species Undibacterium sp. FT79W. The sequence goes on along the minus strand of NZ_JACOGB010000002.1, from coordinate 460,983 downwards.
GATGCACTGATTGCGGCGACGGTTGCGGCACTCGGAAGTGTTGATGGTGTGTTCAATAATGCCGGCATCGGTGGCCTGAGCCCGGCGGATATCTACACCGATGAAGAGTTTCTGCGTGTGATCGATATCAACCTGATGGGGGTGTTCCGGATTGCCCGCGCTGCCTTACATCAGATGTATCAGCAGGGCAGTGGCAGCATCGTTAATTGCGCATCGATACTCGGTGTGTTCGGTCAGAGCATGACGGCAGCCTATTCTGCGGCGAAAGGTGGCGTGGTTAACCTGACCCGCACGCTGGCGCTGGAATCGGCGGCAAAAGGCGTGCGGGTAAATGCTGTTGCGCCAGGTTATATCGACACGCCTTTGCTGTCGCTGCTGGACGATAATATGCGCAAAGCTTTGATCAGTCTGCATCCTGTCGGTCGCCTCGGGCGGCCTGAGGAGGTGGCGAATGCGGTCGTGTTTTTGCTGAGTGACGAAGCCAGTTTTGTGACCGGTGCCAATTTACTGGTCGATGGCGGTTTTACGGCAGGTAAATCCTGATCTGCCTAGCCTCTGCAAAAAGGCTGCCTTGTGCAGCCTTTTTTATTGTCCTTAGCGTATTTGAGCTGATTTCGACTGATTCAGCTAATTTCGGTCAATTGGGAAAGCTAAAAATTAATGCAGCTAATTTTTCATCAAAGTTAGTTAATTTTTTTTGATGCTTCGCTTATCTCAAAAAACTTTTCTTTACTTGCGAAAACTCCGAATACCGCACGCCAAAACATGTAAAAAAACAATCCCGAAACTAAGCTAAACACACATATGCTAACCCAGTCGAACTCCAAATATATGCAAGAAAACGAAGGGAAGAAATTTACTGCATAGACACTGACATCCGCTCCAACATAAATATTCTTTATATTTGGAAAAAAAACACGTTGACTGCCACGATCAAATAAAATTATCGACTGCCCTGGGTATGCCCATTCACCCACATACGATTTTGAATTTTTTTGATAATGATAAGTCACTACGCCAACTAATCCATTTCTACTCGTGCGTTCTGTTTTCAACGAAGTAACCCTGGCATTAACCACTTCAACGGGACAAACAAGAAATACTAAAGATCTAAAAACGGATGCTCCAAAATAAAAAAAAGCACTTAAAAAGAACAAACAGAAGACAAAAGCAATGAGTCGTTCTTTTAGATAAGAAATTTTGATCATTGAAATTCCGATGCATTCAAGAAATTGTAATTTTAAATTTTGAGTTAACTAAAGTTTTTCCTAAGTTTGGATCATGAAGAGAAACATGGATGGATACTCCCCATTTTTGATGAAAATCAGGCCTCGCTGCAAACGGGTTGTGTAGCTGCTAGCGCATCAGCCAGCGTCGTATCGCAAAGCTCAGCGCATCCACCAGCGCGACCAGTATCAGCATCGCGATAATGACAGTTGCTGCGGTCGGCATCTGAAACAGTGACAGATGATATTTCAGCATTTGCCCCAGTCCGCCTGCACCGACAACGCCGAGAATGGCAGCGGCGCGGATATTGTTTTCCCAGCGATACAAGGTGTATGACAGCATTTGCGGCAAACCTTGTGGCAAGGTCGCATACAGAAACGCATTGCCAGCACTGACGCCGTTTGTACGCAGACTCGTTTCCGCATGTGGTGGCAGGTTTTCCAGAGTTTCGGCAAACAAGCGACCCAGCACACCGGTGGTATGCGCTGCCAGCGCAACCGTACCGGCAAATGGCCCCAGCCCGGCGGCGATCAGCATGATAGCTGCCCACACCAATTCGGGAATCGCCCGCAGGATATTCAACAGTAACCGCGCGATTCGCATGACGATACCGCCGAAACGACCGCTGGCAGGCAAGGCCATCAATAAGCCCAGCAAGGCGGCAATTAAGGTGCCGAGGGCGGACATTGCCAGTGTTTCCAGTGCCGCGAAAAAGACCTTGTTCACTAAACTGGCACTGGTGTCGGGCGGCGTGAAACCGCGCAAGAATTCTGCCGATGTGCGGATTGCCTCTTCGCTCAGTAGCGCGCGCCAGTCGATTTGCAGACTGTAAAAACTGGCGACCACCAGCAGCAATAGCGTCAGCAACACCAGTGCCGTATTGCGACTGATAAGCGCCGGTGCTGGCGGTAATGCAAGCGGATCTGCCTGGTTGATAGACGACGGTTTCATCATTCCAGACCTTTGCGGAAAAACTGACTGAGCGCATCCGCCGCCGCAACCAGCAAGACGAACACGATCAGCATCGTGGATACTTCGGCACCCGCCAGCATTTTCATCGATTCATCCATACGCTGACCCAACCCACCCGTGCCGACGAAGCCCATGACGACCGAGCCGCGAATCGCGCATTCCCAGCGATAAACGGTGTACGACACTAATTCTGAGGCCGCATTCGGCAGCGTGCCGTATAAAAATGCCGCCAACCGCGAGCTGCCATTTTCGAGTAACACACGGGTGGCCTGTGGTTCGCTGGCTTCGATGATTTCAGCATAAACTTTCCCCAGCATGCCGCAGTAAGTGAGGGCGATTGCCAGTACGCCAGCGGTGGGGCCGAGCCCGACGATGCGCACGAACAGCAAAGCCCAGACCAGCTCGGGGACACTGCGCAATAACACCAGCAGCCAGCGCACACTTTGTCGCAGCAAGCGCGCAACGAAATGCATGCGGCCAGTGCCGAGACGGGAAATGGATAACTGTTCATTCACCAGCAGCGTCATCGGAATGGCGGCGGCGATTGCCAGAGTGACGCCAGCGGTTGCCATCGCGATGGTTTGCCAGGTCGCTTCCAGCACGATCAGTAAAAATTCTTTGTCATGCGCTGGTGGAAAAAAATTGGCGAGGAAACGTTCGGTGGCGCTCAGGCTTTGCGCATCGATCAGCGCCCACGGGCGGAATTCGGTCAGCAGCAAAGTCGGCCAGAGCACGATCAGCGCCAGTATGGTCAGCGTGATGCGGCTGCGCCATGCGGGGTCGCGCGGCATCTCTGCGGTGAGTGCAGGAGAGAGGGAAGGTGAAGCAGGATTAGTGTGCATTGCCGCAGATGAGTTCAGAAACAACGGGCCTGACCGGTATGGACTTCGCCGGAAACGGAGGTACTCCGGGCCTCTGCATCTGTAGCCGCATTCTTCTCATCAGATTCGGTAAGCGACTGTGCGTTCTTGTATAAATCCGCGATCATCTGGTCGCTGACATGCTTGCTGTCGAACAGAATTTTGCCATCACGTAAGCCGATAATCCGGCTGAAATGACTGCGCGCCAGCTCGACCTGATGCAGGCTACAGATCAGACTGGCATTGCGTTGATGCGCCTCTTGCTGCAAGCTTGCCAGCGTTTGCTGTGCCAGCGTCGGGTCCAGTGCCGACAGCGGTTCATCCACCAGCAACAGCCGCGCATCGGACAGCAGCAAACGGGCAAGGCCGCAGCGTTGGCGTTCGCCACCGGACAGTTGATCGACACGCGCATACAGCTTATGTTGCAGATGAAAGCGCGCCAGAGCATCAAATGCCGCGCGGGGATCTACAGGTCTGATCAGGCTGCGTATGGCTTTCAGCAAAGACCAGTGCGGCAAACGCCCTGCCAGTACCGAAGTGACGACACGCTGACGGGCGGGCAGGGGTGGTGTTTGCGGCGCCAGAAATAACTGGCGGCGCAGTTGATGGCGTGCTGAGTGCGACAGTTGCCAGACGGGTTGTCCATTAAAAATCAATTCGCCTTGCGTTGGCTGACTGGCGCAGGCAAGGGTGTGCAGCAAAGTGGTTTTGCCAGCGCCGGACGGACCGATGATGGCAATCTGCTCGCCTTGCTGTATCTGCAGATTAATATCCTGCAGCGCAAACGATGCTGCTGGCTGTTGGCGGAATAACTGTCTGCCACCGGACGCAGCAGTTTGCGGATGCCTGACGAACAAACTCCGCACGAGCACTTGCGGTTGCGGAGAACGCTCCATTATTTCAATAAACCGGCATTGTGAGCGGCTGCTTCAATTGCCTTGTAGTTTTCTGCTTTGGTTGGAATAAAACGGCTGGCGCGTTGCAGCTCCAGGATTTCTTTATCTTCGGCTTTGCTGGCATCCAGAGACAGGAATGCATCCGTGATTTTCTTGCGCAGTTCGGCTGGCATATCGGCGCGGACTGTCCAGTTGTAATCGAAGTAGCCGGGCGTTGTGTAAAACACGCGTACCTGTTTGGTATCGACTTTGTTCTGCGCTACCAGTTTGTCCCAGACCGAGATATTCAATGCACCAGCATCAACCTTGCCGCCGGAAACCGCGGCGACAGTCGCATCATGCGCGCCCGAAAACGCAATACGCTTCAGATCGTTATCCGGATTGATTTTTGCCGCCAGCAAATAAGAGCGTGGCATCAGGTGGCCGGACGTTGACGATTCGGAACCGAAAGTGAAGGTCTTTCCTTTCAGGTCTTCCAGCTTGTGTATGTCTTTGTTGGTGGTGATGAAAACGGATTTGAATTTTTCATCTTCTTCACGTTGCACCAGCGGGATCACCTGATCTTTACTGCGGACTTTGGCTTGCACGAAAGTGAAGCCGCCAAACCAGACCATATCCAATTTTTTATTGATCAGGCCTTCAACTGATGCGGCGTAATCGGTCACTGGAATGAATTCCACTTTCATGCCGGTTTTCTTTTCCAGATACGCGCCCAGAGGTTTGAATTTACGTTGCAATTCGGTTGGTGCTTCATCCGGAATCGCCGACACACGCAATACTTGCTGAGCTTGCGACTGCGCGATGCTGAACCCGCTGAAACCGAGCAGACTCAGCAAGCCAGCTGCGAGCAAAGCTGTACTGCGACGGCGCGAAGGGCGGGAAATATGTAAGGAATGAGTTGGCAACATGATTCTCTCTGTGTCGGTTGATTCGAGGATGGTAAGGATGACAGCCGTGCTGTCATTGCGCTTGCCGCTGGTTGCTTATTTAGTGCTCGTTTAGCTTTTTGATGACTTGATGATGCTTACTGCCGGACTGAAGAATCTTATGCCGCACTGTTTTTGCTCTGCGCTTGTTTCGTAACATCAGCCGTTTGGGGTAACTGCGGCAGTTTCAGAAAAATTGCTTTGTTCCGGCCATTGTTTTTAGCGGCATACAGAGCAGCATCGGCTGTTTTCAGTAACAGCGCGGGATCGCTGCCATCTGCATTGCAATAGCAGCTGTAACCGATACTGATACTGACGTGCTCGCTGATCGGCGATTTCTCATGCCGGATCGCCAGATTGGCCACGGCGGCTCTGATTTTTTCGGCAAACTGTATGGCTCCTTCTTTGCTCATGTCCGGCATGATGACGATAAATTCTTCACCGCCAAAGCGCGCAATCGCATCACTGGCTCTGACCAACTGGCTTTTGAGTCCGGTTGCGACCTGTACCAGGGCTTTATCACCTGCGACATGACCATAGTGATCGTTGTAATCTTTAAAGAAATCAATATCGATCATGAAGACGGCCAGCGGGTTGTTCTGACGAATCGCATTTGCCAGCGCGATTTTGTAATGTTCGTCAAAAAAACGACGGTTGTAGATGCCGGTCAGGCTGTCGGTAGTGGCTTCTTTTTTGAGTATCTCAGAATGGGTACGCAGAATTTTTTCGCGTTTGATCGATGCACTGGAATCAGAAATCTGTACCAGACACCAGCGCTCACCTTCGACGCTGAGCGGTGTCAGAGTGATGGACTGATGCAGACGCTTTTTCTCTCCGGCTTCATCGGCTTGCTCGAACAAGGCCAGCGGGAAACGGTGCAGGGCGTTTGATAACACGACCGGTAAGCCGTAATTCAGCGTGTTGCCGAGTGCCGTTAGAAAAGCACGTGTCGGCGCATCTTCAAACGCCGCATTGATATGCAGTCCTTGCGCTTCGTCGGCACTGATGCCGCTGTGTTTTTCAACCCAGCCATTCCAGAGCACAACGTGTTGTTTTGCATTAACGACGATCAAACCCAAATTGATGGTCTTTAAAATTTCCACTGTTGCTGAAGGCGACAGCGGTAATACATCCGACATCAAATTTCTCCCAGATATCGTTCTATCTGAATGATCAGACTTTCAAGGGAAGTTGAACTTAACAAAAAGATCAAGTGGCCCTCGGAACGGCGTTTTTCGATCGCCAGATCAATGTGCAACAGTAAGACGTAAGGCTGTTTTTCGTCATCACTGACACGCCGGAATATTTCTTCGGTGGTGGCGACGGTATAGTCAGGCAGTGAGCAGTCGAGCGGGATGTTGAGCATATCCGCCATGGCAGACAGGCAGGCATTCAGGATGATGTTGCCGAGTTCGCACATTGCTTCCTGCTCAAATTCGGCAAGGTCTTCCAGACTGATCTGCGAGCCCATCATATCGCGCACGATTTCGAGCGCATGTTCTTCTGTGAATAACAACAAGGCTTCAGCCTGAAATGTGCCACTGAAGGTCTGGTGCACAGTGCCAAAACGATTGCTGTCGAGCGAGATGGCAGATAAATCCAGATCAGAAGATTTGCGGATTTCTACCGAAGGAACAGACAGCAGAACTTCGTCACCAACGATTTCAGACAGGCTGGCCGCTGCTCTGCCGGCGCCGACATTGAAGACTTCGCTTAATGCGTCGAGATGAAGTTCGCTCAGAGTGTTCATTATTCGCTCATGAAGTGATGGACAACGATCGCAATAGATTTTTCTGTGACTGGTTTTGCTACAAAAATAGCGCCGAGTGCATGCGCCCGTGTTTGCATGGTGTCTTGCACGTTTGCTGAGAAAATGGCGATACGCATGTGTGGATGGGCTTGCAATATCTGTTCTGCTGCATCGGTTCCCAGCATGCCTGGCATATTGATGTCCATGGTACAGAAATCCGGCGCGTGTTGCTCTACCATTTTGATTGCTTCCTCGCCTGAGGCTGCTTCGATAAATTCCCAGTCAGGCTGAACTGCTTTCACGTGGGCGCGGATAACCATGCGCGAGACTTTACTATCATCAACAATAAGTAATTTTTTCATATTTCACCGTTGCAATTCGGCAGTGAGGAGGATATCGGAAATTGGGGCTCATTTTACCTTACAGACTGATGATTTTCATCGCCTGATTTGTCGTTAATTTGTAGTTGCTTTAATTTTCGCCAAAGCGTTGTCCTGCTGATGCCAAGATGGGCGGCAACGGCGTCCCGCTGATAACCGAAACGCTGCATGATTTCTTCCAGTGTTTCCTGGTTGGCAGCCCGCATACCTGGTAACTGGTCATTTTGGCCAGAGGGCAGATGGATGGCTTTTGTCGTTTCGTTCGTCGTGATTCTGTCTGATAATTCCGGCAAGATTTTGCTGACAAACGCCGGACTCAGCGCCTGCAATGGCTCTGCGGCGAGAAATAGTGCCAGCCTTTCCATCATGTTGCGCATTTCTCTGACGTTGCCGGGCCATGGGTAAGTTTCAAATAAGTCGGTGCAACTGCTGATTTCCGCATGCAGATTCGGATGAGGGCGGGCGCCCATCGCCGCCAGTGCATGTTTCAGACTCCATTCGGCCAGAGGCATGATGTCGGCGTGTCGCTCGCGCAGCGGTGGCAATTGCAGACGCAACACCGCAAGCCGGTAAAACAGGTCTGAGCGGAATTTTCCTTCTCTGATTCTGGCTTCCAGATCGCAATGCGTGGCGCTGATGATGCGCACATCAACCGCTACCGGGCGCACGCCGCCGACCCTGACGATTTCGCGCTCTTCCAGAACGCGCAGCAGACGGGTTTGCAGGTTCAGCGGCATTTCGCCGATTTCATCCAGAAATAAGGTGCCGCGATTGGCGGCTTCGAATAAGCCCGCATGGCCGCCACGGCGTGCACCGGTGAACGCGCCTTCGTCATAACCGAATAATTCCGATTCCAGCAGCGATTCCGCAATCGCACCGCAATTGACAGCAACAAAAGGCTGCCGCGCCCGTGGGCCCTCGCTGTGAATGGCCTGCGCCGCCAGTTCTTTACCGGTGCCGGTTTCGCCCTGCAGTAACACCGTGGCGGGGGAACGCGCAAATAAGGTAATCGCGCGGCGGGTATTTTCCATGATTGCTGACTCACCGCGCAGGTCATTAATCCCGTGCTTGGTACGCAATGCGTCTGCGGCCGGATGATGGCGACCACGTTGTGATTCCAGGCGTGTCAGCCGGGCAATTTCGAGCGCGTCATCAAATGCCTGACGAATTGAGGTGGCGGAGTACATAAAAATGCCTGTCAGACCCGCCTCGACGGCCAGATCGGTAATCAGCCCGGCACCGACGATCGCCTGAATGCCGCTGGCCTTGAGTTCGCTGATTTGTGCTCTGGCGTCTTCTTCGGTGACGTAGGTGCGTTGTTCTATTTTGAAGCCAAAAGTATTTTTAAAATCAGCCAGTTCGGGCATGGTTTCCTGATAGGTGATCAGACCAATTTCCTTCGACACCTTGCGGGCCCGCGCCAGTGCCTGCATGACGTCAAAGCCGCTGGCCTTGGCGGTGACGACCGGAATTGGCAGGCGGCTTTTCAGATACGCGGCATTCGAACCGGCGGCAACGACCGCGTCGCAGCGCTCGGTTTGCAGGCGTTCACGGATGTGCTGTACCGCTTCCTCAAAACCCATATTGAGCGGAACGATATCGGCATTCGCATCGTATTCCACCATGATGTCGCGGAACATATCGAATAGGCGGGAAATCGATACCGTCCAGATCACGGGTTTGTCTTGTGTTTCGCGCGACGGCAATGGCGGTTGTTTCATATTTGTTTCAATCCTGAAAAACGTGTTTCATTTTTCGTTTTATGAAACATTATTATGAAACATTTCATACTGGATGTGCAATTGATTATTCTTAATCTGCGCTGTTTAAGTCCTTGATTTTTAACATTCCCGGTCTAAGCTGTTGCGATGCCGGCTGGTGCTGGCATGTTGATTGCAATAGACGCTGGCAACTTCATTAACCTGAAAGACATCAACGATATGAGCAACTACTCCGCAGGTGCCGCCTTCCGTAAGGCGATGCAAGAAGAATCCCCGTTACAAGTGGTCGGCGCGATCAACGCGAACCACGCTTTGCTGGCCAAACGCGCTGGCTTCAAGGCTATTTATCTCTCTGGTGGCGGTGTTGCTGCCGGTTCTCTGGGTTTGCCTGATCTGGGTATTTCCAATCTGGACGACGTGCTGACCGATGTGCGCCGCATTACCGATGTGTGCGATCTGCCGTTGCTGGTCGATGTGGATACCGGTTTTGGTTCATCTGCGTTCAACGTGGCGCGTACCGTGAAATCGATGATCAAATTCGGCGCTGCGGCGATGCATATTGAAGATCAGGTCGGCGCCAAGCGTTGCGGCCATCGTCCGAATAAAGAAATCGTCACCAAGCAGGAAATGGTTGACCGCATCAAAGCGGCAGTCGATGCGCGTACCGATGAAAATTTCGTGATCATGGCGCGTACCGATGCGCTCGCTGTCGAAGGTCTGGAAGCCGCGATTGATCGCGCTCAGGCTTGCGTTGAAGCGGGTGCCGACATGATTTTCCCGGAAGCGATCACTGAACTGGCGATGTACAAACAATTCGCTAACGCGGTCAAAGTACCTATCCTGGCAAACATCACCGAGTTCGGTGCGACACCGTTGTATACCGTCGAAGAACTGGCCGCAGTGGATGTCGGTCTGGTGTTGTATCCATTGTCTGCATTCCGCGCGATGAACAAAGCGGCTGAGAATGTGTACACCGCGATTCGTCGCGATGGCTCGCAAAAGAACGTGGTCGATACCATGCAGACGCGGATGGAATTGTACGAACGCATCAACTATCACGATTTCGAGCAAAAACTGGATGCCTTGTTTGCGCAGCAAAAGAACAAATAATTCCTTATTTTTTTACCGGATTCCATTCATTTTAAATACGTATAAAAACACATACTCCCCCTGTTTTTTTAAATAATCGCCTTATTCTCAGCAGATTCATTGGGCGTTAAAAAATACTGGGGGGAGTATCTAATTATCTCAGGAGAACACCATGACCGAAGCAGTTCCTTTCAAACCAAAGAAATCCGTTGCCTTGTCTGGCGTGACTGCGGGTAATACCGCTTTGTGTACCGTGGGTAAAACCGGTAACGACCTGCATTACCGTGGTTACGATATTCTCGATGTGGCCGATGCCTGCGAGTTTGAAGAAATCGCCCATTTGCTGGTGCACGGCAAATTGCCGACGGTCGCCGAACTGCATGCCTACAAAGCGAAACTGAAAGCATTGCGCGGCTTGCCTGCGAATGTCAAAGCAGCGCTTGAGTGGCTGCCAGCATCGTCGCATCCTATGGACGTGATGCGTACCGGTGTTTCCGCACTGGGTTGCGTTTTGCCAGAAAAAGATGACCACAACACACCGGGCGCACGCGATATCGCTGATCGCCTGATGGCGTCGCTGGGTTCCATGCTGCTGTACTGGTACCACTACAGCCACAATGGCAAACGCATAGAAACTGAAACCGACGACGAATCGATCGGCGGCCATTTCCTGCACTTGTTGCATGGCCAAAAACCAAGCAAGCTGTGGGAAAAAGCGATGCATACATCACTGATTCTGTATGCAGAACATGAATTCAATGCATCGACATTTACCGGTCGTGTCATCGCCGGTACGGGTTCCGATATGTATTCTGCGATCACCGGCGCAATCGGCGCATTGCGCGGTCCTAAGCATGGCGGCGCGAATGAAGTCGCGTTTGAAATTCAGAAACGCTACGACAATCCGGATGAAGCAGAAGCCGACATCAAAAAACGCGTTGAAAATAAAGAAGTCGTGATCGGCTTTGGTCACCCTGTCTACACGATCTCTGATCCACGTAACAAAGTGATCAAAGAAGTCGCGCGCAATCTGTCGAAAGATGCGGGCGCTATGAAGATGTACGATATCGCTGAACGTCTGGAAACAGTGATGTGGGACATCAAAAAAATGTTCCCGAATCTGGACTGGTTCTCTGCTGTGTCGTATCACATGATGGGTGTGCCAACAGCGATGTTCACACCATTGTTCGTGATCGCCCGCACATCCGGCTGGGCGGCACACATCATAGAACAGCGTATCGATAACAAGATCATTCGTCCTAGCGCAAATTATGTCGGTCCTGAGGACTTGAAATTTGTGCCGATCAAGAGCCGCAAATAATCTGTCATTTGTCTGAGGCGCTGACGCTGTTTACTCATGTGTAAGCAGCGTCAGCGCAGAAAAGAGGGCAAAGACGCAGTAAGAGATTGCCACGCGTTTCGCTCCCGGAACATCTATTATTCCTGAATAAACCATGAACACTGCAAACCGCAAACCACTCCCCGGCACCCAACTGGATTTTTTCGACGCCCGTGCGGCAGTCGATGCGATTCAACCCGGCGCCTATGACAAGCTGCCATACACATCTCGCGTACTGGCTGAAAATCTGGTGCGTCGTTGCGATCCAGCGACCCTGACTGATTCTCTGAAACAGTTCATCGAAGGCAAACGCGAGCTCGATTTTCCGTGGTTTCCGGCACGTGTGGTCTGTCACGATATTCTGGGGCAGACTGCGCTGGTCGATCTGGCGGGTTTGCGTGATGCGATTGCAGAGCAGGGCGGTGATCCGGCGCAAGTCAATCCGGTCGTGCCGGTGCAACTGATTGTCGATCACTCGCTGGCAGTGGAATGCGGTGGTTTTGATCCTGACGCGTTCGCCAAAAACCGTGCGATTGAAGATCGTCGTAATGAAGACCGGTTTGACTTCATTAACTGGACCAAAAAAGCCTTCAAAAATGTCGATGTGATCCCACCGGGTAACGGCATCATGCACCAGATCAATCTGGAACGCATGTCGCCCGTGATTCATGCGAAAGATGGCGTGGCGTTTCCTGATACGCTGGTTGGTACCGACAGTCATACGCCACACGTCGATGCGCTGGGTGTGATCGCGATCGGTGTCGGCGGTCTGGAAGCAGAAAACGTCATGCTGGGCCGCGCATCGTGGATGCGTCTGCCGGACATCATCGGCGTGGAACTCTCCGGTCGTCCGCAACCGGGCATCACTGCGACTGACGTAGTGCTGGCATTGACTGAATTCCTGCGTAAGCAAAAAGTGGTGGGTGCCTACCTTGAGTTTTACGGCGCGGGCGCTGCTGCGTTGACGCTTGGTGACCGTGCGACGATTTCGAATATGGCACCGGAATACGGTGCGACAGCGGCGATGTTCGCGATCGATCAGCAAACCATCGATTATCTGAAACTGACTGGTCGTAGCGATGAACAGGTCAAACTGGTCGAGACTTATGCGAAAGCCGCCGGTCTGTGGGCAGACAGTCTGATCAATGCCGAGTACGAACGTGTATTGACATTCGATTTGTCCAGCGTCGTGCGCAATATGGCTGGTCCATCGAATCCACATGCACGTGTTGCAACCAGTGATCTGGCCGCTAAAGGCATCGCTGCAAAATGGGATGATGTACCTGGGCAAATGCCGGATGGCGCTGTGATTATTGCCGCCATTACCAGCTGCACCAACACCAGCAATCCGCGTAATGTGATTGCCGCAGCACTGCTGGCACGTAACGCTAACCGACTCGGGCTGACCCGCAAACCGTGGGTGAAATCATCACTGGCACCAGGCTCCAAAGCCGTTACGTTGTATCTGGAAGAAGCTGGTTTGATGGATGATCTGGAAAAGCTGGGCTTCGGCGTGGTTGCCTATGCCTGCACGTCTTGCAACGGCATGTCCGGCGCGCTTGATCCTGTGATCCAGCAAGAAATTATTGATCGCGATTTATACGCGACAGCGGTGTTATCCGGTAATCGTAATTTCGACGGACGTATCCATCCGTATGCAAAACAAGCATTCCTCGCTTCGCCACCGTTGGTCGTTGCGTATGCGATTGCCGGTACGATACGCTTTGATATCGAGAAGGATGTTTTGACCGTCGTTGATGGCAAAGAAATCCGTCTGAAAGACATCTGGCCTACCGATGAAGAAATTGATGCGATTGTGAAATCCAGCGTCAAGCCTGAAATGTTCCGTCAGGTGTACGAGCCTATGTTTGCGATTCAGGCCGACAACGGTGAGAAAGTCAGCCCGCTGTACGACTGGCGTCCACAAACGACGTATATCCGCCGTCCACCATACTGGGAAGGTGCACTCGCTGCTCCACGTACGATGACGGGCATGCGTCCTTTGGCGGTATTGGGCGACAACATCACCACCGATCATTTGTCACCATCGAATGCGATCATGCTCGACAGTGCGGCGGGTGTTTACCTCGCAAAAATGGGCTTGCCGGAAGAAGATTTTAATTCCTACGCAACCCATCGCGGCGATCATCTGACAGCGCAGCGCGCGACCTTTGCGAATCCGACATTGAAGAATGAAATGGTACAGGTCGATGGCAAAGTGAAAGCAGGTTCGCTGGCTCGCATAGAACCAGAGGGCAAAGTGACCCGCATGTGGGAAGCGATTGAAACCTATATGGAACGTAAACAGCCATTGATCATTATCGCTGGCGCGGATTATGGTCAGGGTTCATCACGTGACTGGGCCGCTAAAGGTGTGCGTCTGGCGGGTGTGGAAGCGATTGTGGCTGAAGGTTTCGAACGTATCCATCGTACGAATCTGGTCGGTATGGGCGTATTGCCTCTCGAATTCAAACCGGGCGTGAACCGCCTGACGCTGAATATCGACGGCAGCGAAACCTTTGATGTCGTGGGTCAACGCACACCACGCGCCACGCTGACGCTGATCATTCATCGTAAAAACGGTGAACGCGTCGAAGTACCTGTCACTTGCCGTTTGGATACCGCAGAAGAAGTCTCTATTTATGAGGCCGGTGGCGTGTTACAGCGCTTTGCGCAAGACTTTTTGGAATCGACGAAGAAAGTGTAATTGATGAAATAAGCCCTTCTCCCGCAAGCGGGAGGGGGAGCCTAAAACCAAGTACAGAAGGAAATGATGAATCATCCAGCCCAAATTAAAATCCCCGCGACGTATATCCGTGGTGGCACCAGCAAAGGCGTGTTTTTCCGTTTGCAGGATTTGCCGCCAGAGGCGCAAGTGCCCGGTGCGGCGCGTGACGCGATTCTGTTGCGCGTGATCGGTAGCCCCGATCCTTACGGCAAACAAATCGACGGCATGGGCGGTGCGACATCCAGCACCAGCAAGACCGTGATTCTGTCGAAAAGCACGAGTGCTGATCACGATGTCGATTACCTGTTCGGTCAGGTGTCGATAGATAAGGCTTTTGTTGACTGGAGCGGCAATTGCGGCAATCTGTCAGCAGCGGTCGGTTCATTCGCGATCAGCGCCGGTCTGGTGGATGCGAGTCGTGTTCCGCAAAACGGCGTTGCCGTAGTACGCATCTGGCAAGCGAATATCAGCAAAACTATCATCGCCCATGTGCCGATCACGAATGGCGAAGTGCAGGAAACCGGTGATTTTGAACTCGACGGCGTAACTTTTCCTGCCGCTGAAGTGCAGCTCGAATTCATGGATCCGGCTGCAGATGAAGAAGGCGCTGGCGGTTCCATGTTCCCGACTGGGAATCTGGTCGATGATCTGGACGTGCCCGGTATCGGTACGTTGAAAGCGACGATGATCAATGCCGGTATTCCGACGATATTTGTGAACGCCGAAGCGATAGGTTATACCGGTACCGAATTGCAGGATGCAATTAACAGTGACCCTGCGGCACTCGCTAAGTTCGAGACTATCCGCGCTTACGGTGCAGTCCGCATGGGCTTGATCAAGCATATTGATGAAGCGGCTCAACGCCAGCATACGCCTAAGGTAGCTTTCGTTGCTCAGCCGCAGTCGTATGTGTCGTCGAGTGGTAAGCAAGTCAATGCAGCAGAGATTGATCTGCTGGTGCGCGCTTTGTCTATGGGCAAGTTGCACCACGCGATGATGGGGACAGCAGCGGTTGCGATCGGCACAGCAGCGGCGATTCCCGGCACTCTGGTGAATTTGGCTGCCGGTGGTGGTGAACGCACTGCGGTGCGTTTTGGTCATCCGTCCGGCACCTTGCGGGTCGGTGCGGAAGCAACGCAGGTGAATGGTGAATGGACAGTCAAAAAAGCCATCATGAGCCGTAGTGCCCGCGTGCTGATGGAAGGCTGGGTTCGTATTCCTGGCGATACGTTCTGATTTTACACATCATCATATGTCAACTGACCGCACAATCCGCTTCGTCATGACGACGGCTCTCTTGTTGAAAGAGTGTCGTCGTGCGGTGTTGCGGTTGGTTTCTTCCTGCATGAGGTCTTATCAACCATTGCTGGCAGGTACGCTGGAAAGATCCTGCAAATGCTCACATTCGCATCGCATATCAAACACAGAAACAACGCAGAACAATCAGACGCGACCCGTTAAACGGTCGCGTTTTTTCTTGGTCGCTTACATAAAACTTACAGGTTCATTCGCATTTCGCTGACCCGGAATGCAGCACAATAAAAAACAGGAGAGAGTATGTCTTACGCAGCGTTTTATCAGCAATCGATACAAAATCCAGAATCATTCTGGGATGATCAGGCCAAATTGATCGACTGGCACAAACCTTACCAGCAGGTGCTTGATCACAGCCAGCCGCCATTTGCCAAATGGTTTGTCGGCGGTGAAACGAATCTTTGCTATAACGCGGTTGATCGCTGGGTTGCAACGCAGCCGGATAAAGCGGCACTGATTGCGATTTCTACCGAAACCAACACGGAGAAAGTGTATAGCTTTGCTGAGTTGCATCAGGAAGTGCAACGTATGGCGGCCATTATGTTGTCACTGGGCGTGCAGCGCGGTGACCGTGTTCTGATTTATATGCCGATGATTGCCGAGGCCGCGTTTGCGATGCTGGCCTGTGCCCGCATCGGTGCCGTACATTCAGTGGTGTTTGGTGGCTTTGCTTCAAAAAGTCTGGCAACCCGTATTGACGATGCCAAGCCGGTACTGGTTGTATCGGCAGATGCCGGTATGCGTGGCGGTAAGGCTGTTCCATATAAGCCGTTGTTGAATGATGCGATTGAGTTAGCCGAACATAAGCCTGCACATGTGTTGATTGTGAATCGCGGTCTTGATGCAATGACGCTGGTTGCGGGACGCGATGTCGATTACGCGGCATTGCGTGCACAACATATGCAGACACCGGTGCCAGTAACTTGGCTGGAATCAAACGAGATGTCGTATGTGCTGTATACATCGGGAACGACTGGCAAACCGAAAGGCGTGCAGCGCGATGTCGGTGGTTATGCGGTGGCGCTGGCTGCGTCGATGAAGCATATCTATTGCGGCAATGCCGGTGAAACCTACTTTGCGACATCCGATATCGGCTGGGTAGTCGGACATTCTTACATCGTCTATGGCCCGCTGATCGCAGGCATGGCGACGATTATGTACGAGGGCACACCGATTCGTCCTGATGCAGGTATCTGGTGGAGCATCGTTGAAAAATACAAAGTCACGCGCATGTTTTCTGCACCGACAGCGATTCGTGTGCTGAAAAAACATCCGCCTGAACTGATGAAGAAATATGATTTATCTTCGTTGAAGGCTTTGTATCTGGCGGGTGAACCGCTGGATGAAACGACTTCAAGCTGGATTGCGACCGAGCTAGGCGTCCCGATTATCGATAATTACTGGCAGACAGAAACTGGCTGGCCGATTTTGTCGGTTGCCCGCGCCATTGAAAATACGCCGACACGGTTGGGTAGCCCCGGTGTCGCGATGTATGGTTACAACGTTCAGATCATTAATGAAATGACGGGCGCTGAATGCGGCCCGAATGAAAAAGGCGTCGTCGCGATTCGCGGGCCTTTGCCGCCGGGTTGTATGCAAACGGTGTATGGCGATGACCAGCGTTTCGTCAGTACCTATTGGGCAAATTTTGCGCATGAGCAGTTGTATTCGACCTTTGACTGGGGCATTAAAGACGAAGATGGTTATTACTTCATTCTCGGACGTACTGATGATGTGATTAATGTCGCTGGTCATCGTCTTGGTACACGAGAAATCGAAGAGAGTATTTCCAGTCATCCGCAGATTTCTGAAGTTGCTGTGGTCGGTATTGAAGATAAACTCAAAGGGCAGGTTGCTGTCGCCTTCGCGACACTGAAGCATCCTGATGCCGCGACGACGCCAGAGCAAAAGCATGCATTGGAAGCGGAAGTAATGGCTGTTGTAGATAAGCAACTTGGTGCGGTTGCCAGACCATCCCGTGTGTATTTTGTCGGGATGTTGCCTAAAACCCGTTCGGGTAAATTACTGCGTCGTTCGATACAGGCGATTTGCGAGGGCAGGGATGCGGGTGACCTGACAACCATCGAAGATCCGCATTCATTAGCGCAAATCAAGGATGTGGTTGGTCAGAAGGTGTAGTCAGATGTTCTCAGCATAAAAAGAGGTGGATATGCATAGACCGATATCCACCTCTTTTTTTACTGTTGTTGTTTTACACCAGCAAGGCCGATGTCAGGCTGCTGACTTCTTCGTCAGACTCTTCCAGTATGCTGTTGAGCGTGCCGTCGCCGACAACAAAATCGATTTCAGATGCGAATTGTTCTGCTTCCGCATAAGAATTGTAGTCAAAAGGTGATTTTGTTCTGGCCAGCTCATTCGCCAGTAAGATGGTATCGCCCAGCGTTTCTGGCGGCATCGCGCGCAAGCCAAACCACAGCGCCTCCAGCGCTTCGACTACGGTTGGCGGTAGTTGCAGAGTCTGGATGACAGCACGACCAATAATCGCTTCGCTTGAATCACCTTCGTCCTCATCCAGCGGATCTTCAGACACCGATTTTTCGCTTGTTTCTATGATGGGGTATTCGATTTCGAGTAAAGATGGGAATTCTTCGGCACGTGATAACAGATAGAAATTACCGACTTCATGCACGATGCCAGCGAACATCGCTGTCTCTGGATCAACTTTCGTGATTTTGCGTGCAATGACCCGCGACAGGGCGGCAACTTGCGCCGAGTGTTCCCACAACGTGCTGACCATGCCCTGAATACGTCTGTCTTTGCTGCTTCCGGCTAACTGCCGGACCACGATCGACGCCACTATTGCGTTCAGGGTGGCAAACCCAACACGGTTGATCGCTGCTTTCACGTTGTTGACGACATTGCCCCTGCTATACGCTGCAGAGTTTGCCGTTGCCACCACGCGTGCCGCCAGCAGCGGCTCATTCAGTACCAGCCTGGCAGCAAGATCTGCTGAACATTCGGGGTCTTTGATCGCTTGTTGAATTTTTACGGAAGCCGCGATATTCGTAGGGAATACCAGGTCGCCGTTGTTGGCTTGTTCAACAATGTATTTAAGCGCTGTGGATCTGTTCATCGCAGAGGTCATGTTGGTTAAACGTCGCTGATGTTTCCGGTTTGCGTTTGCCTGCTACACCACCGGAGAAAGAAAACTCGATTTACTGCTTCTGTCACCGTTGCTGTGGCTCAGCCCCAAATACCATTCATTACATTGTAAGTGTTAATTTTAACAATGAAGTTATGAGGCAATGAATATCATTGCCTCATTCTGCTCGACTTGACACTGAAGGTCAATCAAGCTTCTGTAAAAATACGTAAATGTTTCTTCGTTTATTTCATTTGCTTCTGATCATTGATCCACTTCAATACCTTTGTTTCAAGCAAGGACAGTGGCAGCGTGCCGTCGCTCAGTACGACATTGTGGAAACGTCGCAAATCAAAACGATCGCCTAGTGCCGCCTGAGCTTTCTGGCGTAACTCCATGATTTTGAGTGAACCTATCTTATATCCTAATGCCTGACCTGGCCACGCCATATAGCGTTCTATGCATTGGCGTGAAACGGCCTCACTGTATCCCAGTGTCTGTTGCAAATATTGGATTCCCTGTTCGCGGGTCCAGCCTTTGGCGTGCATGCCGGTATCGACAACCAGTCTGGTCGCGCGCAGCATTTCATCACTCAGGTGACCGTAATAGGCCGCAGGGTCATTTTCAAACAAACCCATTTCACGCCCCAGGGTCTCTGCATAAAGCGCCCAGCCTTCTGTGTAGGCATTATTACCACCGACCTTACGGAATTTTGGTACATCTAACTCTTGTAAGGTCGCCAGATGAAAATGATGTCCCGGTTGCCCTTCGTGCAGGAATAAGGTTTTCATTCCTGTGGTGGCGTAATCCTCAGGCTTATTGATAACCGCCCAGAATACGCCGGGCCGAGAGCCATCAATGGCCGGCGCTGTGTAGTGATCGGATGCTGTTGCGCGGCTGATTTCTGGTTCAGGGCGAATTTCCAATGCTGCTTTTGGCGTTTTCTCAAAGAATTCCGGCAGCTTTTGTCTGACAATGCCATCAATCGCAATATAAGCGTCGAGCACTTCTTTTTCGGTTTTGAATGGGCGGTAGCTTGTTTGCGCTTCCATCCATTCAGGCAGGGATTCAGGTTTGCCCTGATAACCGAGTTTTGGCCCAAGTATTGCGTATTCGCGCTGGATGCGGGCGACTTCTTTAAGGCCGGTCGCATGAATTTGTTCTGGTGTCAGGCGCGTTGTCGTCTGATCTTCAACCCATGCCTGATACCACTGTGCGCCACCCGGCAATGCACTCCACCCTGTGCTGTCACGGCTTGCAGGTAGATACTCGTCTTTCAGGAATTGATTAAAGCGGCGTAGTGCTGGTAATACTTGTTCTTGTATCGCGGATTGATAGTCTTTACTCAGACGCAGTTTGTCTGCCTCTGTAAATTCACCCGGAAAATTTTTAACCGGAAGATAGTATGGATGTTCCGTTGCCTGATCTGTTACCAGTTGCGCGAACTGAGGCAACATCGAAATTACCAGCGTTTTTGGCAGCACGATCTTACGACGCATTCCTTCGCGCATATTGGTGCTCGCCTGTTGCAACCATTCTGGCAACTGCCGGATCCGGTTCAGATAGTTGTCGTATTGGGGAACAGTCTTCAACAATTGCGCACTTTGTCCACTGGCGAAATGTGCCAGCGTCAGCGGCACGTTGTCCATTTGATTTACTGGCATGAGCCTGTCGTCAAATTTCGACATGCGAATTGCGGCTGCGATTTCAAATTGCAGGCAATCATAAGTGACCTGGTCAGGTGTGCTCAGCGCATTGCGCCGGATAGCCGACAGTGCTTTTGATATCTGGCTTAACTGGGCTATTTGTTTTGCCTTGATTGCCGGATTTAATGTCTGAGGCAATTTGTCGTCATAGCGGCTGTCGCCGTTATAGGTCGCGGCTATCGGTTCAAATTTAGCCTGGATTTCGTAATAACGCTCTGCCAGTGCCGCCAGTTTTTTTGCTGCCGTGACGGAATGCTTGGCGCGCGTTGGCGCTGTTGCCGAAGATGGCAGATCCTGTGCGTACGTTAAAGATATTTCGCTACCCAGGCAGCTGATGCTGAGAGCGAGCACTGTTAAAGAGATTGAACGACGTAACATGTGATGATGTCCTGAAAAATAGTATGTGCCAGCGCTTTCAGTAGTAATTGATGTTTCAACTGGCGAGTCTGCCCGCTATTTTATGTCAGCACTTGACTTTGTTCCGAGTAATTTATTGTCATCACCGTGCTGACTTATTTCTCTGAAACTTCTTCAGGTAAAATCAGGCTTAACCGAATTACCTCAGGAATGTTGATGAAGCTTGCTACTCTTAAAGATGGATCGCGTGACGGGCAATTAGTGGTCGTGGCCAGGGATTTAAAAACAGCCTGCATCGCGGACGGTATTGCGCCAACACTGCAGCGTGCGCTGGACGATTGGAATTTCATTGCTCCCCAACTCGGTGAGTTGTATGACAGATTAAACGCTGGCAGAGCGGTGAATAGTTTTGAGTTTGAGCCGCAGAATTGCATGGCTCCGTTGCCACGCGCTTTTCAATGGGCGGATGGTTCATCGTATGTGAATCACGTTGAGCTGGTGCGCAAAGCCCGAAATGCTGAAATGCCGGATAGTTTTTGGCATGATCCTTTGATGTATCAGGGCGGCAGTGATGATTTTATAGGGCCTTGCGATGACATCGTTACGCGCTCAGCGGAATGGGGAATTGATTTTGAAAGTGAAATCGCGGTCATCACTGGCGACGTACCAATGGGCGTGAAAGTGCAGCATGCAGGTGAAGCGATACGCTTACTGATGCTGGTGAACGACGTCTCGCTGCGGAATCTGATTCCGGCTGAACTGGCAAAAGGATTCGGTTTTTTGCAGTCTAAGCCCGCGACCAGTTTTTCTCCGGTAGCGGTAACGCCTGATGAATTGGGTGACGCATGGAAGGATGGGAAAGTCCATCTGCCGCTGAGATCCAGCTGGAACGGCAATCTTGTCGGGCAGCCTAATGCAGGCGTGGATATGGTGTTTTCTTTCCCGCAATTGATTACCCATTTGTGTAAAACACGGAATGTGCGAGCCGGTTCCATCGTCGGTTCGGGAACTGTATCGAATAAGGATGCGGCAAAGGGATATAGCTGTATCGCTGAAAAACGTGCACTGGAGATGATCGCAACCGGTGAGCCCCTGACGCCATTCATGCAATATGGCGACAGCATTAAAATCGAAATGCTGGATAAGAATGGAAAATCAATTTTTGGTGCGATTGATCAAAGTGTTGTTGAGGCGGACGGAGTCTGATATACCGCTTGTTTCTTGAGTAAGAACTGCGTGGTCAGTAAACTTGCGCCATCTGTTTTAATACACTTTCTCGAATAAAAAAAACAGCGATGCCGTATAGCATCGCTGTTTTTCATTATTGCCTGCCCAGCTGAAAGAAAATATTTCTTGCGCCATTCTGCCCGAAAGCAAAGCCAAGGTAGATAGGGCCGATAAAGCTGTTAAATCCGGCAAACAGACTCATGCTTTTACGTAAAGAGGCAGCTGTTATTTCTTTGCTGGTGTTCCAGGTATTGCCAGCTTCTAATGATGTGCCGAGGAACAGGCTTTGTCCCGCCATTTCAAAATTCACAGCACGTAATAAATAAGTGGCGCTCCCATACAGCATGTAGTTGCCGCTGAACTGGTCAGGCTGATATGCGGATAGCTTTTGAAAACCGCCGAGCATAGAACCTATTCCCCGGATTTGCGCATCGTTCTGAAATAAACCCGCTGCGCTGAGTTTCAGATTGACGCTATGGTTGTTGACGCTCTTGGCCCATATCGCATTCAGGTTCAGTTCCTGATATGTTTTCTTCGGGCTGTTTAAGCCAACAAACAGGCTACTGTCGAATTTGTAGCCTTCACGTGGAAAACTGGGGTCGCTGAGCTGATCGATGATGACGCTGGTTTTGATGCCTACCTGCTGCAAGTCGGCGCTGGGCAGGCTGCCATTTGTCTGACTACCATCCAGATTATTGATAAGTAAGCCGCCGAGCTTAGGACGAACGCTGTAACTATTAAAATTCACGCCGACCCGGGCTTCGCCCAGAACGCTTTGTTCGCCGATACGGAAGGCGAGATCAACGCCAGCCTTTTCCGATCGCAAAGTGTATTCTGCGAGTCTGACATTGTCTTTATAGTAGTTCAGCGTATTTTCGTTGTAGGCAAGATAGGGTGAGACATACATGCCCTCACGTTCAAAAAGAGGCTGACGCAATTCTGTGCGCAAGTTGATCATATTGCCGAATTCGATATCATTTCGCCATTCAAGACCACTTGCTGTCAGCCAAGGGCGACGATGGCCTACTTGCAGTCTGTATCCGCCTGCGCCTTCAAAACCGCTGGAGAGGCTCAGGCCGAAACGCAGGAAGTGTGGCCCCCAGTTCCGTCCCGTTGCGTTGATGCGTATGCCATATTCGTCACCACGCTGAACGAGTTCGTGGTTGATACTGTCAAATTCACGCGCATTATTCAGGATGGCGAGTTTGCGATTGATTTCTTCAGCGTCGTACATTGTGCCGACTTTAATCGATAACTGACGCCGGATGTCGCTCTCAGGGATCGCACCGTTGGTTTCGATGTCAACAAATCCTATGCGCAGCGGGGGAAGTTGCGGATTCAGACGCAGTTGCTGGGTAGCTGTATGCAGATGATCTGGCAACTGTAATGCGACAAGTTTGGCGGCGATATTCTGTGTTGCTTTCTCACCGATGGCCGTGGCTTCTTTTGAACGGTCAAAATCCATGAAGCCGATATTACCCAACTGAGGTTCAATCAGAACGTCTTCCGGGCGGAGCAGGCCTTTTTGCACGTTGACGTTTTGTTCGGTCAGGATATTCACCATCTGCTGGCTGACATTGAACAAAGTTTGTAGCTGATCTCTTGGCATTAATGGCGTGCCGATATTCACCGCAATGATGATATCTGCACCCATATCTCGCGCAATATCAACTGGCAGGTTGCGAACCAGGCCACCGTCGGATAATAATTTCCCGTCTATTTCTATCGGTGCAAAAACGCCGGGCGCAGCCATGCTGGCGCGCACCGCTTTGTGCAATGAGCCTTTGTTGAAGACGATCATTTTTCCGGTTTCGAGATCAGTTGCAACAGCTCTGAATGGAATTGGCAGGTTATCAAAGTTGATATCGGGTGGCAGGTGGGCGGTCCAGTTTTGCAACAGCTCCTGAAACTGACTGGCTTGCACAACACCTGCAGGCAACTTGACACCGTTCGCACTCAGTCCCAGGGTGGCGCCCAGTGGATATTGCTCGTCTTCTTCTCGGACGGACTGTGGCAGAAGGCGGCGATCAACCCGGTCGAGCGCGATATCATTGAGTTTCAGGCTTGCCAGTCTTTTTTCTATTTCTGTGGCAGGCAGGCCTGCCGCATACAGACCGCCGACAACCGCACCCATGCTGGTTCCTGCAATGCAGTCTATGGGAATATGCATTACTTCCAGTTGTTTTAACACGCCGATATGCGCAAAACCACGGGCACCGCCACCGGATAATACCAGGCATATTTTAGGTGCTTTGGTTTGCAGATGCTGCACGGTAGTGCTTTCTGCGCGTGCATCATGCATACTTAAAATGAGGTTTGCCCACGAAAGTAAACTGATAAAAAGCAGTTTCCAACAAAATGAAAGTCGATTGAGCATGGAATTCTTGTCTTGGTCTCTATATACTGCTGGAAGTATATCAACTTAGCTTTTTTAAATTTAAAAGCATAAGCCAACTATTTAGCGCTCCCCATGAACTTACATCAATTACGTTTTGTACGAGAAGCCGTCAGGCAGAATTTTAATCTGACTGAGGCGGCGAAAGCTTTATTTACTTCGCAACCAGGTGTTTCAAAGGCAATTATCGAGTTGGAAGAAGAGTTGGGGGTTGATATATTTACCCGCCATGGCAAGCGGATACGTGGTTTGACTGAGCCCGGTCGGGCGGTGTTGAAATCGGTAGAACTGATCATGCAAGAGATCGATGGTCTCAAGCGCATAGGCAAGGAATACGCAGCGCAGGATAGCGGCAGCTTTACCATCGCCACAACGCATACTCAGGCACGTTATGCCTTACCCAAGGTGGTGCAGGCGTTTATGCAAAAGTATCCAAAGGTGCGTTTGTCTTTGTTGCAGGGCAATCCCAAGCAGATTGCTGAGATGGTCATGCGCGATCAGGCCGATCTCGTCATTGCAACAGAGTCTATCTCTGGTTTTGATGGCTTAATCTCTTTGCCTTGCTATCAGTGGGAGCACGTGGTAATCGTGCCGCCCGAACATCCTTTGTTAAAACTAAAGAATGTGACGCTGGAAGAGATAGCACACTATCCGCTGGTGACTTATGACTCGGCTTTCGCGGGACGCAGCAAAATTGATCACGCATTTCAGCTGCGGGATTTAAAACCCGATGTATTGCTGGAGGCGATCGATGCCGATGTGATTAAGACCTATGTTGAATTAGGTATGGGCATCGGTATTATTGCCGGTATGGCTTTTGATGCCGAGCGTGATAAGCATCTGCGGGCAATCCCGGTTGGTCATTTGTTTGGTATGAATGTATCCCGGGTCGCGATCAAGCAGGGCGCTTATTTGCGCAGCTATATTTACACCTTTATTGAATTGCTGAATCCGACTCTGACACGCAAGATGGTCGATAGCGTTTTGCAAGGCAATAAAGATAATTACGATTTGTGATTCTCGCACCGAGATTTTCTGTCCCCGGATGGTCTGAAGTGAAGTCCGTGAAGCGGGATGAGTTGTTAAAAAAATTGACTAGATTAGAAATAAGTATGATTGAAAACACCATGCGTGATTATTATGCTCAGCGCGCCAACACTCTTGAGCAGATTTACCAGCATCCTGAACGTCAGCAGGATTTGCTGGATATGCAGCAACGCATTGCTGACCTATTGAAAAACCATAAAGTAATCGAAGCGGCTTGCGGTACCGGTTACTGGACAGAAAAATATGCCCCATCTGCTGAGTCTGTATATGCGACCGACGTGAATCAGGGGATGCTGGATATTGCGCAGACCAAGAGTTACCCTTCCGATAAAGTTCATTTCGGTATTGCGGATGTGTTCGATTTGCCAGAAGCCAAAACAGGTGCATACACTGCGTGTTTTGCTGGTTTTTTATGGTCGCACATCAAGCGCGAACAGCAGACTGATTTAATGGCAAAGTTGAGTCGGGGGGCAGGTAAGGGTAGTTTGCTGGTATTGATAGACAATATTTACGTAGAGGGTAGCAGTACGCCGATTGCGCGTACTGATGCTGAGGGGAATACCTATCAACTCCGCACGCAGGAAGACGGTAGCCGGGTTGAGATAGTAAAAAATTTTCCGACTGACAGTGCGTTGCGGAAAAAATTTGCACCGACTGTTCGGGATATTCGAATTTACAGAAATGAGCACTACTGGTTGCTTAGTTGCATCCTTAAGTGACAGGCTGCTATTCTAGTATTGATCCTCCATTGTTTCCCGATTCTTTCCTATGCTACATTGCGGGTCATTTCAATAAAAGGAGCAGACATGGATTTGCAAGCTTGCACAGAAACGATACGTTCTAAAGTTGGTGATAACAGTGGACTGAACGCTACTTTGAAATTCGATTGCGGTGCCGATGGCGTCGTTTTCGTTGATGCAGTCGCATCCCCAAACACTGTCTCCAATGAAAACAAAGAAGCCTCCTGCACGATCACGATTGCATTGGCTGATTTAGCCGCATTGCTGACCGGACAGTTAAATCCTATGAATGGCTTTATGATGGGTAAACTGAAAGTGGCGGGCGATATGGGTGTGGCTATGCGTTTGCAAACCGTCGTCTAAGACCCAGCGGGCAAGTTCGTTTTGCCAGACAGAGCCGCAGATCGTTATTGATGCTGCGGCTTTTTTTATGTTGTGGCGAACGAGGTGAATATGGATGAAGTCAAAAGCAGGCAAATCAAAGTGCAACCATCAGGCTGGCAATGTGCTGCCGGACCTGGCGACAGCTTGCTGGAGGCTGCCTTGTTGTCCGGGGTGCGTTTGCCTAATTCATGTCGAAACGGAACCTGTCGGACCTGTATGTGTAAGCTGCTGCAAGGTTCCGTTTCTTATCGGATAGAGTGGCCGGGTTTGAGCGCAGACGAAAAATCAGAAGGATGGATACTTCCATGCGTTGCCCTCGCCGAAAGTGATGTCACTCTTGATGCTCCTGGTGCCGTTAAGGTTTTGTAGTGGAGATGAAATCGGTTTTGGCATTGCTGCAAAGTTTGATGCTCGCATCTCCCTGCTGCCAGCAAGGTGTTGTAGCTTCTGGTGCCGGAATGGGGACGCCGTCCGGATTGATTTTTGCCAGCCGCGTATCCCACGCCTTGATACCGGATTTGTTGAACTCCAGCCTGGTTATCCAGCCGCGAGTCTGTGGCTCATTGTCTAATTCATCGATGACGAAATTGCCAAGGCTGTAAATAATTGGTTTGCCTTTGTATTGTTCGGCTTCCTGAATAACGTGTGGATGTCCGCCGATAACAGCGTCAGCGCCTGCATCGATCATCAGATGGGCCAGTTGCTGTTGACGCGCAGTCGAATGCTTGTCATTTTCCCAGCCCCAGTGCATAAATGGGATAACCAGATCGGCGCCGGATTCGGTGCGCGCTTTCCGTATGTCTGCAACCACCTGTTCATCTTCGCTCCAGGCAACACCGGCTTCGCTGGCAGTCGCTTCAAAGCTGCGCGGCATGAATTCGTTGTATCCCAGAAGTGCAATTTTCAGGCCATTTTTTTCTATCAGTAAAGGTGTGTGTGCTTCGTGCAGGTGACGTCCGCCACCGAAGTATTTCACTTGATATTGATTCAGATGGTTGAGCATCTCGGCGAACGCTTCGCGGCCAAAATCGCCGGAATGATTATTGGCAATCGAGACCGCATCAAAATGCCGGCGCAAGGTAGCGAGTGTTTTTGGTGCTGCACGGAAGGTGAAATTCTTATCTGCCGCCCGACCAGATGTAGCAACGACACACTCAAGGTTGGCAACCCTGATGTCCGTTGTTTTGAATATGTCGGAAAATGGTGCCAGCGGATCCTTCCCCTCGGCGATCATTTTTCCCGGTATGCCATCAAGAACGATATCGCCCGCAAAGAGAATACTGACACTATTATTTTTCTCGTTCGCATGCGCTTGTTGCAGCAGGACGGTCAGTGTAAGGGATGCCGCGAGGATTTTTTTTACAGTGGAGAGGCGGAATATCATGGTTGTTTATCTTCCAGCGTGCATTGATATTGCAATTCGCGTTCGACATCACCTGCATAAATAGAATTCTTCGGCGTGAATGGCGTTTCTTGTTTACTTAACTGAAATGGCGGGTAGTAAGTTGCCTGATGAATCGGAACGTCGGCAGACCTTGTTTGGAAAAACGCATATAGCTTGATGTAATTGATGGCGCTGGCGCTACCGTTCATCACTGCTTTAAATTTAAAACGTCCATTGATATCGACCGACTCAACGGAGTAGGGATCGTTGGTTACTCCTGTTTCGATGAGTTGTGTGCTACCGGCGTAGCCCACCACGCAACGTAACCATGGCGTCGCATGGGCATTGACGGACGCTGTGCATAAGCAAATTAAAAAAAACGATGCAGAAAACAAGCGTTGATAATATTGATAATGGCCGTTGCTTTGGATTGTTATAGGTTTCTTTTGTCTCATGTTGACGGCACTTTTGATTAAAAAAATGGAAAAGCATTATTGCAGCGATTGGTAAGATTGCAAAGAGGCCAGTCGTTTCCGTTTTTCGCTGCCATGTTCGGGAAGACTGAGTGCATGCGCTTCAGCTTTTGATGCGAAATAAATGGTATTGTGACCATTTTGATCATTGACTCTTTCCGGACTCGCCCGTTATTTTTCTGCGCCGTGATGATGTTTTAGTTTTTTGCCGTTGCTGTGTACGAAAAGGCTGTGGCGTGTACCTCATAGTGGCGAAAAAAGACCAAAAATGAGGATAATTCTCGTTAATCACATTTTTATTTTACTTTCTCTCAAAAATTGTGCGTATAATCAGATAGTCGTTGAGATTCAAAGTGGTAGTGCAGTATCAGTCTGTCATTTCTTACTTGGTTGAAACGATTTACCGGGCACATGCCCACATTAACTGAAATAGGAAATAGTAATGGCAACAGGTATTGTTAAATGGTTCAATGATTCTAAAGGTTTTGGTTTCATTACTCCAGACGAAGGTGGTGAAGATTTGTTTGCTCACTTCTCTGCAATCGTATCCTCCGGCTTCAAATCTTTGAAAGAAAACCAACGCGTTTCTTTCGAAGTAACGACAGGCCCTAAAGGCAAACAAGCTTCTAACATTCAACCTCTGTAATTCAGACGTTAAATGGCTTTATAAGCCTTGTTGTAAAAGTCCCCGATTCGTCGGGGATTTTTTTTGTCTTTTTTAAAAAAAGTCAGTCGCTAAACTGCGATAAGGACTTTATACTTCGATTACCGACAAAAGAAAATGTTGTCTTCAATCAACACATTTCCTCTCAATTTTTGTATTCTTCTTTGAACCTATTCGGGCATAAAAAAGGAAATTAAATAATGTTCAATTTAACGATTCGATTGCGGCTCATTGGTACTATGGGAGTGATGGCAATTATGCTGACCATAGGTGGATTGATGGGTATCTATGGTGTGCATAATAGTAATACCGTAATCAAGGAGTTATTTACGAATCAGCTCCCTTCGGTTCAGGCATTGAGTGAGGCAAGAGACCATTTGTTAAGATCGCGGGTTGTCGTGGATCGGGCGATTGCTCATCCTGATAGTGCTACGCTCGCCGCCACAGTAGCGCGTGCCGAAGAGTTCTTAAAGAAATCTGATGAAGCGTGGAACAAATATCAGAGTTTGCCGCAAGATGCCGAAGAGAAAAAAATTGCCGATACGGCAGCTTCGACGCGCGAGCAGTTTCTCAAAAATGCTTATCTGCCTTTGCTGGCGGCATTGAAAGCAGGTAACACAGAAGAGGCTGATAAGCTGAACGTTGCAAACGTACCAAAATTGTTTACAGCGTATTCGGATGATGTTGGCAAGCTGGCTGTGTATCAGTTCAATTCATCCTCGTCACTGCTGGCGCAGAGTGAAAAAGAGTTCACGATATTTGTTTGGGTTGACGTACTTGGCGTAATGGCTGGTCTGGTTGGTGTATTCATTTCGGCGTATCTGTTGCTGCGTGCAATTTCTCATCCTTTACGTTTTACCCTCAAACAGTTTGATGCTATTGGTAATGGCGATTTGTCACATCAGATTAAGCCTGATTCGAAAGATGAAATGGGGCAGTTGTTAGCTGGCTTGGAAAATATGCGTCAAAGCCTGATTCAGACGGTGACTGTAGTGCGTCAGGGTAGTAGCTCGATTGCCTTGTCTGCGGATGAAATCGCTACTGGCAATATGGATTTATCTTCCCGCACCGAGCAACAGGCCGCGAGCTTGGAGGAAACAGCATCGTCAATGGAAGAGCTGACATCCACGGTGCAGCAGAATGCTGACAATGCGCGTCAGGCGAACACTTTGGCAGTCGCTGCCTCGCAGGTGGCGACCCGTGGCGGACAAGTTGTGGGTGACGTTGTGCATACGATGTCATCGATCAAAGATAGCTCGAAAAAAATTGTCGATATTATTGGTGTTATTGATGGTATTGCCTTCCAGACCAATATTCTGGCGCTGAATGCTGCAGTGGAAGCGGCTCGTGCCGGCGAACAGGGGAGAGGTTTCGCGGTGGTGGCAACCGAGGTGCGTAATCTGGCACAACGTTCCGCTGGTGCTGCGAAAGAAATTAAAACACTGATTGCAGATTCGGTTGATAAGGTTGAAGCAGGCACACGCCTGGTGGATGATGCCGGTAAGACGATGGATGAAATCGTATCTTCTATTCAAAGTGTTGCCGATATTATGGCTGAAATTACTGCGGCCAGCGCAGAGCAACGCGATGGTATTCAACAGGTAAATCAGGCAATTACAAAAATGGACGAGGCGACTCAGCAAAATGCGGCGCTGGTTGAAGAGGCCGCTGCCGCTGCAGGCAGTATGCGTGATCAGGCAAATAATCTGAATCAGGCCGTAGGTATTTTTAAACTGCAGGAAAATACGGCAGGTACGCCGCACAGGTCTGCTGCTCCGGCCGCATCCCGTCCAGTTGTGAAGCCTGCACCGGCATCTGCTCCAGTCGCAAAAGTTACCAAAGTTGCTGCAATTCCGGCAGCTTCTAATTCGCAAAAAGTCAGTAAGCAAGCGAAAGAAGATGATTGGGAAGAGTTTTAATCTGCATTGAACGATGGAAAAAACGGGCGCTTGAAGCGCCCGTTTTTTTACTCATTTTTTACTCAGAATTTCTTCCAGTAATCGGGCTTGTTGTATGCCTGTCTTAAAAAATCGACGAATGCTCTGATCCGCAAAGGTAGATGGCGTCGTTGCGCAAATATCGCATAAATATCATTTCCCGGCGCTGTGTACTCATCGAGTACTGTGATCAACTGGCCTGATTCAATCTCTGCGCCGACCTCCCACATGGATCGCCACGCCAGTCCTTTGCCGGAAACTGCCCAGTCATGCAAGACTTCACCATCATTGCAAACCATGTTGCCTTCAACTTTCACCGTCATGTTTTTACCATTTTGCCTGAAGGTCCAGCCGCGCTGGCTGCCATCGGCGCTGAATGCGAGGCAGTTATGACTGCTTAACTCATCAATGCTACACGGCGCACCATGACGTTTAAGGTAATCCGGCGAGGCGACGACGACACGCTTGTTGTCGGCGAGTTTAACGCCGATCAGATTCGAGTCGGTGAGTGACGCAATGCGGATCGCAACATCCACGCCTTCACCGATCAGATCGACCACGCGATCATTCAGGCTCAGTGTCAGTTTTAAATCCTGATGCTCACTCAGAAAAGAGGGAATCAGCGGTGCTACATGCTGGCGGCCAAAACCTGCCGGAGCCGATACGGTCAGCAGCCCGCTGGCGTGCGCATTGCGTTCCGATACCGATGATTCCGCTGCTTCGAGGTCGGTGAGTATGCGTTGGCAATCTTCCAGAAACGATGCACCCTCATTGGTTAAGGCGATCTTTCTGGTTGTGCGTTGTAGTAACTTTACGCCCAGGCGTTCTTCTAGCGCATCCAGTCTTCTGCTGATCATGGCTGGTGCAACACCTTCGGCACGCGCAGCGGCAGAAAGGCTGCCACGGCTGGCAACTTCTGCAAAAGTTGAAATTTGTTTGAATTGATCCATAGTTGCTCGCCGGGTGAAGATTGGGAGGTGGTCAGCATACAAGAATTATTGTGCATCTATTTTTAACTTAAAGTAAAAGATAAAGTGATAAAACTGTATATTTATGTTGGTTTTTATTGAATATACTGTACTCATCAGAAATGCATAGTGCATTTATTGCCTGTTTGAGGAGTGACATGTCTATCAGTGCGATTGCCTTTGATGCCTACGGTACCTTGTTTGATGTGTACTCCATCAGTCAGTCAGGTGACAAGCTGTTTCCCGGTAAGGGTGAGGCTTTGGCGCAATTGTGGCGTAGCAAACAGATCGAATACACGCAATTACGCACGATGTGCAGCATGTATAAGCCGTTCTGGGAAGTGACTCAGGATGCCTTGATTTTCACATGCAAGAAATTACAGTTAGATTTGACGCTGGACGCGCAAAACGCGCTGATGGGGCAGTATGCGCGGCTTGATGCGTTTCCCGAAAATCTTGAGGTATTACAGCAGTTGCGTGCCAGCGGAATGAAATTGTCCATTTTGTCGAACGGAACCACACACATGCTGCAGGCCGCAGTTGACGCTGCTGGTATGCAAGGTATTTTCAGCCACTTATTGTCTGTTGATTCAGTGAGGAAGTACAAGACAGCGCCGGAGGCATATCAGCTCGGGCCGGACGTATTCGGATTGCCTGCAAAGAATATTTTATTTGTTTCGGGGAATGCCTGGGATGTGTGCTGTGCGACGTGGTTTGGTTATACAACATTCTGGGTGAATCGCCATGATGCACCCCTTGAAGAGTTAGGCGTGACGCCGCATGGAACAGGGCGTTCACTCAGGGATGTAGTCGGTTTTATTGAACAAATGCAGTAATAATTTTTGTTTTATTTTCTAGGAGAGCAGCATGACACAACTGAATTTACCTGCAGGTATGCAGATTACTGGTGAAATCAAACCAGGTTTTGAACAGATTCTGACACCAGAAGCGCTGGCGCTGGTTGCCAAACTGAGCCGTGCGTTTGAGCCACGCCGTCAGGAATTGCTGGCCGCACGCGTAGAGCGCGCAAAGCGCCTGGATGCTGGCGAGACACCAGACTTTTTGCCAGAAACCAAACACATCCGCGAAGGCGACTGGAAGATTGCCCCAATTCCTAAGGCACTCGAATGCCGCCGGGTAGAAATTACTGGTCCGGTTGAACGCAAGATGGTCATCAATGCGTTTAACTCTGGCGCAGATAGTTACATGACTGACTTTGAAGATTCCAATACACCGAACTGGGATAACCAGATCACTGGTCAGATCAATATGCGCGACGCTGTTCGCCGCACCATCAGCCTGGAACAAAATGGTAAGTCTTACAAACTGAATGACAAGATTGCGACGCTGGTTGTCCGTCCACGTGGTTGGCATCTGGATGAAAAGCATGTACTGGTCGACGGTAAGCGTATTTCCGGCGGTATCTTTGACTTCGCGCTGTTCCTGTTCCATAACGCCAAAGAACAATTGGCACGCGGCGCTGGTCCTTATTTCTACCTGCCGAAAATGGAATCGCATCTGGAAGCGCGCCTGTGGAACGATATTTTTGTCATGGCACAAAATGAAATCGGCCTCCCACAAGGCACGATCAAAGCGACAGTCCTGATCGAAACCATCGTCGCTGCATTTGAGATGGATGAAATCCTGTACGAATTGCGTGAACACAGCTCAGGTCTGAATGCTGGTCGCTGGGATTACATTTTCTCTTGCATCAAAAAATTCAAGAACGACAAAGATTTCTGCCTCGCAGATCGCGCTAAAGTCACGATGACTGCGCCATTCATGCGTTCTTACGCGTTGTTGCTGCTGAAAACCTGCCACAAGCGTAACGCACCGGCAATCGGCGGTATGGCTGCTCTGATCCCGATCAAAAACGATCCGGAAAAAAATGAGATCGCAATGGGCGGCGTGCGCAACGACAAAGCACGTGACGCAACCGATGGTTACGATGGCGGCTGGGTTGCCCATCCTGGTCTGGTTGATCTGGCGATGGCGGAATTCAAAAAAGTATTGGGTGATGCGCCAAATCAGATTTCCAAGCAGCGTCCGGATATCGAAGTGACGGCAAAAGATTTGCTGAACTTCCAGCCTGAAACGCCGATTACAGAAGCCGGTCTGCGTTACAACATCAACGTCGGTATTCATTACCTCGGTGCATGGCTGGCAGGTAATGGTTGCGTACCGATTCACAATCTGATGGAAGATGCAGCAACGGCAGAAATCAGCCGTTCCCAGGTCTGGCAATGGATACGTTCAGCCAAGGGTAATCTGGAAGATGGTCGCAAAGTGACTGCTGATATGGTGCGCGCGATGATTCCTGAAGAATTGGCGAAGGTCAAAGAAGTGGCTGGCAACGGTGCAACTTACGACCGTGCAGCGCAGATTTTTGAAGAAATGTCGACTTCTGAAGATTTTGCGGAATTCCTGACACTGCCTTTGTACGAAGAAATTTAATCTGCTTGTCATTGTCGATATTCGGTTGAATATGAACCTTAATATTCAGCTGAATATGTGACAGATAATGCGGCGAATCCTTGCCCGACGGCAGCGCGTAGTCGCGAATCGAGTAAGTGGCCCGGAATCTTTCCGGGCTTTTTTTTTTACGCCAGTTTTTGTCGGTGCTCAGAAGTTGGTCTCTGGCCGCATGCTATCCTTGCGCTCTTTTAGACGATTCAAATTTCCTATGTCACAAGCAAACTCTCTTTCACACGACGACATCATCGCGCAAACCACCGAATGGTTGGAAAAGGCAGTGATTGGTCTGAATTTATGTCCGTTTGCAAAGTCTGTGCACGTCAAAAAGCAAATTCGTTATGTCGTCAGCGACGTTACGACGCCGGAAGCCTTGCTCGAAGATTTGCGGCGTGAGCTGGAAGTGCTGGCAGAAGCAAATCCGGAGAAAATCGACACCATTTTGTTAATCCATCCTTACGTGCTGAAGGATTTTCTCGATTTTAATGATTTTCTCGATGTGGCCGATGGATTATTGGAAGAGCTGGAGCTCGATGGCATCCTGCAAATTGCAAATTTCCATCCGGATTACCAGTTTGCCGACACCAGCATCGACGACATCGAAAATTACACGAACCGTGCACCATTTCAAACTTTGCATTTATTGCGTGAAGAAAGTATTGATCGTGCCGTTGAATCGTTCCCAGAAGCGGAAACGATCTATGAAAAAAACATCGAAACCATGCAAAAACTCGGCATAGAAGGCTGGCATCAGCTGTTTTCAGGGAACAAAGAATAATTCGTGAAGCAGGCGAGTGCAGCGGGGCGCCGATGTTTCTGCCGCGCTGCCGCAGATGGTGTGGTGAGATCACTTTTTTCTACTATCGATTGCTTATATTGATATGCGAAAAAGTAATGTTGCTTCCTTTTTGTCTGATCAGTGTCACAGTGCTGTTAAAGGTGATTTTTTTACCTGTATATACTCCGGGGAGTATATTTAAACACCCATATTTCATGCTGAGGTTAGGGCAAAATTGACGCATACTCCCCTGAAAATGCCAATTTCGGGATATTTCGATGAAGGTTTTCCGAATTGCCTGTAAAACGCAGACACATAGTCATTATTCGGTTTTCTGGTGAAATTTTTTCTTCGAACAAGAGAAAATTTGTCGGAAATATCGTGATTGCCACGTATTCTTCAGCATTCATGCCGCATCGCTCCTTGTTATTTTGCAGAGCAGCATGTACAGTAAGGGGTTGATTTACCTCATTTTTTACTCCTTCAGTCTTATATATCTATGGCTTTAATCGTCCACAAATACGGCGGGACTTCGATGGGTTCAACTGAACGCATCAAGAACGTCGCCAAGCGCGTCGCCAAATGGCATGATGCCGGTCACCAGATAGTCGTGGTGCCATCAGCAATGTCCGGCGAAACCAATCGCATCATCGGTCTCGCTAAAGAAATTATGGCGCAACCTGATCCACGTGAACTCGACATGATTGCGTCGACCGGCGAACAAGTGTCAGTCGGTTTGCTTTCCATGGCGCTGCAGGCTATCGGCAAACAAGCCGTGTCTTACGCTGGCTGGCAAGTCCCGATCAAGACCGATTCCGCTTACACCAAAGCGCGTATCGAATCGATTGATGATGCCAAAGTCAAAGCCGATCTGGATGCTGGAAAAATTGTCGTCATCACCGGTTTTCAGGGTGTGGATGAGAAGGGCAATATCACAACGCTGGGACGTGGTGGCTCTGATACATCAGCTGTTGCGATTGCCGCTGCATTGAAGGCGCAGGAATGTCTGATTTATACCGACGTTGATGGCGTCTATACGACTGATCCACGTGTGGTTTCCGACGCGCGCCGCCTGAACACCGTGACATTTGAAGAAATGCTGGAAATGGCATCGCTGGGTTCCAAAGTACTGCAAATCCGTTCGGTCGAATTTGCCGGTAACTACCGCATGCCTACCCGCGTTTTATCGTCACTGACTGACCCGTTAATGCCGCTGGAAGAAGAAGCGAATTCCGGCACTCTGATTTCGTTTGAGGAAGATACAAATATGGAACAAGCCACCATCACTGGCATCGCGTTCAGTCGTGATGAAGCAAAAATTACCGTGTTAGGCGTGCCTGATAAACCAGGAATTGCTTATCAGATTCTGGGTCCGGTCGCTGATGCGAATATCGAAGTGGATATGATTATCCAGAATCAGTCCGTTGAAGGTAAAACCGATTTCACGTTTACTGTGCCACGCGGTGAATATGCCAAAGCGATGGCGGTTCTTGAAGGTAGTGTGAAGGCGCATATTGGTGCGGCAAGCATCGTTGGCGATACGAAAGTTTCTAAAGTGTCTGTTGTCGGTGTCGGCATGCGCAGCCACGTTGGCATCGCATCGCAAATGTTCCGTACCTTGTCTGAAGAGGGCATCAATATCCTGATGATCTCGACATCTGAAATCAAAATTTCAGTGCTGATTGACGAGAAATATATGGAGCTGGCAGTGCGCTCGCTGCACAAAGCTTTTGGTCTGGAAAGCGTTTGATAGGACTTGTGCAAAACCGCCCCGGCGGCGTTATGGCTCCCGTACTATTCGTACTGTCTTCGTTGCCATGCCTTGCCGGGACAATTTTGCGTCATTCCTGGATTATTAAGTTTGCAAAAAAGCTGTTTTTGTTTATCTGAGTAGTTGACCAAAAGCAGTTCAGCAGCTATGATCTTGGTCTCGATTGCAACCAAGTTGTAAGACTCGGTTGTGAAAGTGTGGAGACGTGGCCGAGTGGCCGAAGGCACTTCCCTGCTAAGGAAGCATCTGGGGTAACCTGGGTCGTGAGTTCGAATCTCACCGTCTCCGCCAGCAACACTGAAAAAGCCCTTGAGTTTCAAGGGCTTTTTCTTTTTCAGGTTTGCTCAGTAAGTGATCTTGAATGTCATTTCCTTCCTGCACCTGAATTTACTGCGTCATTGAATGCAGGTACTTAGCCCGCTGTTTTTATTTCCGTATCTGCCAGTTTGCCGCGATACAGTGCGG
Source organism: Undibacterium sp. FT79W (assembly GCF_014284215.1). Taxonomy (NCBI): domain Bacteria; kingdom Pseudomonadati; phylum Pseudomonadota; class Betaproteobacteria; order Burkholderiales; family Oxalobacteraceae; genus Undibacterium; species Undibacterium sp. FT79W. The sequence goes on along the minus strand of NZ_JACOGB010000002.1, from coordinate 423,910 downwards.
CAATCAGATCTGATTGCGTCAGCATGCCGATCAGACGTCGCTCATCATCCACGATGGGAATATGATGTAAGCCCTTGTCGGACAACAAAGGGACTAGTTCCACGATATGCATATCATGACGGGCGGTTTTGACTGGCTGCGTCATGATTTGTCCTACCACTTCGGGCTTGCTGGAATGCAGGTCGCGGGTGCGGCGTATCAGCTGCCGCAATTTTTCTTCGAATGTTTCATAGACATCCAGATTGGCATTTTTCATAAAATCCACCAGCGTCACAATGCCGATCACACGGCGGGCGCGGTCGGTGACCGGTAAAGCCTTGATTCTGTGCTGGCGCAATAATGTCCAGGCCTCTTCCAGTGTGGTGCCGAACTCTGCCGTAATCACATCTCTGGACATGACATCACTGCACATAATTTCGCCGAAGCGACGGCGATAAGCATGCATCTCGGTTTGCAGGAACAGGGATTCGAGATCATCGCGGCTGACATCCAATACCTGATTATATTGTTGCAGCACTTCATCCAGATCGTGCGAAGTAAATCCCAGGCGGTCAATCGGACGCGCGTCCGCAGTGCCGTGTGTACCACTGTGATCGGGCTGTGAGGCATGCGGATAACGCCGGCCCGTTGCATTGTTATATGCCAGTGCAAACAGCATCAGCAGCAAGGAATTGAGTAAGACGGGGAAGACGACGAACTGATATCCCAGTCCAATAATAACCGGGCCGCCTAATACGGCTGTCAGCGCAACTGCGCCACCAGGAGGATGCAGACAGCGGGAGAAAAACATCGCTCCGACTGCAAGGCTGGTGGCAATCGCTGCCGTCATCATGGAGGCGCCCAGAAAATGAGTGCAGGTGACGCCCACCAGCGCAGAGATCATGTTGCCGCCGACGATAGACCACGGTTGTGCCAGCGGACTGGAGGGCACGCCAAACAGCAACACAGCGGAAGCACCGATGGGGGCGAGTAACATGGGAACACGGAAAACGGAACCCAGCATTAACTGTGTCGCCACCCCTGTCAGTAGCAAGCCTGCTAACATTCCACCGCAGGCGCGCAGACGTTCGATATGGCTGATATTCATACCGGCAGGTAAAAAAGTCCTGAGCCAGACGAGACTCATTTTCGATAAAGACCATTTTCTACGCATACCAGGCATCACTTGACGATAAAGATGGAAGTGTACAGGAGCTGCATTATTTTGGTGCGTGTGACGGTTCCCGTACAGTTAAAGGCCATGCCTCTATTTACCTTTACTTCTCTCAACCATCCAGTCTTGCAGGGGCGAATTCACGCCTTGTTTATCGGAGGTTTTTCTTCCTCGCGTCCATCCATATCTGATTTCTTATGTCGTGAGAGTTGTAATGGCAGACAGGGCGCTGCCTTCCAGCAGCGGATATCATTGCTTAATCCCAGATAGCGTGCAGATGCTTAGTCCAATCAGACTATAGGATTCGCTTGCTTCGAGCCTTATCATCTTACTATTTACAGTTCGTCATGTTGGTGAGTTGCGAAGTACTTGATTTCTATCTGGATCAAAAAATTCTCTCAGCGGTTGCAATTGCCTCATTGGCGGGCTAGACACATACAGGGAGAATGCAGTTGATCATCCGGTCTCATATTCATATCGATAAAAAGCTACTCGTAACCGTATTCGCCGCAATGTTCCTGACTGCTTGCGGCGGCAGCAATGGTGTTGCTACCGATGCTACGTCGGTGACGCCAGCGACTCCACAGGTGATCGCAAAAAATGCTGTCGCATTCGCCACAGTAAATTCTGCGCCAGTAACTGCCTGCGCCAGCGGTGGCGTCACTGTTCAATCCGGGGTCGATATCAACGGAAACGGTGTTTTGGATCAGAGCGAAGTCAGCAATACGCAATTTGTTTGCAACGGCGTTAATGGTACAAACGGTACGAATGGTACCAATGGCACTAACGGTACGAATGGTAAAAATGGCCTGAACGGAGTTAATGCACTGATCGCTACTACGGTCGAGCCAGTCGGAAATAATTGCCCCAGCGGTGGTTCCAAAATCAGTTCCGGAGCGGATACCAATGGCAATGGCCTTCTCGACAACACAGAAGTGACTTCGGTTTCTTATATCTGCAACGGCCTCTCTGGCAGCGATGGTACTAACGGTAAGAATGGCACCAACGGTACTAACGGTACTAATGGTACTGATGGCACAAATGGATCAACTACATTAGTCAAAATCGTTGCCGGTGTTGCTGCCAACATCTGTCCCGCTAACGGTAATCAGATACAGTCTGGCCTCGATCTGAATAACGACGGTATATTGCAGTTATCGGAAGTCACCACGACGGCTTATGTATGTAACGGAGCAACAGGGGCAACAGGTGCCACGGGGGCGACTGGCGCAACCGGTAGCGATGGTTTAACGACATTAGTGACGACGGTTACTGAGCCTGCCGGAGCCAATTGTACCAACGGCGGCAGCAAAATAACTTCCGGCCCGGATGTTAATCGTGACGGCAATCTTGCTGCGGGCGAGGTAACATCAACCACTTACATCTGCAACGGTGCGACAGGTGCTACCGGATCTACTGGGCCAACCGGGCCGACCGGGCCAACAGGACCAACAGGACCAACAGGGCCAACGGGACCAACAGGACCAACAGGGCCAACTGGTCCGACAGGGCCTGCGGGGCCTTCAGGTCGCCTCAATTGGGTGACTACAACGGATGCGAGTGTGCAGGCCGCGACCAATAGTGGATATATCACCAATAACGGCAGTACCGGCGTCGCCGTTATACTGCCAACGGCTCCCGCCATCGGTGATCAGTTACAGGTGATAGGTTTAGCCGCCTGGACGCTGATCCCCAATTTCAATCAGACCATTATTCAGAATATGGCAGGTACAGGTGCGGTGACGGGCGGAGGCTTATCCGGTGCTTTAGGCGACTCTGTATTGCTGCAATACGTCGGTAACAATACGTTTATGGTGACTGCCTTTGTAGGGCATATTAATTCGATCAGCAGTGATATCTTTGTTCGCAATGGCGTGATCTGGACGCCGCCGACGTTTAATATTAATGGCGCCTATACCTGGGCGGATGGCACGACCTATTGCACGAATACGTCATTTGGTGGTTTAGGCGGCTGGCGTTTGCCAACGTCTGCTGAACTGGTCTCGCTTGATAACTTTGGCGTGAAGGGTACACATGGCTGGCCTGCAACTGCGGGCAATATGTGGACGTCAGACATCGATCCCAGCTATGCGAACTCTTATGGTGTCGTCGCGTTTACTTATGGAGTGGCAGTCTACCAGTCAGCAGTGAATCACCTCTTTGTGGCTTGCGCCCGGTCGTGATGTGCCGATCACCTGAGCATGGCTGTGCCGATAGTTCATTTTGAAGACATATCTAGGCGAATTAAAGTTATTGCTCCTGACTTGTTGGCAGGAGTAATGACAGTTCTTTATACAACAGTAATGGCGATACCGGCTTGTGCATTAATGGCAGGCCGGTCGCGGCAGCTTCGCGTAAGCGTATCGGCGCAGTATCTCCGGTCACCAGAATCGCTGGTATCTCTGTTTTGCAAACACTGCGTATCGCCTGAATTACATCGGTTCCTTTACAGTGATCGCGCAGGCGGTAATCGCTGATAATCAGGTCTGGCGGGTGATGGCGGGCGAGTACGAGACTCTCTTCTTGCGATTCAGCGAGATCGCATTGACATCCCCATTCTGCCAATAACTGCGCCATTGCCTGACGCACGATCGCATCATCATCGACGACTAACACTCTCGCGTGCAATTGCGGTGTCCTTAGCGGCGCCGTACTGATGTCATCGTCCAGCACGGCAAGCTGTGTCAGTGGCAGACTTAATTTGAATACGCTGCCGCGTCCCGGGCGAGATGCCAGTTGCAATTCAAGTCCAAGCAAATCCACCATTTTCCTGACGATTGCCAGTCCCAGCCCCAGGCCTTTTTGCCGGTCGCGTTCGCTATTTCCCAGTTGCTGAAATTCACTGAAAATATTCTCAAATTGGGAGGAGGCTATGCCGATGCCGCTGTCCCACACTTCCAGACTCAGTCGCGATTGATATTTTCTGCACAGGATCAGCACGCCGCCGTGATGTGTGTAACGGATCGCATTTGAGACAAGGTTTCTGAGAATTAACTCAATTAATGCAGGATCGGAATGAACAACAGCATGAGTTTCCGGACTGCGGTAGAGCAGCCCTTTGGTGTTTGCCTGCGGTGCCAGTTCATTCTCTATTTTGCTGAGCAATGTTTGCAAACGGAATGCTCGCGCTTGCGGCTCAACCACACCAGCCTCAATGCGTGAGTAGTCGAGCAAGGTGTGCAGCATCTCGGTAGTAGCGTTGGTTGCCGAGCTGATGCTGTTGACCAGCTCACGTTGATGTTGCGATAAATTTGTCGTCTGCAATACTTCCAGAAATAAACCCTGCGCATGGATGGGCTGCCTCAGATCATGACTCGCTGCTGCCAGAAACTGCGATTTTTCTGCATTCGCCCGCTCAGCTGCAGCCAGCGCCTTCGCTGCTTTTTCCGACGCAGCACTCAGTTGTTGAATCAGATCCAGATTGTCGAAACGCAATTGTATGGAGTTGCGCACCGTACGCGAAGAATTATATGCCTGACCCATCAGCGTCACGACATACAGTGCGACGGCAATGCCGATAGCCCAATAGGCAGGATCGTTGAGTGATATGACCGCATAAACGATAGAGCCAAGTTCACACACAACGAATACAACAAACACCGGCAATACCGGTGACAAGATCGACATCGAATTGGCAGCAATGCCTGCCAGCACCGCTAATATCAGCACGCTTCCGGCATTGGTGGAAGTAGAGAGGCTCAGCCAGGCTAATGAACCCCATATCGCGCCATCCATTGCGTGCAGCAGCATCAGCCGTATTTTCAGTGCAGCCGTCTGATCGAGGTGAATTCCACGGCGGATGATGCGTTTTGCGTCATACACGTCAAACAGTTTCGACGCACTGACCGCGATCAGCCATAGTGCCAGACTAAGTTCATTACTATGATTTTTCAGCGTCAGATACAGGATCAGCGCAACCAGAATGCCGGGTAAGGTCGAGCTGCCGAGATTCTTCATCAGCAACAGTTGCAGCTCGCGCTGTATATTTTTTTCGACGACGCTGACCATTTTGATCACTCAGTTCACCAGACCTTTGCGGCGTGCCGCGAATGCCGCTTCAGAGCGATTCGATACCTGCAATGTCGTCAGCACCACCTGCACATGACAGCGCACCGTGTTTTCCGACAGATCCAGACGACGCGCAATCAGCTTGTTTGATAAACCCTGACAGACCAGATCCAGAACCTCGTATTGACGCGGGGTCAGCAAAGGCTTTGCAGCGTTTGCTCTGGTCTTTTCCTGCATCTGTTGCACTGGCATTTCCGCATCGTCTGCTGCACCGCGCAGGACACTGAGAATTGCCGCGAGAATATTGTCAGCAGTGTCGCCTTTCGAAATAAAACTGCGTGCGCCACGTTCACGCGCCAGCTGTGCGGTTTCGGGCGCATCGTCTGCAGACAGAACAAGCACTGGTGTCTCCGGCCATTTTCTCTTCAGTAAGGCAATGCCTTCCAGACCGTTGAGTCCTTGTAATTTGATGTCGAGCAAAATCAAGTGAATATCTGTCAGATCAACCCGCATGGTTTCTTCCAGCGATGCCGCTTCCAGTACGCTGACGTCTTGTAAACCGTTGCAAATCAAGGCTCTCAGCCCGGTGCGAAACAAACTGTGATCGTCTATCAGTAGTATTTTTGAGCTTAACATGGAGGGTAATAAGATTGCTTCATAGCCAGATTTTGCCATGATTGACCGTATGCAGGGGAATAACTCGCCCTGCGGCGTCATTCGCATGCACCGCAACGCCGTATGTATTGCGGGGGCAAGCAGATCGCGTCTTTCTGATGTGACTTTACTGGGCGCCAATCCAGATGCGATATCCCCAATAAAAATAAGCCTCGTGGCGGCTTTTCGTCCTGCGAGGCACGTATTTATTAAGAGATGTCGTTCAACGGTTATCGTTGTGGAGAAATGACGATGCGTTTGCTGCTGATGCTTCAACCGTGCACCAATAATGCAGCTGTAATCGTACCGCAGTGATGCGCCAGGCTCGTTGAGCCTGGCGATGGTGAAAATTACGCTGCCTGGCGTAATTGTTTTGCCGCTGTCACCATGTTTCTGAGGGCGGGGATCACTTCTTCCCAACTGCGGGTTTTTAAGCCGCAATCCGGGTTCACCCATAAGCGTTCTGTGGAAATGCGTTCTGCCGCTTTGCGCATCAGTTGGACGATGTGTTCCTGCGCCGGAATGTTGGGCGAGTGTATGTCATAGACACCGGGGCCGATTTCATTCGGGTAACTGAAGTGGTCAAATGCGTCGAGTAATTCCATATCCGAACGCGATGTTTCTATGGTGATGACATCGGCGTCCATCGCTGCGATAGAGGCAATGATGTCGTTGAATTCGGAATAGCACATGTGCGTGTGGATCTGTGTTTCGTCACTGACGCCATTGGCGGCAATGCGGAACGATTCGACTGCCCAGCGTAAATAGCTGTCCCATTCAGTGCGTCGCAATGGCAAGCCTTCGCGCAGCGCTGCTTCGTCAATCTGAATAATGCGCACGCCGCTTTTTTCCAGATCCAGCACTTCCTGTCGTATCGCCAGTGCGAGCTGGTAGCAAGATACCGACCGCGGTTGATCATCGCGCACGAAAGACCAGTTGAGGATGGTGACGGGGCCGGTCAGCATTCCTTTCATCGGTTTGTCCGTCAGTGACTGTGCAAATGTAATCCAGTCCACTGTCATTGGTTTCGGGCGGTGGATGTCGCCAAATAAAATCGGTGGTTTGACGCAGCGCGAGCCATACGATTGCACCCAGCCGAATTCACTGAAAGCATAGCCATCCAGTTGCTCGCCAAAGTATTCGACCATGTCGTTACGTTCGGCTTCACCATGCACGAATACATCCAGTTCCAGCGCTTCCTGTTCTTGCACGCAGCGGGCAATTTCGTTTTGCATGAATGTTTTGTAACTGGTTTCGTCGAGTTGCCCCAGACGGTAGCGACTGCGTGCCTGACGAATTTCTGGCGTCTGCGGAAAGGAGCCTATGGTGGTCGTTGGAAAGGCGGGCAGTTGTAAGCAGGCAGATTGTTTTTTTGCACGCTGTTCGTAACTGCTTAATCGTTGTCCCAGGCTGGCGTTGATGTCGACAACGGCGGCTTTGACGGCAGGGTTGTGCACGAGGGGCGAGTTTTTTCGGCTGTTGATGGCGGCGCTGTTGGCGACCAGTGCATCTTGTACTGATACGCGCCCTTTGTTCAATGCCTGTGCGAGGATATGCAATTCATCGAGTTTTTGTTGGGCGAATGCCAGCCAGTATTGAATATGACTAGCCAGTTTGTCTTCACTGCGCAAATCAACCGGCACATGAAGCAGGGAGCAGGAGGGCGCGATCCATAAGCGTGACTGCAATACGCGGTGTATGGGTTCCAGCCATTCCAGGGTTGCGTGTAAATCGGTTTTCCAGATGTTGCGACCATTGATGACGCCCAGTGATAACACCATGCTATCCGGTAACAAAGTTTGCAGCCGCTCCAGCTCATGCCGCGCATTGATCGCGTCAATATGAATGCCGTCGACAGGTAATGCACATGCGAGGCTGAGGTTCTCTTGCAAATCGCCAAAATAAGTCGTCAACAACAGTTTCAGTTTGCGTGGTGTCAGCGCTTGATAAGCTGTGGTGAATGCCTGTTGCCATGCGGGATCAAGCTCGGTCACCAACACCGGCTCATCGATCTGCACCCACTCCACACCTTCGGCCGCCAGCGCATCCAGCAGTTGTGCATAGACAGGCAAGAGCTTGGGCAGCAAGGCCAGTTTGTCTGATGCGTCTTTTGTTTTCCCCAGCCACAGATAACTGACTGGCCCGATGACGACGGGTTTCGCTGTCACGCCAAGCGTAGCCGCTTGTCTGATCTGGTTCAGCAGGCGTGAGGCATCGAGGGAAAAAGTCGTCTCCGCATCAAATTCCGGGACGATGTAGTGATAATTGGTATCAAACCACTTCGTCATTTCGCCTGCGTGCACGCAATGGCACGCAGTATCCTGTGCTGCGCGTCCACGGGCAACGCGGAAATAGTTGTCCAGCGTATTGCCTTCATGCTGCCGCACGCGGGCCGGAATATTCCCCAGCAGGAAACTCATATCGAGCACCTGATCGTAAAACGAAAAGTCGCCGACCGGAACAAAATCCAGCTGTGACTGGCTCTGCCAATGACGTTGTCGTAACAATGCGCCAGTGTCTTCGAGCTGGTTCTGGGATATGTTTCCTTTCCAATAGTCTTCTAAAGCGAACTTCAGTTCACGTTTTGCGCCTATGCGTGGAAAGCCGAGATTGTGTGTCGTAACCATATAACTCCTCATGTGTAGGAGTGCATGATAGATAATTTAATTCATGAATAATAATGGTATTATTTAATGAATTGATTATTAATATTCATGGAATAAAATATGCTGGAACGCCTTCATCTGACACTGATACGCGAGGTTGATCGCCAGGGTTCATTGACCGCAGCAGCGGATGTACTGTGTCTGACGCAATCGGCGCTGAGTCACACGGTAAAGAAAATGGAAATGTTTTTGGGGACGCCAGTCTGGGCGCGTGAGGGACGGCAATTACGTCTGACGCAGGCCGGTCAGTATTTACTTGGTCTGGCAAACCGCTTGTTGCCGCAGTTTGAGTATGCCGAAGAAGTCATGCGGCAATACGCCGAAGGTGGCCGAGGCACCTTGCGGATTGGCATGGAATGTCACCCTTGTTATCAATGGCTGCTGAAGGTGGTGGCGCCGTATCTGAGTCGCTGGCAGGATGTCGATGTCGATGTCAAACAGAAATTTCAATTCGGCGGCATTGGCGCTTTGCTGAATGATGAAATCGATCTGTTGGTCACGCCTGATCCATTGTATAAAACCGGCTTATTGTTCACCCCGGTTTTTGATTATGAGCAAGTGCTGGTGGTGGGGGCAGAGCACAGACTGGCGGGGAAAAAATATATTTCCCCCAACGAGTTACTGGAAGAAACGCTGATTACCTATCCGGTCGCAATTGAACGCCTTGATATTTACAAAGAGTTTTTATTGCCAGCGAATTGCTCGCCAAAAAAACATAAAACCATAGAAACAACCGACATCATGTTGCAGATGGTTGCCAGTGGCCGGGGTGTTGCTGCATTACCGGGCTGGCTGGTGGCGGAGTACGCCAGCAAAATGCAGATCGCGCAAGTCCGTTTAGGTAAGCAGGGAATCGCAAAACAGATTTTTCTGGGCGTGCGGGAAGCGGATACAGAAATCGATTACCTGAAAGCGTTTATCACGCTAGCGGGAGAGATAGCGCATTGATAGGAATGATGTTGTTTCATCACGACACTGGACTACGTATCTACTTTGCTTTCAGTGTAAATTCATACGTAAAAGTGATAAAGATTGTTGATTTTTATGAGTTTTTTCTCATAGTTGACAATTGGAAACAGTAATTTATTTCAAGCGGGCTATCCTGCGCGTGAGTTGTCTTGTCAGCGTCTGTTTGTATTTTTTTCATTTTTTCCGGATACCTGAGCCTGATTAATTTTGACAAAGAATTTTAAGAGCATTGCTACTCAAAATTACTGATAAATCTGTCAGTAAGAAGTCATTTTATTTTCAACAAGTAAACGGAGACATTGATGAAATTGTCGAATCTGCCAATTGGTACAAGACTAGGTGCAGGCTTTGCTCTTGTGCTGCTGATGCTGATTGGTTTGGCTTACCTTGGCATTCACGGTATGCAACAATCCAACCAATCCTTGCATCATGTGGTGACTGTGAATATTAAAAAAATGGATGCCTTGGAAGATATGTCCAGATCCATCCATGTCGTTTCGCGGGTAGTGCGTTCAATCGCTTTGCTGTCAGATGAAGCGCAGGCCAAGCTGGAACATAAAAAAATTGACGAAGCGCGGGCTCATTACGATGAGGCTTTTTCCCGATTGGAAAAAATGCCCCTTGACGACCATGGAAAGAAATTTGTTGCCAGCATTAAAGAGGATCAGATTGCAGCGAGAGCACTGGTTAACAAATTTGAGGAAATGGTCCATACGAATAAAGAAGAAGCTGTGCAATTTCTTTTGAAGGAAGCCAATCCAGCTACTGCAAAATGGCAGGATGCCATTCGGGATTTTACAAATCTTCAGGAAGAAAAAAATGCGAGTGATGAAGAGGCCGCGGCACACGCATATCAATCAGCATTATTTTTGATGATTTCCATCACCGTACTTGCCGTTATCTGCGGTGGTCTGGTTGCCTGGTTTACTTCAAGATCTATCGTTAATCCTATCAGTGTCGCTGTTGATCTGGCAAAAACGGTGGCGCAAGGCGATTTAACTTCAGAAATTCAGGTAAATTCAACTGACGAAACGGGGCAGTTGATGCAGGCGCTGAAAGACATGAACGGGAATCTGATCGATATTGTGAGTAAGGTGAGGGTTGGCACTGAAACTATTCATACCGCTGCCACTGAAATCGCTTCAGGAAATCTGGATTTGTCGTCTCGCACCGAAGAACAAGCAGGTGCATTGGAAGAAACTGCTTCTTCAATGGAAGAGTTGACATCGACCGTCAAGCACAATACGGATAACGCGCGGCAAGCGAATCAATTGGCTATTTCTGCGTCAGAAGTCGCTGCCAAAGGCGGCGCCGTGGTCAATGAAGTGGTTCATACGATGGGGGCAATTAATGCGTCATCGAAAAAAATCGTGGATATTATCGGGGTCATTGATGGTATCGCTTTTCAAACCAATATTCTCGCGTTGAATGCCGCGGTGGAAGCGGCGCGTGCAGGCGAGCAGGGACGTGGCTTCGCAGTCGTGGCCAGTGAAGTGCGCAATCTTGCGCAGAGATCGGCTGGTGCTGCCAAAGAAATTAAAACCCTGATAGGAGACTCGGTAGAGCAGGTGGAAATTGGTTCGCGCTTGGTGGATCAGGCTGGCTCCACCATGGATTCTGTCGTATCCAGTATCAAAAATGTTACCGATATCATGGGGGAAATGAGTCTTGCAAGCCAGGAGCAGACCTCCGGTATCGAGCAAATTAATCACGCGGTGACGCAAATGGACGAAGTCACTCAGCAAAATGCGGCGCTGGTTGAAGAGGCCGCAGCTGCAGCCGCATCGCTGGAAGAGCAAGCACAAGTCCTGACGCAAATTGTGAGTGTCTTTAAAATTCCCGGGGCGCAAGGTGGATTTGCACCCACGCCGAAAACCAATGGCCGTGCCGCGCCTGCTTCTGTGCGAAACAATCAGACTCAACGCGGTCAGGTAAAACGTCTTGCCGGTACTGTCAAGGTTGCGGATGGCGGGAATTCAATCAAGGCAGCCGGTGGCGAAGAGTGGGACGAATTTTAATTTAATTAAATTTTGTGTCGCTTCTGGAATTGCTGTTGTTGTCGTTGTTACTGTTTCTCACTGGTGAAGTGGTTTGAGTCATGAAGTTATTTTTTTTGGCTCTTGCTTAAGTAAGATTTTTAAAAAATTGAAGGAGATGATGAAATGAATAAAACAGTTTGTATGGCTGTCTTGGGTTTGTTATCTGTATCATCCGGCCTGGCTCTGGCAGATGATAAGGCTCATGCTCCTCACTGGGGCTATGAAGGAAAAACTGCGCCCGCGCATTGGTCTGAGCTGGATGCTGCCAATACTGCTTGTAAAATGAGTAAAGAGCAGTCACCAATTAACATCGTTGAGCGCAATGCAAAAAAAGCCGCATTGCTGCCGTTGGATTTTAAGTATGTCAGCAACAGTGCTGAGGTAATCAATAATGGTCATACGGTGCAGGTCAATGTACCTGCTGGTAACAGTCTGAAAACTGGCGACGATGAAGGCAGCCTGTTGCAATTCCACTTTCATACGCCTAGTGAAGAAAAAATAAATGGGGTCAGCTATCCTATGGTTGCGCATTTTGTGCACAAATTGAACGACGGTAAATTATCTGTTGTCGCTGTCCTGTTTAAAAAAGGGAAGGAACATGCTGCATTGGCGCCGGTCTTTTCAGCCTTGCCTGCAGAAGGGAAAACAACTCCGTTAACTAATTTTGATCCAGCCAGTGTTTTACCAGCGACGCGCACTTACTACAAATTCACCGGTTCATTGACAACGCCTCCATGCAGTGATGGGGTGCGCTGGCAAGTGCTGAAGCAGCCGGTTGAGTTGTCTGCGAGTCAGATCGCGGCGTTTAAAAAACTTTATGAAATGAATGCCCGCCCAGTGCAGCCATTGAATGGACGTTTAGTCGAGGTCAGCGAGTAATCGCCTGATTTTTAGTCCGAAAGCAAGATGGGGCATATTGGCTAGTTTTCTTATCAAGCCTATGCATTCTCATTGATGCGTCAAGATATGATGAAAAAAACGCCAACTGAAAAAATTCAGTTGGCGTTTTGTTGTATCTGCTCTTTGAAACAGATCAGGCAACAGCTTTCAATGCGACAGCTTGTTCCAGCATAGTGCCAGTCTCACGATAACGGACATGCCAGGAAAACGCCTTCTCCAAGACGTGTGGAGTCTGTCCACCACGTAATTCTGCCTCCGCCAGATAATCTAGTAACATTTGTTTGTAAGGCTCTGCCACACAGTTCTGAATGATTTTCTGTGCGCGTTCACGCGGTGCTAATCCGCGCAGATCTGCTAGGCCGACATCGGTCACGATAATGTCAACGTCATGTTCATTGTGGTCAACGTGCGTGACCATAGGAACGATACTCGATATCTTTCCATTCTTGGCAATCGCCTTGGTCGCAAATACCGACAGGTAGGCGTTGCGGGCAAAATCGCCCGAGCCGCCAATACCGTTCATCATGTGTGTGCCGAGTACATGTGTGGAGTTCACATTGCCATAAATGTCGGCTTCAAGCGCGGTGTTGATGGCGATGATGCCGAGACGACGAATGACCTCGGGATGATTGCTGACCTCTTGCGGACGGAGCACCAGGCGATCTTTGTATTTGCCGATATTGGCAAATACTTCCTGACTTTTTTGCGCCGACAGTGTGATTGATGAGCCGGAAGCAAAGTCCAGTTTTCCGGCGTCAAAAAGATCGAAAGTGGAATCTTGCAAGACCTCTGAATACATTTGCAAATGTTCAAAGGGGCTGTCAATGAAGCCCGTCATGACCGCGTTTGCTATCGTGCCTATGCCAGCCTGCATGGGCATCAGGCTATTGGTCAGTCTGCCATCTTTGACTTCTTGTTTGAAAAAATCAACAAGGTGGGCGGCGATCTGCGCTGTTTCTTCATCTGGCGGCAAAATGGTCGAAGCACTGTCGGCTTTTTCGGTAATGACGATCGCAACAATTTTTTCTGGCGGGATCATGATTGCCGTTGTTCCAACGCGGTCGCTTGCCGACATAATAGGAATTGGCTCCCGTTGCGGTCTGTGCTTAGGAATGAAAATGTCGTGCAGACCTTCCAGATCCAATGACTGTGTCAGATTGATTTCGACGATCACCTGATCCGCCAGGATAGCAAAGCTGGCGCTGTTACCGACAGATGTGGTCGGGATGATGGCGCCGGTTTCTGTGATCGCAATGGCTTCAATGATGGCGACGTCAATCGCATTGATCTGGCGCGTGCGCAATTGCTCAACTGTTTCGGATAAGTGCTGATCGACATACATGATCTCGCCGCGATTGATTGCCGCGCGCAAGGTCGGGTCTGCCTGAAATGGCATGCGGCGTGTCATAGCGCCGGCTTCGGTCAGTGTTTTGTCGACATCGCTACCCAGTGATGCGCCAGTCATCAGGGTGATTTTCAGTTGTTCAGATTTTGCCCGTTCCGCAATCGCGAGGGGAACAACTTTTGCGTCACCAGCTCGCGTAAAACCGCTCATGCCTACCGTCATTCCGTCTTCTATCCACGACGCTGCCCGTTCGGCAGTCGTGACGCGATTTCTTAATTCTGGAAGACGTATCCGTTGTTGTTGAGCTTCGTGCATTTTTATATTCCTTTGTCTCTGAAAGTAGATGGGAGAATTACTTTATGTTCTGATTTCCTGATTCTGCGACCAGGTTGTTGTTGCCGGTGTTTCTGAAATCCGTACTTCTTTTGTGGCCTAAGTCAGCCGGTAACCCACCGGTAGCATTGGTGCGGGGAGCGGGGCATGTTGTATTGCTTCGAGTAAATCAATTTCGATGGCACGACAGATTGCATCTAATGGCAAATCATTCGCGTCAAGACCAAAGGGCTCTTCGATTTCATCGCCGAGTGCATCTAAGCCAAAGAAGGTATAGGCAACAATTGCCACCACAAATGGCGTCATAAAGCCGATCGAATCTACCAGTCCGAAAGGCAGCAGAAAACAGTAGATATAGGCAGTCCGGTGCAGCAGCAATGTGTAAGAAAAAGGAATGGGCGTATTTTTTATGCGCTCGCACGCGGCAGCGGCGGCTGTGATGGCTGATAAGGTAGTGTCAATATTGGCCGCGAGACAGGGATCGATGCGCTTTTCATTCATACTTTGCTGCAAATCCAGCGCCATACGATTAATTAAAAAATCGGGTTTGTTTTTGGATGATTGAATCAGCGTGACCTCTTCTTGATTCAGCCATTGCGGCATATCCTCACCCGGCAAATCGCGCAGCAGATTTTTAAGTGCGTAGGAAAAGGCGATTGCCCGGTAAATCATGCGTACCCTGATATCTGTCAGCCCATTTGATGCCATTGCTGTGATCGGGTATGCAATCAGGCTTTGACATTGGCGTGAAAGGTTGCGACTCCTGATCAGTAGTTCGCCCCAGAGTTTGCGCGCTTCCCAAAAGCGGTCATACGCAGTGTTATTCCGGAATCCGAGAAAAATGGAGATAGGCAAGCCGATCAGGGTAAACGGAATGGTCGTCAGTGTGATTTTGAGTTCAAATAAATCACCATGCGAAATGGTGACCAATGTAGCAATCAGAATATTAATTGTCAGGGCCGGCAATATTCTTGGCAAGACAGAGCCTCGCAACATGAGAAACAGCCGAAAGCCAGACGGGCGATCTCTGACTATCATGCTTTTTCCCAATTTTTAAAATGTTTCACCGATAACCCGTCAGAATACTAATATATTAGTGAATTAAAACACTAATATATTAGTAAGTCAATCTGTACAATGGCTTTGAATTATTGAAAATAATTAATCTGAATGGAGTCAATATGAATCACAGAATTGCCTACCGAAATCTGCCACAACTGTTTTTGAAGGCTCGTGCGAATCTGATGAGTCACTTCCGTCCGATATTGAGTCGGTTTGGCTTAACGGATCAGCAGTGGCGAATTTTTCGTGTACTTGATGAACACGGCCAACTCGAACCACGAGAATTATGTGATTTATGTCAGATATCCAGCCCTAGCATGGCAGGGGTACTCAAGCGCATGGAGGAGCTTGATCTGATCCGCCGTTGTGACGTGAAAGGGGATCAACGCCGCGTCTTAATTGCGTTGTCAGAGCAGGGGGATGCGCTGATGCTGAAAATTGCCCCATTGATTGACACGCAATATCAATATGTTGAGCAGGCATTCGGAAGTGAAGCGATCGATGAACTGATTGCTGCTCTTGAACGGTTTAATGAGGTAAAAACAGACGCGGTCGAGCAGGTTGCGTTGGATTAACTCTTGCGGTTTTTTATTTCCCGGAAAAAATCCAGGGAAGCGCATCGAATTCTCTATTTATATTGATCAGCGTTGATGTTTCGACGTACTTGAAATCGCCGTGCGCGATCGATTGCAGTGATATTCATGGGCATAGTTAGTGTGATGTTTGATTTGCAATTGAGTTTTTTGGTAAAAGGTAAATTTATTCTCTTTCCGTCTGAGCGAGACAACACATGTCGTACCAGTTCCTGCCCGGTGAGGTTACTATTTATGTGCTAACTGTTGCGTATTAACTTAATATGTTCTTTTTTTGTTTTGGACTATTGAGTTTGCCTCTGGAATGCCCTATTGTGCAACGCACCAATAATTACAAGGTACGCAATTGGATAATCATCAAACGAAAAGCAGTCTGGCAGGATTGACGTTAGCGGCAGTCGGCATTGTTTATGGCGATATCGGAACCAGTCCTCTCTATACGATGAAGGAAGTGTTTGCGCCAGCCCACGGATTGCAGCTCACACAGGCCAATATCTTTGGTATCGTCTCTATGATTTTGTGGGGACTGATTATCATCGTTTCTCTCAAGTATGTGACGCTTGTGCTGCGCGCAGATAACCGCGGTGAAGGCGGAATTATGGCGCTGACGGCGCTGTCCCTCGAATCGGTCAGTAAAAATTCTAAACTCTACTTTCCCCTGACTGTGCTTGGCTTGTTTGGCGCCTCACTGTTTTACGGTGACGGCGTGATCACCCCGGCGATGTCGGTATTGTCGGCAATGGAAGGTATTGAAGTTGCCACGCCCAGTTTTAAACCAGTCGTTGTTCCTATTACGCTGATTGTTCTGATCTGTTTATATGCTGTTCAGCGTAAAGGTACTGCAGGCATAGGGAAGATGTTCGGCCCGGTGATGTTGTTGTGGTTTTCAGTTCTGGCCTTGATGGGCTTGTATAACATCATCCGCGTTCCGGGAATTCTTGCCGCTTTCAATCCCTTATACGCAGTGAACTTTGTGATAGACCATCACTGGGGAGCTTTTTTTGCGCTCGGTGCTGTCGTACTGGCTTTTACCGGCTCGGAAGCTTTGTATGCGGATATGGGGCATTTTGGCGCTAAACCGATTCGTGCGGCCTGGTTTTTTATTGTGTTTCCCGCACTGGCACTGAATTACCTCGGACAAGGCGCGCTGCTGATGTTTAATCCGGCAGCAGTGACCAATCCTTTTTATTATCAGTTGGGTGCGTGGAGTATTTATCCTCTGGTCATCTTATCGACGGTTGCTGCGGTGATCGCATCTCAGTCGACGATATCCGGGACGTTCTCGATGACCAAACAAGCTATTTCGCTCGGCTTTTTGCCGCGTATGAAGATTGTGCATACGTCAGCTAAAGAAATCGGCCAGATTTATATTCCGGTGGCGAACTGGATGCAATTGTTTGTGGTTGTTGGCGCGGTGATTGGCTTTGGTTCATCGACGAATCTTGCATCGGCTTACGGTATCGCAAATACCGGTACGATGCTGGTGACGTCATTGCTGACGTTTTTTGTTATCCGGTTTGGCTGGAAATACAATCTTCTATTGTGTGTTGCTGCGACATTTTTCTTTTTAGCCATCGACGTTTCTCTGTTTTCTGCCAATGCATTGAAATTCTTCCATGGCGGTTACTTCCCGATTGTGCTGGGATTGATTATTTTTACCTTGATGCTGACCTGGAAACGTGGACGTGAGCTGGTATTTGAAAATCTGAAAAAACATGCAATTCCGCTGGAGGATTTCCTTGCATCCCTGTTTGTTTCTGCGCCGACCCGGGTTTACGGTACTGCCGTATTCTTACGTGGTGAGGCAGACGGTGTGCCGCACGCACTCTTGCATAACTTATCGCACAATAAAATATTGCATGAACGAGTGGTTTTTCTGACGCTGCATAACAGGGAAATTCCATGGGTACCATTTTCTGAACGTATTAAGATTTCCGATCTTGGTAATTCGTGTTATCAGATCGATCTGTTTTACGGATTTAAAAATGAGCCGGATATTCCAGCTGCGCTTGCTTTGTGTGCATCGAGTGGTCTGATTTTTGAGCCTATGGAAACTTCTTACTTTATTTCCAGGCAGACGATTATCTCTACGCCGGGCGGTGGTATGGCAAGATGGCGCGAGGGCATTTTTGTTGCCATGTCTCGCAATGCACGTGATGCAGCGGACTACTATCACATCCCAAGCAATCGTGTGATTGAAGTCGGCGCTCAGGTTGAAATTTGAAATAATGGCGGGAGGGCTTATAAAATCAAAAGTCCTATGCTATAATTTTGTTTTTCGCGGCTGTAGCTCAGCTGGATAGAGTACTTGGCTACGAACCAAGGGGTCGTGGGTTCGATTCCTGCCAGCCGCACCAGATTCAAGGGACTAGATGTAAATCTAGTCCCTTTTTTCTATTCTGCGCTTCTTTTTTTCTTGTTCATTTTCTTCCCCGGTTCGCTGCATTTTTTTTGCTTGCCTTAATACTTATTTATCTCGCGTCACAAAAGTTGAGCAGAGGGGCTTTAAATGTTGGGTTTACTTGTGCTATAATTTTCTTCTTCGCGGCTGTAGCTCAGCTGGATAGAGTACTTGGCTACGAACCAAGGGGTCGTGGGTTCGATTCCTGCCAGCCGCACCAGATTCAAGGGACTAGATGCAAATCTAGTCCCTTTTTTCTATTCTGAGATGTTCAAGTTGAAGAATGTGCTCACGCTGACATGAACACCGAATTGGCTTAGTGATTGACTAGTCCGCGAGTATTAACCGGCGTAGACTCCAGTTTTCCGGTGCCTCCTGATTGAGGGAGCTGCGCTTGATCGGGTTGGATCGTACGCTTTCTTCGATGGACGTAATGAGCCGGTGGAGTTGTGATGCGTCAGGCAGCATCGTTCCCAGAAATGCCACGTCATCGTTATATTGAATCAGGATGGTAGGGAAATTTTCAATTTCTATATCTTCGACCAGATGGGCATGGTCTTCTATGTCGACCCAGGCAAAGCACTTTTCCGGATGGCGGACAGCCAGTTCTTCAAATGCTGTGCGATAAATATTACAGGTGTCGCACCATGCAGCGCAAAGGCAGGCGACCAGCCAGTGTTTGGTGTTCAGTTGATTTTTCAACTGTTTCAGATCATTAGTGTGAATATGTGCGTTCATGTTGTAATTCTAACCGATTCAATCTCAATAGAAATCCAGCCTTGCACTGAAGTGAACACGGTAAAATACGTCTATGACAACGATTTTAGCAATAGAAACATCGACCGAACTGGCATCAGCAGCTTTGCTTGTCGATGATCAGATTTATGTGCGCGAGTTATCCGGTGTGCAGACCCATTCACAAGGAATTTTGCCTGCGTTGCAGTCATTGCTGTCGGAGGCCAGCATCGCACTGTCTGACTGTGATGTTTTGGCTTACGGATGCGGCCCCGGTGCATTTACAGGAATACGCACAGCTTGCGGCATTGTTCAGGGGCTTGCCTATGGCGCAGAATTAAACGTTGTGCCAGTGGTTAGTCTGCACGCGACGGCGTTGGCAGCATTCGCAGAGGTAAAGACGGATAATTTTATTTGCGTTCTGGATGCGCGTATGAGCGAGGTGTACTGGGCGCAGTACCGCTTTGTAGGTGGAGTCTGCGTAGAAGTTAGCGCTCCAGTGTTGGCGAAGATAGAAGATATTACGCCGAGTGCTGATCTTGATTCACCGTATTTTGTCCTTGGGAATGGCGTTGTTTTGCCTTCTCAATTTATTCAGTTTCCATCGATTCCGATGATGCCGCATGCAAAACAGGTTGCGGAGTTGGGGAGACTGGGGCTGGCAAGCGGTCAGGATGTCTCACCAGAGCTGGCGCAGCCGCTGTACCTGAGAAATAAGATTGCCTTAACTACTGCCGAACGAGCTTTGGTGCAGGGGCAGAAGTAATATGCGGCTTTTCGTACAGAGTATAAGAAAACATGCATAACTTTGTGAAATTGGGTTTTGCGGACATTGATCAGATACTGACGATTGAAGAGGCGGTATACTCTCATCCCTGGTCCAGAGGAAATTTTACCGATTCGTTTTTAAGTGGCTATCAGGCATTTGGTATTCGCGATCATTCCGGAGAAATTGCCGCTTATTTTTTTGTAATGCCTGTTGTTGACGAATTGCATCTGCTGAATTTCGCGGTCCGTAAAGAAAATCAAGGGCAGGGATATGCGAGCGCCATGTTGAGATACCTGCATCTGTATGCAAAAGAACAGGACATGACGTCAGTTTTGTTGGAAGTCCGGCGTAGTAATTATCGGGCAATTGAGGTGTACCTTGCCGATGGCTTTGAGGAAATCGGCAGAAGAAAAGCCTACTATCCTGTCGATGTAAATACCCGTGAAGATGCAATCGTGATGCGGAGAATGTGCTGATGAATGCTGCCGAACAAACGGCTCGTATCAAAATTCTGAATGCAATGGGTTTGGGCCCGTTGTGGCTCTCCCGCTATGCGTCTGAGGAGGTAACTCCAGTAGCTGCGACGTTGGCGTTGGCGGATGTTCCTCCTGCGGCTGTTTTGCCTGACGGTGGTGTCACCGATGTTGTAACAGTGGCGGACGTAACCCCGTCTTCAGCGCCAGTGGCGTCTGATCCCGTGGATCGCGTATCTGTGATGTCCTGGGATGCATTGCAAGCCGAAGTTGCATCTTGTGTGGCTTGTGGCTTGTGTAAAGGTAGGACAAAAACAGTTTTTGGCACTGGAGATACCGCAGCGACATGGTTGTTTGTCGGTGAAGGTCCGGGCTATAACGAAAACTTACAGGGTGAGCCGTTTGTCGGCGCAGCCGGACAGTTGCTTGATAATATGCTGCGGGCACTTGGTGTGCAGCGCGGTGAACGTGCGTATATTGCTAATGTTGTCAAATGTCGACCGACGGATAGCCGCGGTAAAGACAGGCCGCCAACGGCCGATGAAATACAGGCTTGTCTGCCGTATTTGCAGCGCCAGATTGCCTTAATTCAGCCGAAAGTGATTGTTGCTCTGGGTAAGACGGCAGCAATTGCCTTATTGGGGGCAGATCCTGATACGCCTGTTTCGCAATTACGTGGAAAAGAACATCATGTCAACGGTGTGCCTATGATTGTGACCTACCACCCTGCGTATTTATTGCGTAAACCTGTAGAAAAAAGTAAGGCGTGGCGCGATTTGTGTCTCGCTCAAAACGCTTTACCAACAAACGTCTGATGCGAGTCTATCCAGACTATCAGGCACAGTTTCATCAACAGTGGGGACATCTGAACGATGTGCATGTCCGCTCACTCGCATGGTTGTTAAGTTCTCCCGATTTGCTCGATCAGCAGTCCCCCGTGTGGCAAGGTGCGATCGTCGCACCGGAGCTACCATCTCAGATTCAGCTTGAACGGTGGTTAACCAAGCTTGATGTATTTCCGGCGCCTTTGCATCAGGCCTTGCGTGATGCGCCGACAAAACGACTGGGTTTGTATGCGGAGGTGTTGCTTGCTTTTTATCTTGCTGATTCAGGTGAGCTGTTTGCGCATGGTCTGCAAGTGAATGATGAGCAGGCACGTACCATTGGCGAGTTTGATTTTCTGGTAAAAGAAGGCGCGGGGCTTGTGCATTGGGAGTTGGCGACAAAGTTTTATTTGTTTTTTTCTGACGCGGCATCTGAACAAAGCGGAGCACCTGATTTGTTTAATTATCTCGGCCCGAATCTCGCGGATACGCTGGGTGCCAAGATGAAGAAAATAGTGCAGCAGCAATTGCGTCTGGGTTTGCATCCGGCCGCAAAGAAATTGTTGCCTTTTCCTTTGCTGCATTCACAAGCACTTGTCAAAGGCTGGTTGTTTTATCGCGATATGGATATCGGTCGAGCAGGCTCTGCGGTTGATGGAGTATCGGAGCAGCATTGTCGTGGTTACATCTGGACTTTGCGTGATTTGCAGGAAATGACTGAGTGCGAAGGCGTTATTTTGCAGCGCCTTGCCTGGCTGGCACCGGTGCAACTGAGTAGTGACGCTGTATTCGGAAAGCAAGAATTACTGACACAGATCAAATCACATTTTTCGATATCGACGGCGCCAGTGTTGCTTGCGATCACCGTTACCCAGAACGGTATTGCCCGGGAAGTTTGCCGCGGTATGCTGATTCCTGACGACTGGTGGGATCGGGCTTCTGCGGCAATATTGCGTCCCTAGTGCTTATGTTCACCTATCAGTGCCAGTGAATCAAACTGGCGCTGGTTTGCACTATGCTTTCTCATCACAATGAACATTGTACTCGCCACAAATAAACCGAATATTACAATCACAGCTTGAATGTTCAGGTCTAAATAGATCATTAGCGCGTACAAGCCCAACATGATCAGTACTGATAAGTTTTCATTGAAATTCTGTACCGCAACTGAGTGTCCAGCACTCATCAGCACATGGCCGCGGTGCTGTAAGAGGGCATTCATAGGTACTACAAAGAAGCCTGCCAGTGCACCAACCAGAACAAGTAAAGGATAGGCGAGCCAGACGCTGTGTACGAAGATCATGGTGGTGACGACTAGTCCCATTGCGATGCCCATGGGCATGACTGCCAGGGATTTTTTGAGTGGGACAAATTTAGCGGCAGCAACTGCGCCGATGGCAATGCCGATAGCGACAACACCTTGTAATACCGCTGCTTTATTCAGCGGCATTTGTAAAGATTCTTCTGCCCATTTTAAAACGATAAACTGCAGTGTTGCCCCGGCGCCCCAGAACAGCGTAGTGACAGCCAGTGAAATCTGCCCCAATTTGTCTTTCCATAGGGTGACAAAGCAATGAGAAAAATCACACACTAATTGCACTGGATGGGGCTTTTGATGGGCGTAACGGGCACCTGTGTCGGGGATGCGCAAATTAAACAGAGCGGCAAGCCCATAAAAGAAGGTAATGACGCAGAGTGCTGCCTCGGTCGGCGTATTAATTGGAAAATCAACCACCGGGAAATCAAAATTCAGCAAGGTCGCCGAAATATGAGGGGTGACCAGCGCACCACCAAGTACGGTGCCGAGAATGATGGAGGTCACTGTTAAGCCTTCGATCCAGCCATTTGCAGCGACCAGTTTTTCAGGGGGGAGCAATTCCGTCAGAATGCCATATTTTGCCGGCGAATACGCTGCTGCACCAAATCCGACGAGAGCATAGGCAATCAAGGGATGCACATGAAAAAACATTAAAGCGCAACCAAGGACTTTAATCATATTCGTAATGAACATGACCTTGCCTTTGGGGAGAGCATCAGCAAAGGCGCCGACAAAGGCGGCTAGTAATACGTAAGAGACAGCGAAGAAAAATTTCAGTAAAGGTGGCATCCAGCTTGGCGATTGCATCGATACCAGTAACGCCATGGAGGCAATCAGTAGCGCATTGTCGGCCAGCGAAGAAAAAAACTGTGCCGCCATAATTGTATAGAAACCACGTCTCATGCTTGTCGTTTGCCTGTTACAAAGTGTTATCGGTCAGCTTTATACCATGAAAATCTCGCCTGATCGCTGAATTAGAGCATGTATATCAGAAATTACTGGGTAAAATATCAGTGTTTATTACGTTTTCTTTGAAAAGTTATGGCTAAGGCAAAAACTAATTACACCTGCACGGAGTGCGGCGGCATCGTCAATAAATGGGCCGGGCAGTGTCCCTCGTGCGGGCAATGGAATACCTTGGTCGAAACGATCATAGAGGCGGCTGGCAATCGTTTTTCGGGGAAACACCAAAGTCTCGCGCAAACCGCACCAGTGTTGAATCTTTCCGATATCGAAGCGTCAGATGTACCACGTTTTGGTACGGGTATCGAGGAGTTTGATCGCGTCCTGGGTGGCGGCTTAGTGCCGGGTGGCGTCGTTTTGATCGGCGGTGATCCTGGAATCGGAAAGTCCACACTGTTGCTGCAAGCCTTGTCGAATCTGACCAAGATAAAGAAAGTGCTGTATGTCAGCGGTGAGGAGTCTGGCGCGCAGATCGCTTTAAGGGCGAACCGGCTGGTGCTTGATACGCATGGACTGGCTTTGCAGGCGGAGATTCAGCTCGAAAAAATTCTGAACACACTGGCGGATCATAAGCCGGAAGTAGTAGTGATTGATTCGATTCAGACGATCTACTCAGATGCACTAAGCTCGGCACCGGGCTCGGTGGCGCAGGTGCGTGAATGTGCGGCGCAGCTGACACGCGTCGCAAAAACCATGAATATCACCATGATTCTGGTCGGTCATGTGACGAAAGAGGGTGCCCTGGCGGGACCCCGCGTGTTGGAACACATTGTGGATACTGTGCTGTACTTTGAAGGTGATACACATTCGAGTTTCCGTCTGGTCAGGGCGATTAAAAACCGCTTTGGTGCGGTGAATGAACTGGGTGTCTTCGCCATGACCGAGCGCGGCTTGAAAGGCGTATCTAATCCGTCGGCATTGTTTCTTTCTCAGCATGAGTCTCAGGTCGCTGGTTCCTGTGTCATGGTGACCCAAGAGGGAACCAGACCCTTGTTGGTCGAGATACAGGCGCTGGTTGACAGCTCCTTCGCACCGAATGCGAAGCGTTTATCTGTCGGTCTGGAGCAAAATCGTCTGGCGATGTTGCTTGCTGTGTTGCACCGGCATGCCGGTGTTGCGGCGTTTGATCAGGATGTGTTTATTAATGCGGTCGGTGGCGTCAAAATTGCAGAGCCTGCGGCCGACCTTGCTGTCTTGCTGGCGATTAATTCGTCGATGCGAAATAAGCCCTTGCCACGTAGCCTGGTTGTGTTCGGCGAGGTCGGTCTGGCTGGTGAGATACGGCCAGCGCCGCGAGGGCAAGAACGCTTGAAAGAAGCAGCCAAGCTCGGATTTACGATAGCCATGATTCCGAAAGCGAATGCGCCCAAGCAAAAAATCGAGGGGCTTACCATCATTGCAGTTGATAGGATTGATGAAGCAATGAGCCGTATCCGCGATATTGATGATGCGAACTGAGATCTTGCCTCGCGCGCAGCAGTTGTGTTTATTGGCGCAGGCTGTTGATGACCTCAGTTGCTGCGTGGATGCCGCTGCTGACCGCGCCTTCGAGTGTCGCCGGATAATCGCCCTGCGTATAGTCTCCGGCCAATGTCAGCCCGGCTATGCCCGTGCTGTTTGGCGGGCGTTGTAGCGCCGGAGTGCAACTGAAGGTTGCTCTTTTTTCAGTAATGATCTGATGCCACAGAGGGCTTGCCAGTTCGGGGCGCTGGAAGCTGTCAGCTAATTGCCGGGCGATCGCGCCTGCGAGCGACTGGTGATCTTGTTGGTGCTCTTCTGGTGCGCTGATCACGACCGCAAACAAGCCGCTCTGATCACCATGTAACTGGCCGCGGTCAAATACATATTGCCCCCATCGCTGTTGCGAGGGATCGTCCAATAAAGCATACATGGGGCGCGACAGGCTTATTCCTGGCGCATACTGCAAATAGCAGCTCGTGATGGCTTCGTATGTCAGTGGTGGCAATGTCATGCCGGTGTCCGCATCGCTCAGCAGTCGCTGTGCATTACTGGCATCAGTGGCAATAACGATGCCGTCAAATGCCTGCTCATTCTGCTGTGCAGACTCGATGATCCATTGAGATGCGCCGTCTTTTTTGATTGCTTTGATTGCGCTTGAACATGCCACGTCAGCGCCGTGGAGCTGTAAGAATTCCGCCGCTTTTTGCGGGAACAGTGCAGACAGATTCAGTCTCGGCAGCAACATGTCGGATGCGGCGCGACTGGCGCCAAGGCTGTCCCGCAGGACGTTCAGAAATACCTGCGCAGAAGCCTGTTCAGCAGGTGTATTCAATGCAGCGATGCAAAGTGGATTCCACATCAGGCGGCACAGTCTGTCCGTCTGATCAAAGCGTTGCAGCAATTCTGCGACGGTGCAATCGGTATTGAGCGTCCAGCCCATCCAGCGCGCTGCAGAGGAAAATCGAGCGAGTGCCAGCTTGTCTTCGCGGCGCAGACCTTTCGCCCTCCAGAGAGCCACGAGCATATGCAGTGGCGCAGGCAGTCGTGGCGCAATGAAGTGCATGCCATCTTCGTGCTCTGGGTAAATCATTTGTAGCGGCAGCCGCAAAAACGCAGTGTTCAGGTCAACACCGACGGTTTTCATTAATTTCAGACTCTGCTGATATGCGCCCAGCAGAATATGCTGGCCATTATCAACCGTGAGCCCATTAATCCCGACGCCGCGCGCGCGGCCACCGAGTGTTTTGGCTGACTCAAACAGGCTGACCTGATGTCCGTTCTGCGTCAATGTGACGGCTGCCGCACAGCCTGCCCAGCCACCACCGATCACAGCAATTTTTTCCGAGACCTTCGCCATTTCAGCCACGGATATAGGTTTTCCAGGCGAGCCAGAGTTTACGTATCGGTGTCAGCGAGATGCGCTGGCTCAGCACATGAAAGCCATCGCGCTGAATTTCCGATAGCAGTGTTCTGTAGATGGCTGCCATAATCAACCCGGTACGCTGTGCGCGGCGGTCTTCTGGTGGCAGTAATGCCAGTGCCTCATCATAGAGTTTCTGAGCCCGTTCGTACTGGAACTGCATCAGCGCTTCAAATTCAGGGCTATGTCTGGCATTCAGTATGTCGGCTGCCGTCACCTTGAACTGTTGCAGTTCATTGACCGGAAGATAAATTCTGCCCTTGCGCGCATCTTCACCGACGTCACGAATGATGTTGGTCATTTGAAACGCAAGACCGAGTTTCTCTGCGAATACTTTGGTTTGCGGATTGCTAATGCCAAAGATGCTGGCCGATAAAATCCCGACGACACCAGCGACATGCCAGCAGTATTTTTGCAGCGCAGGAAAATCAAGGTAACGGGTCTGATTCAGATCCATTTCCATGCCATCAATAACGGCCATCAGGTGCGCACCTTCAAGCTGGTAAGTCGTCATATGTGGCAGCAAGGCTCTGGTGACAGGATGTGTCGGCGCATTCGCCAGCATTGCTTGAATTTCTTTGCGCCACCATGTCAGTTTGCTGCGGGCAACCATATCGTCAGTACTTTCATCGACGACATCATCCACTTCACGGCAAAAAGCATAGAGCGCAGTAATGGCGCGGCGTCTTTCTGCTGGCAGGAACAGGAAGCTGTAGTAGAAACTGGAGCCGCTTTCTGCGGCTTTTTGTTGGCAATATTCGTCTGGTGACATGCTGGAATATAAAAAAGTTGTTAACGCTGGGCTGATCAAAGTTGATAAGAGTTGCTATGCTAACAAACTTCAACATGTCTCAACCTGTTCAGATTGCGATACCGCATGTAGAACGGAAGTATCGTAATGTAATCAGATTGTAGAATTCTTAACTCAAAACGCGACAGCTCGTATAATAGTGGGCGCATTATATTATCGCTCTGCACAAAAGAGCCTGGCTTTTGACTCGAAACTTTAAATTTGGACAAACATCTTGAATAAATCGAAACTTGTGGCAATTTTGGGTGGCCTGGGAATTATCCTGGCTGGATGTGGTGGCTTCGTTTACACCTCCGTCGGCGGCACCGTCACGGGTCTGGGAACAACAGGGGCAAATTCAGTGATATTAATGAATGAGCAAAACTTCACCCGGACGCTGACCGCTGATGGGCCTTTTTCATTCAATGTGGCGAGCAATGCGAATTACTCTGTCGTTGTCTATAGTCAGCCAAATCTGGTGAATTGCACGGTCGCGAATGGCACGGGAAAAATGACAGGTGAGGGCGCGCTGAATAACATCCTCGTCACCTGTGTGCCGAATGTGCCTGTATCAGGAACCCTGTCAGGCATGGCTGACAGCGGCACCATTACCTTGAACAACAACACCGTGAATCCTGCGACCAGTGTCGCCACAGACAAGACGATGGCCTTGTCTGCCAATGGCGCATTCCAGCTGACCAATTATGTGGTGAGTGGGTATCGTTACAATGTGACGGTGGCGATGCCACCAGCCGCACAGTATTGTACGGTCGCCAATGGTACCGGCGTAGCGGATAATAAATATCCGAACGCGATCAACAATGTCGCGGTTTCCTGCGTTCCTGCGGTACCGGTCAAGGTGACGGTGAATGGTCTGACCGCTGGTAATACATTGACGCTGTCGAATGCGACGACAGCAAAATCCACTGCCGATACCTTGGCGATCAGCACGATCGGTATTTATAATTTTGGCTGGAGTCTGCTCAATGGCATGACATATGCGGTGACAGTGGCAACGCAACCGACCGGACAGACCTGTACTGTGCAGAATGCGAGCGGTGTGGCAGACATTACCAAGCCGGATGCAGCAAGCAACGTCGTGGTTAATTGCGCCTGAGCGTACTTTTATTCAGTATTCGCTTCATATAAAAAAGCCCACCATCATCGGTGGGCTTTTTTACTGCCTGATGTATCGCGCAACGGAGGTGGTTACAGCTCTTCCAGTATCCCCGCGTCATTAAAATAAAAAATGCCTTCCCGCTTGAAACCCCATTTACCACCTTTGAGTCTGATAAAGGGTTCAAAGCTGAAAAAACCAACTTCCGACAAAGGGATGTCATTGCTGGAATCAATATACTGGCGCTGATCTTTGTCGTTAGCGATGCTGTGGCCGACGTTGTTGCGATAATCGAGATTGACGAAACCGTTCTGACGTATGCGCATATTGGCCCATTCGAACAACTGGCCAAACGTGGTCTGAGGTCTTACCAGCGCCTGCATTTGCTGATGCATCTGTTTCAGGAAATTCAGACCATTTCTGAATTCGATTAATTGCGGTGTCGGTGTGACTTTGCCATGTTCTATCGGAAATGAACGGGCGCAGTCGCCCCAAAAGCGATCCCGCGTCGGACTCAGATCGATCGTCACCAGATTATCGTTACCGACACGTTCTTCATTGGGTTGATAATCGCGCCCGGAGACGGAGACGCAACTGCGAGACCCGAGTAATACCAGTGCCGGACAAGAGTGATACCAGGTATCCGGATAGCCTTGCGCCTGCAGTAGCCGGTGCGCTTTTTCAGCGATACTTTTTTCGGTGTCATCTGCAGTAATCAGACCAGCCATTTGCTGCAATACAGTTTTGGCGGCGCTTTGTACTTGTCTGTGCTGTTCGATCTCGAACGCGGTTGGCATAATCTTTCCGTTTCAACTGGGCGTGATAGTGAATCTGGGTTTATTTTTCAGGGTTGCTCTTGGTTACTGCTTTAACGCCTGCGGCGGTCACATCCACCGCCGTTCCAACGACGGCACCCCCGACTTTCACTGTCGTGGAGACCGCGACGTCGGCGATGGCAATGACAGTGCACGCACTCAGTGGGAAAACGCATAGTAGGAAAAACATTCGCGATATACAAGTTCGCATGAGTAAGCCTGGCGTTGTTAAGGTTGCTGGAGGTGGGGACTGGGATCGTCTTGCCAGTCGCATTATGCGGCTTTGTTTCAGTATACGTCAGCGCTTTACGCACTTATTTATGGATGTTGAAATTTTTTGTAACTTGATGTTCATTTTGCAATAATTTATATACTCCCCCACTATTTTTAAGAAACCTCGCTAACCTCAGCGTATTCATTGGGCTCTTTTGCATACTGGGGGGAGTATTTATTGATGCTGAATCAGTCTCTGGATGGCATTCGCAGTGCGCGCCAGCCCAGCAGTAGCCAATCCTGCGCCTTCAGTGTTGGCCGATGATGAAACACATCGCCATTCACAGCTTCAATTTTCTCTATGATGCGCAGACCGCCCTGAATAACTAAGCGCAGCTCCCAGCCTATGCGGCCTGGAAGTTGCGTCGCCAGTCCGCTACCTGAGAGCATCATCTGACGCGCGCGCGCGGTTTGGAATTGCATCAGTGCTTGCCAGGCGGTGTTCAAATTCTGATTCGCGATATCCTGCTCGCTGACGCCGAAGGTTTGCATGTCACTTTGCGGCAGATAGATGCGCTGTTTTTTCCAATCAATAGCGACATCCTGCCAGAAATTAATCAACTGTAGTGCCGAGCAAATCGCATCCGAGTCACGGAGGTTTTCTGGCGTCGCCGCGCGATACAGATGCAGCATAATCCGACCAACCGGATTAGCCGAACGACAGCAGTAATCTTGCAACTGTCCGAAATCAACATAACGGGTGGTGACCACGTCCTGTTTAAATGCCGAAAGTAAATCCCGAAACGCCTGCAGCGGCAGTTGGTGTTGTCGGATAACATCAGCCAGCGCGATGAACATGGGCTGAGTGCTGTTGCTGTTTTGCTCAATGAAGTCGAGCTCCTGCTCATAGGCGCTGAGCGCTGTCAGACGCTGTTCAGGCGTGGCATCTCCCTCGTCCGCAATATCGTCCGCACTGCGGGCAAAAGCATAAATGACTTCGACTGCCGGTCGTAAATGTGGTGGAAGTAAGATCGATGCGACAGGAAAATTTTCGTAGTGTTCAACGGACATAAGTGGGTATAAATCCTTAATGACCGAAAAGTCATTGGCAAAGAGGTTGACCTTAATTATAATAAATAACCAGCCAGTCATTTATTTAAAATCAGTGCGATCAGTTGCATTTAGTTGCGGTAATGATGAATATGTCATCTCGTTACCAGCCGCCTCATTCAGTCCGCATAGTAAAGGAAAACTTTTGTGTTAACACTAAAAACTCCCGTGTTCGCTGACGCGTCCCCCGTTGTCAATCGCGTCAAACTGCGGCATTCAGGTTTGTCCTCGTCGCGGGCGATTGCTGCGCTTTCCTTGTTGAGTTTGTTGGTGGCCTGTTCCAAGCCGGTTGAGAAAACCGAGGACGTGCGGCCAGTGCGTGTGGTCACAGCGACCAATACCACTTCTGATGTGGCATTTGAATTATCCGGCGAAGTGCGCCCACGGATAGAATCCCGCCTGGGCTTTCGTGTCGGCGGCAAAATCGTTCAACGTAAAGTCGAGCTGGGAACCGTGGTGAAGCGCGGACAATTGCTGATGCAGCTTGATCCTCAGGATTTATTGCTGGCACAAACGCAGGCGAAAGCGGCGTTGACAGCAGCAGAAAGTAATCGCGATCTGGCTCAGGCCGATTTAAAACGCTATCAGGAATTACGCGCAAAGAATTTCGTTGCTGCAGCAATCCTCGATAGCAAAGAGGTCGCCTATAAAGCAGCGCAAGCCAGTTTCGAGCAGGCAGTTGCCGGCTTTAAAAATCAGAGCAATCAGGCGGGATACGCGACGCTGATTGCTGATGTCGATGGCGTCGTCACCGGGATTGACGCAGAAGTCGGGCAGGTTGTTGCTGCCGGAACGCCGGTTGTCCGTGTTGCGCAAACCGGTGAGATGGATGTGGTGGTCGGTATTCCGGAAAACAAAATCAATACCATACGGCAGATGAGTGATATCAGGGTCGGCTTATGGGCTGATCCGACATTGGCATTGCCGGGTAAGTTACGTGAATTATCACCGGTCGCGGATGCGGTGACGCGTACTTATCTTGCTAAAGTCAGTTTGCCCGCGGATGCAAAAGATGTGCGCCTCGGTATGACGGCCAATGTCAGCTTCGTCGCACCGAATCCGGCGCCAGTATTTAAACTGCCGACCACGGCTTTATTTCAGGATAAAGGGCAGACAGCGGTCTGGATCGTCAGTGGCGGTGTGGTGAAGTTGGTGCCGGTAAAACTGGCTGGCGCATCGGGCGAAGATGTGTTGATTGCTGGTGGGATTTCTTCTGGGCAGCAGGTCGTGACTGCTGGTGTTAATTTGTTAAAACAAGGGCAGAAAGTCAGCATACTGGGAGCTGAGTCTCCTGCAATAAAGCCGCCAGCAACAAAGCCGCCAGTGACGGAAGCGTCAGCTTCTGCGGTGGGAGCCTCTAAATGAGTAACTCTTCGAGAAGTTTTAATTTGTCAGGTTGGGCGCTGGAGCATATCCCGCTTATCCGTTATCTGATCGTTGTATTGCTGCTTGGCGGTATTTTCAGTTATGGGAAGCTGGGGCAGGATGAAGATCCGCCGTTCACTTTCCGCGCGATGGTCGTCCGCGCAATGTGGCCGGGTGCGACTGCTTTGCAAATGGCCGACCAGGTGACCGACAAACTGGAAAAAAAACTGCAAGAGACGCCGTACATTGATCGCATCCGCAGTTATTCCAAGCCAGGCGAAACACTGATTATTCTGCAGTTGCGTGAATCCACGCCGCCGAAAGAAACGGCGCAATCCTGGTATCAGGTGCGTAAGAAGATAGGTGATATCAAAGCCACTTTGCCGCCGGGTGTGCTCGGCCCTTACTTTAACGATGAATTTGGTGATACTTACGGCTCTATCTTTGCGTTGTCGGGTGATGGTTTCACCTATGAAGAAGTAAAGGAATATGCCGATTTCGTTCGTCAGCAGTTCTTACGCATCCCTTCGGTGTCGAAGGTGGAATTGTTCGGCGTGCAGGATGAAAAACTGAATATCGAATTCTCTCAAAAGAAATTTTCCCAACTGGGTATTTCTTTCGATGCGATTGTTTCTCAGATCGGCTCGCAAAATGGGATTGAAAGTACCGGCGTACTGACAACTTCCACAGATAACCTGCAAGTCCGGGTTTCCGGTGCCTTAATGAAGGTGAAGGACCTTGAAAATCTGCAATTGCGGGCAAACGGCACCACTTTCCGCCTTGGAGATTTTGCGACAGTAAAACGTGAGTATAAAAATCCACCGCAAGACAAAATGCGTTTTAACGGCAAGGAAGTGATCGGCCTTGGTATTTCTATGGAAAAAGGCGGCAATATCATTGAGCTGGGCAAGCATTTACAAGCGGATGTCCGTACGATCAAGGCAAAACTTCCGGTGGGCATACAACTGGAGCAGGTGACAAATCAGCCTGACGCGGTGAAAGAATCTGTCGGTGAGTTTTTACATACGCTGATTGAGGCGGTCGTCATTGTGCTGGCGGTCAGTTTTCTGTCGCTTGGCTTGCATACCAAACCTTTTCGCCTCGACATTTGGCCGGGTCTTGTTGTCGGTCTGACGATTCCTCTGGTGTTGGCGATTACCTTCTTGTTCATGCGTATCTTTGACATCGATTTGCATAAAATTTCACTTGGCGCTTTGATTATTGCGCTCGGTCTATTGGTCGATGATGCGATTATTGCGGTAGAAATGATGGTGCGTAAAATGGAGGAGGGCTTCTCTCGCTTTGACGCCGCCACCTTTGCTTACACATCAACGGCGATGCCGATGTTGACCGGAACTTTGATTACGGCCGCAGGCTTTTTGCCTATCGGCCTGGCTAAATCGGCAGCGGGCGAATACACGTTTTCGATGTTCTCCGTGAATGCGCTGGCACTGATTATTTCGTGGCTGGCAGCTGTGTTGTTTACGCCTTATCTTGGTTATCTGCTGTTAAAGGTAAAGCCGCATAACGTCAATGATAACCACCATCATGAGCTGTTTGATTCGCCGTTTTACAACCGTTTCCGCGCGCTGGTGAATTGGTGTGTCGAGTGGCGCAAGCTGACGATAGCGATCACCCTGGGTGTGTTTGGCCTTGGAGTATTTGGTTTTAAATTTATTGAGCAGCAATTTTTCCCGGATTCAAATCGTCCTGAATTGATGGTCGAACTGTGGTTGCCGGAAGGCTCGTCATTTGCCGCAACGGAAGCGCAGACCAAGAAGTTTGAAAACTTTGTGCGGCAGCAGGATGGCGTTTCTAGTGTGACGAGTTATGTGGGAACCGGTAGTCCACGTTTCTATCTGCCGCTGGATCAGATTTTTCCGCAGACAAATGTTGCTCAACTGGTTGTTTTGCCTAAAGATTTAAAATCACGAGAGGCGTTGCGTTTAAAAATCGTCGATATTTTCAAGAAAGATTTTCCTGAGGTGCGCGGACGTGTGAAATTGCTGCCGAACGGACCACCAGTGCCTTATCCTGTGCAGTTCCGCGTGACTGGGCTGGAAGTGGCGAAGGTGCGCGAGATTGCTGATCAGGTAAAGCAAGTCATGATGGCGAATCCGAATGCGATCGGCGTGAATGACAACTGGAATGAGTCGGTGAAAGTGGTGCGCATCGATTTGGATCAGGACAAGTTGCGGGTATTGGGTGTGACCTCGCAAAACGTTATGCGCGCGGCGAATACGATTCTGAGCGGTACAACCGTCGGGCAATTCCGCGATGGCAATAAATTGATCGACATGGTGGTGCGTCAGCCAGTTGATGAGCGTTCAACCGTGAACGCATTGAACAATGCGAATATCCCTACTGCGAGCGGGAAATCGGTTCCTTTGTCGCAGATCGCGACGATCAAACTGGTCTGGGAGCCAGGCGTGGTCTGGCGCGAGGGGCGGGAGTGGGCTGTTACCGTACAGTCTGACGTGGTTGATGGTATTCAGGGGCCCACCGTATCAAGCCAGATCGCACCGCAACTGAAGGGTATTCAGGCCGCCTTGCCTCCGGGTTATGCAGTGGAGTTGGCTGGTGCCGCCGCGGATAGCGGCAAGGCGCAAGAATCGATTGCTGCCAATGTACCGTTAGTCGTGTTTATCATTTTTACGCTGCTCATGTTGCAACTGCATAGTTTTTCCCGCGTCATTCTGGTTTTCCTGACCGGGCCGCTGGGATTGGCGGGAGCTGCGCTGGCATTGCTTGTGCTGCAGAGGCCGTTTGGTTTTGTTGCGCAACTAGGCGTCATTGCTTTGTTCGGTATGATTATCCGTAATTCAGTCATTCTGATTGATCAGATTGAGCAGGATATCCAAGAAGGCTCAGATGTCTGGACTGCGATCGTGGAGTCTGCTGTCCGTCGGTTCCGGCCTATCATTCTGACGGCGGCGGCGGCGGTGCTGGCGATGATTCCTTTGTCGCGCTCGGTATTCTGGGGGCCAATGGCCGTTGCAATTATGGGGGGATTGATCATCGCAACTGGTCTGACTTTGCTGTTTTTACCGGCATTGTATGCGGCATGGTTCCGTGTTAAAAAGCCGACTTAAGCAAAAGGCGAGGGGTGTTTCAGGTAATCGACGCAGAGTTGCCTGAAATGTTTTTTTTGAAGCATTAAAAAAATAA
The DNA here is from genome assembly GCF_014284215.1 of Undibacterium sp. FT79W. Classification (NCBI taxonomy): domain Bacteria; kingdom Pseudomonadati; phylum Pseudomonadota; class Betaproteobacteria; order Burkholderiales; family Oxalobacteraceae; genus Undibacterium; species Undibacterium sp. FT79W. Next base: position 389,246 of record NZ_JACOGB010000002.1, on the reverse strand, counting down.
GGCACGGGCTTACAAAATCCAGTAGAATTACGGGTTGGAGTTGTAATGCCACTATTTAATAGTTTTGGGCGACGCTTGATGTTCGGGTCGCCCTTTGCTTTTGTGCCGGACGCGTCGGATGTGCCGGTAAGTAACATAACTCATCCCGCGAGGATGGCGAAATTGGTAGACGCACCAGGTTTAGGTCCTGACGCCAGCAATGGTGTGGGGGTTCGAGTCCCCCTCCTCGCACCACAGAATTTTTACTATTTGGACGATTTTCATGGCAACTGCAGTCGAAACTTTAGATAAATTGGAACGCCGCCTTACAATTTCCTTCCCGATCGCTGATGTGCAATCAGAAGTTGAAAAACGTTTGAAGGTGCGCGCACGCACAGCAAAAGCACCTGGCTTCCGTCCAGGCAAAGTGCCAATGAAGATGGTTGCCGCACAATACGGTTACCAGGTTGAAACAGAAGTGCTGAACGACAAAGTTGGTCAGTCTTTTGCTGCGGCCGTTGGTGAAAGCAATCTGCGTGTTGCTGGTTACCCAAACATTGAGCCAAAAACAGGTGAAGGCGTTGCTGAAGGCACTCTGGCTTTCACTGCGACTTTCGAAGTCTACCCTGAAGTGGTTGTCGGCGATTTGTCCGCTGCTGAAGTTGAACAGGTTAAATCCGATGTGACTGATGCGGAGATCGATAAAACGATTGATATCCTGCGCAAGCAACGTGTACATTTCCACGTTAAAGGCGAGCAGGGCACGCATGGTGACGGTGGTGCAGATCAGTCTGCACAAAACGGTGACCGTGTTACTGTTGATTTCGTAGGTAAAATTGACGGCGTAGAATTTGCGGGTGGCAAGGCCGAAGGTTTCACTTTCGTGTTAGGTGAAGGCCGCATGTTGCCAGAGTTTGAGACAGCTACTGTTGGCTTGAAAGTTGGCGAATCTAAAACGTTCCCGTTGGCGTTCCCAGAAGATTATCATGGCAAAGATGTTGCCGGTAAAACTGCAGAATTTACCATCACTTTGACAAAGCTGGAGTGGGCGCATTTGCCTGAAGTTGATGCTGAATTTGCTAAGATGCTTGGCGTTGAAGATGGTGATCTGGTAAAGATGCGCACTGACATCAAAGAAAACCTCGAGCGTGAAGTTAAAGGCCGTGTTAAAGCGAAAACAAAAGAAAGCGTGATGGACGCTTTGGTTAAGGCGGTGATATTTGATGTTCCGACTTCTTTGGTTGCGCAAGACAGTGAGCGTCTGGCTGAAATGACTCGTCAGGATATGGCACAACGTGGCATGAACGTGAAAGACGTTCCATTCCCGATTGAGATGTTCAATGCACAAGCAGAGCGCCGTGTCCGTCTGGGTCTGATTTTGGCTGAATTGGTCAAGGCTAATAATTTGCAGGCAACTGCAGGGCAGATCAAAGCTCAGGTTGAAGATTTCGCGCAAAGCTACGAAGATCCGCAACAAGTAGTGAAGTACTACTACAGTGATCGTAATCGCCTTGCAGAAGTTGAAGCCCTTGTATTAGAAGAAAACGTCGTTAACTATGTTCTCGGTAAGTCGAAAGTGACTGAAAAAACACTGCCTTTCGATGAGTTGATGGGCAATAACGCACAAGCATAAGTTTTAAAAGGAAAATCACATGACAGGCATCATCCGTAATTCGGCGTTGGATACAAATATGCTGGGCATGGTGCCTATGGTGGTAGAGCAAAGTGGGCGTGGTGAACGTTCCTATGACATCTACTCCCGCTTATTGAAAGAGCGTGTGATTTTTCTGGTTGGTCCGGTGAATGATCAGACGGCAAATCTGGTCGTCGCGCAGCTGTTGTTTTTGGAGAGTGAAAATCCAGATAAGGATATTTCTTTCTACATTAATTCTCCGGGCGGCTCCGTTTCTGCCGGGATGGCGATCTACGACACCATGCAGTTCATTAAGCCAGATGTATCGACATTGTGTACTGGTCTGGCTGCGTCGATGGGGGCGTTTTTACTGGCGGCAGGTGCTAAAGGTAAGCGATTCTCTTTACCGAATTCCCGCATTATGATTCATCAACCCTTGGGTGGTGCGCAGGGGCAGGCATCTGATATCGAGATTCAGGCGCGTGAAATTTTGTACTTGCGCGAACGTCTGAATGGCATTCTGGCGGAAAACACAGGCCGCAGCTTAGATCAGATTGCCAAAGACACTGATCGTGATAATTTTATGTCGGCTGACGCCGCTGTCGAATACGGGTTAATTGATAAAGTTTTGACTCATCGCGCTTAAGCTGCTTGAATTAGATAAACGCCCGTTCCCATAAAGGTTCGGGCGTTTTTTATTTATTTTCTAAATTATTCGATTTCTCAGGTACTTCTGGATCTTGTGCATGCAATGACGAAAACTGTTTTTGCAGGTAATATGCTCTTCGTTCCGATTTATATTTATTTTGTTTTTCTCATATTCGTACCATGCCCGATAAAAAATCCTCCAGCGGTGAAAAACTGCTCTACTGCTCATTCTGCGGAAAGAGTCAACATGAGGTTAAGAAGCTGATTGCAGGGCCTTCGGTCTTTATTTGCGATGAGTGCATAGACTTGTGCAATGACATTATTCGCGATGAAGTATCTGAAATTGACAATATAGCGAGCGCGAAAACTGAGCTGCCAACTCCCCAGGAAATTACCGATTTATTAGATCAGTATGTGATTGGTCAGCCTAATGCAAAGCGTATTCTGGCGGTCGCTGTCTACAATCATTACAAGCGTCTGAAGCATCTGGGTAAAAAGGATGATGTAGAGCTCGCAAAGAGTAATATTTTGCTGGTTGGTCCTACCGGTTCAGGTAAAACGTTGCTGGCGCAGACGCTTGCTCGCATGTTGAATGTACCGTTTGTGATCGCAGACGCGACGACCTTGACCGAGGCTGGTTATGTTGGTGAGGACGTTGAAAATATCATTCAAAAATTACTGCAGAACTGTAATTATGAAGTCGAACGTGCTCAGAAGGGTATCGTCTATATCGATGAGATTGATAAGATTTCCCGTAAATCTGACAATCCCTCGATCACACGTGATGTGTCTGGTGAAGGCGTGCAGCAGGCTCTGCTGAAGCTGATCGAGGGCACGATGGCATCGGTGCCGCCACAAGGAGGTCGCAAGCATCCAAATCAGGACTTCATTCAGATCGATACCACGAATATCATGTTTATTTGTGGCGGTGCTTTTGATGGACTGGCAAAGATTATTTTAGACAGATCAGAGCGTAGTAGTATTGGTTTTTCAGCCAGCGTTAAAAGTCAGACGGAAAAGAGCGCAAGTCAGATGATGCAGGATGCGGAGCCGCAAGATTTGATTAAGTTCGGTTTGATTCCTGAGTTGGTTGGTCGTTTGCCTGTTATTGCAACGCTTAACGAACTTGACGAGGCGGCATTGATTCAGATCCTGGTTGAGCCAAAAAATGCGCTGATTAAGCAATATGCAAAACTGCTGGAAATGGAAGGCACTGAGCTTGAAATACGCCCGGCTGCTTTGCAGGCAATTGCAAAAAAAGCGATTGCCCGTAAAACTGGTGCGCGTGGTTTGAGATCGATACTGGAGCATGCATTGTTGGATATTATGTACGATCTGCCTAGCCATCAAAATGTTGAAAAAGTGGTGATTGATGAGGGGACTATCACTAACGGTGCTAAGCCTTTGCTTATTTATCACGAGCAAGTCAAAGTGTCCGGAGCTTGAGTTTTTGCAAAAAAAGGGGAGATATCCCCTTTTTTTTATGGTTATTCACCGCATTTTTTTTAATCGAAGTAGAATGAAGTAGGAAAAAACATGGCTTCAGCCGTAAAGCTACTCGGGGAGCTCTCTGCGTAGCTTTTTTATTGTTTTTTCTGATAATGGGCTTGTGTTTTAGCCTTGTGCGCCAACATTACCAACTAGTATTTATGAAAGGTGCGCCATGACAACTACTTCAATTACCGAGCAAATTCAACTGCCGCTGCTGCCATTACGTGACGTGGTTGTATTTCCCCATATGGTTATTCCACTGTTTGTGGGGCGCCCAAAGTCCATTAAGGCTTTGGAGGCTGCAATGGAGCAGGGTAAAAGCATTATGCTTGCTGCTCAAAAAGCCGCTGCGAAGGACGAGCCTTCGGCTGACGATATTTATGAAATTGGTTGTATAGCCAATATTTTGCAAATGTTGAAGTTGCCTGATGGCACAGTAAAAGTATTGGTTGAAGGGGCGCAGCGTGCCCGCATTCACCAGATTCATGATTCTGAGTCACACTTCAGTGCTGAAGTGACGCCGGTTGCGGCAGTTGAGGAAGATGATTCTGAAGTTGAAGCGATGCGTCGTGCAATTGTTCAACAGTTTGATCAGTACGTAAAACTGAACAAAAAAATCCCGCCTGAAATTCTTGCCTCTCTCTCTGGTATTGACGACGCCGGTCGTCTTGCAGATACCATTGCGGCACACTTGCCTCTGAAATTGGAGCAAAAGCAAGTGATTCTGGAAATTTTCAGTGTAGCCAAAAGGCTTGAACATCTGCTTGGGCAACTTGAAGGCGAACTCGATATCTTGCAGGTGGAAAAACGTATCCGTGGTCGCGTGAAGCGTCAGATGGAGAAATCGCAGCGTGAGTACTATCTGAACGAACAAGTGAAAGCGATTCAGAAAGAGCTGGGCGAAGGCGAAGAGGGTGCAGATATCGATGAACTTGAGAAGAAAATCATTGCTGCCAAAATGCCGAAAGAAGCTCGCGACAAGGCTCTTAATGAGTTGAAAAAACTCAAAATGATGTCACCGATGTCTGCAGAGGCAACAGTTGTCAGAAATTATATTGATACTATTGTTGGTTTGCCTTGGAAGAAAAAATCCAAAGTAAATAATGATCTGACGAATGCTGAGAAGGTTCTGGAGGATGAGCATTACGGTTTAGATAAGGTTAAAGAGCGCATTCTCGAGTATCTTGCTGTTCAGCAACGCGTGGATAAGTTAAAAGCTCCGATTCTGTGTCTGGTCGGCCCCCCGGGTGTAGGTAAAACGTCTCTCGGTCAGTCGATTGCCCGGGCAACGAATCGCAAGTTCGTTCGCATGGCGCTTGGTGGTGTGCGTGACGAGGCAGAGATTCGTGGACATCGTCGCACTTACATTGGCTCCATGCCTGGCAAAATTTTGCAGAGCCTGGCCAAGGTTGGTGTTCGAAATCCTCTTTTTTTGTTGGATGAAGTCGATAAAATGGGGGCGGATTTCCGTGGCGATCCTTCGTCCGCATTGCTGGAGGTGCTTGATCCTGAACAAAATCATACGTTCTCGGATCATTACATTGAAGTCGATTTTGATCTGTCTGACGTGATGTTTGTCGCGACGTCTAACTCGTACAATATTCCGCCTGCTTTACTTGATAGGATGGAAGTGATTCGTCTTTCTGGTTACACAGAGGATGAAAAAACCAGCATTGCTCAGCGCTATTTGTTGCAAAAGCAAATTAAAAATAACGGCCTGAAAGAAACGGAAATCACTGTCGCAGAAAGTGCGATCAGAGATATTATCCGCTATTACACAAGGGAGGCTGGTGTTCGTTCGCTGGAGCGCGAAATTTCCAAAATATGTCGTAAAGTCGTCAAAATGCTTTTGCTGAAGAAGAGTGAGAAAAAAGCGACGATTACCTCCAAAAATCTGGATAAATATTTGGGTGTACGCCGATACGATTTTGGCGTTGCGGTCAAGGATAATCAAATTGGTCAGGTAGTTGGTCTGGCATGGACGGAAGTTGGTGGCGATCTCTTGACTATCGAGGCTGTTTCTATGCCCGGTAAAGGTGGCGTTATCCGCACTGGAACCTTAGGTGATGTCATGAAGGAGTCGATCGAAGCTGCCCGGACAGTTGTGCGTAGCCGGGCTCAGCGCTTGGGCATTAAGGCTGATGTCTTTGAGAAGAGTGATATTCACATTCACGTACCTGAAGGGGCGACGCCTAAAGACGGTCCTTCTGCTGGTATTGCAATGACGACCGCTTTGGTATCTGTGTTCACCGGGATTCCTGTGCGGGCAGATGTTGCGATGACAGGTGAGATCACTTTGCGTGGCGAGGTATTGCCAATTGGTGGTTTGAAAGAGAAATTGCTGGCAGCGCATCGCGGCGGAATTAAAACTGTTTTAATTCCGGAGGAGAACGCAAAGGATCTGGCTGAAATCCCGGACAATGTAAAAAACAAACTGGAAATTATCCCGGTGCGTTGGATAGACAAGGTGTTGGAAATTGCTTTGGAGCGTCAGCCGCAGCCTTTGGTTGACGCGGAAATTCCCGTTGCCGCTGGATCAAGTGAGCCTTCTGCTGATCTTGCTGTTGTGAAGCATTAATGTTGTATGGATAAAAAAACGCCCGAATTTTCGGGCGTTTTTTATTTAGATTTTATCTAAGCGTCATTGATAGCAATATATTTTCGTTTGATTTTCTTAGTATCAGATCCAATTTCGCATCAGCCCGACAGCCAGTCCTTCCAGTGAGAAATTTTCCTCGTTTTCATTTACTTTGATAATTGAGTAGTCAGGATTCTCAGGAATTAATTCAACAGAATTTCCGGTTTTTTTATAGCGCTTGACAGTCACATCATCGCCAAGCCTGGCAACAATAATTTGCCCATTTCTTGCAGTATCAGTCTTCTTTACTGCTAACAGATCGCCATCGAGTATGCCTGCGTCACGCATAGACATGCCGCGAACCTTGAGAAGAAAATCCGGCTTGGCAGAAAATAGTGCAGGGTCTACTTGGTAGATGGTTTCAATGTGTTCTGATGCGAGTATTGGCGATCCGGCCGCAACCCGCCCGATTAGTGGCAGGTTTATCTGAGAAAAAACAGATTGTGATGACGCCAGTTGTTGACCTGTGATGTGACTTGATAATTCTGACTCCAGCAGGCGTATGCCGCGCGATGTTCCGGGCGCTATTTCAATCACGCCCTTTCTTGCGAGTGCCTGCAGGTGCTCTTCCGCTGCATTGGTGGAGCGAAATCCCAGCTCAGCCGCTATTTCAGCGCGGGTCGGCGGGAAGCCTGTATTTTGAATGGCATCTTTGATTAAATTCAGGATCTGCTCTTGTCGGGCTGTCAGCTTAAGCATTTTGTGTGAACGTAGATCATTACGCTGTATATAAAAACAGTCTGTATTTTTATACAGTGCGCTGTGAAGTGCAAGGAAATTTTGTGGCGATGTGCAATCTAGTGCCATCGGATTAGCTCTGTACTGAATTAATTGAATAAAACGGAAAAGTGCGTTATGATCGTCGGCTTTCCTCTTCCTGCACTCGTCTTGACGCCGAGGCAGGCTATTTTTATTGTCCACAAGGAGAATATATGCGTCATTATGAAATCGTATTTATTGTACATCCCGATCAAAGCGAGCAAGTTCCTGCAATGATCGAACGTTACAAAGCTAGCGTTGTTGCACGTGGTGGTCAGGTTCACCGCGTTGAAGACTGGGGCCGTCGTCAATTGGCTTACATGATTCAAAAATTGGCTAAAGCACATTATGTTTGCATGAACATTGAGTGCGATGCAGAAACATTGCTTGAGCTGGAAACAGCATTCAAATTCAATGATGCCGTTCTGCGTCACCTGACAGTCAAAATGAAAAAAGCTGAAACAGCACCATCTCCAATGATGAAAGCTGTTCAAAAAGAAGACGCGGCTAAAGCACAGCGCGTTGAAGCACCAGCTGCTTAATTCATTTGATTTGAAAAAGGTCGTATAAAAAACAGTGAATCAACTGACAGTGATGGCTCGTATCATAGAGAAATCAGCGATACGTTACACGCCAGCTGGGATACCAATAGCATCAGCAATATTGATGCACAGTTCGCAGCAGGTGGAAGCCGGAACAGGGCGATTGGTTGAATTTGAAATTTCCGCACAAGCTGCAGGTGAAATTTCAGGAAAATTCTCCGAACTGCCTTTAGATGTTGAGATTGCATTCACGGGTTTTTTAGCACGCAAAAATCGCAACAGCAAAAGTCTGGTATTTCATATCAATGGAATACGGGCAAATTTACTAGATTAGGAGCCACAAATGGCATTCGGTAAAAAATTTGATAAAAGCAAATTGAAGCAAAAGCGTCAACAACAAAACCCTTTGTTCAAACGCAAAAAATTCTGCCGCTTCACAGCAGCACATGTAGAAAAAGTTGATTACAAAGATATCGACACATTGAAAGATTTCGTGCAAGAAAACGGCAAAATTATGCCTGCACGTCTGACTGGTACTAAAGCGCTGTACCAACGTCAAGTTGATACAGCGATCAAGCGCGCACGCTACTTAGCGTTGTTGCCTTACACTGATCTGCACACAGCGTAATTGACGACAGGTATTAGGAGAAAAATATGCAAGTTATTCTGATGGATAAAGTCGTTAATCTCGGCAATCTTGGTGATGTAGTTCGTGTTAAAGATGGTTATGCACGTAACTTTTTGATTCCACAACGCATGGCTCGCCGTGCGACTGCAGCAGCAATCGCTGAATTTGAAGCGAAACGTGCTGAGCTGGAAAAAGCAGCAGCAGCAAAATTGGCTGTAGCTCAGGCTCAAGGCGAGAAGCTGGAAGGTTCTACAGTTCAGATTTCACAAAAATCTGGTGTTGATGGTCGTTTGTTCGGCTCAGTAACTAATTTTGACATCGCTGAAGCGTTGGCTAAAGTTGGTTTCACTGTTGAAAAAGCACAAGTTCGCTTGCCGCAAGGTCCGTTGAAAACGGCGGGTGATCACGCTGTTTCCGTTGCACTGCATACTGACGTTGTAGTTAACGTGAATGTATCAGTTGTTGGCGAGCACGCATAATTAGCTGTCAGCTAGATATAAAAAAAGCCGGGGTTTCCCCGGCTTTTTTTATGGTAAGCGTAAAATTATATAAACAATTTTGTTTATTGATGTTTATTGTTCACACCGTACTTTGTCGCCTTCAGTCGTTATTTGTAATTTGATTTAGCAGGTATAATGCGCGCCATGAAAGCCGCTACTGATCCACAACTTGATGCGATTCGCGTCCCCCCCCATTCCATTGAGGCAGAGCAATCTGTCCTTGGTGGCCTCTTGCTCGATAACGCCGCTTGGGATCGTATTGCCGACTTTATCGGTGAGGAAGATTTTTATCGTTATGATCACAGAATTATTTTTCAGTGCATTGTAAAACTGATTAATTCTTCAAGGCCAGCAGACGTCATTACTGTTTACGAGGCCCTGAATGGCATGGGCAAGGCCGAAGACGCAGGTGGTTTGACTTACCTGAATGCGCTGGCGCAAAACACGCCTTCGGCTGCAAATATTCGCCGCTATGCAGAGATTGTCCGTGATCGTGGTGTACTGCGCAAACTGATCACTGTTTCAGATGAAATTGCTGGTAATGCTTTCAATCCTCAGGGTAAAGAAGTCAAGCAAATGCTGGATGAGGCAGAATCAAAAATTTTTGCGATTGCTGAAGAGGGGGCGCGTGGAGCGCAGGGTTTTCAGGCAATTCAGCCTTTGTTGACGCAGGTTGTAGAACGTATCGATGAGTTATACAACCGTGATAACCAGAACGATATCACCGGTGTTCCAACTGGATTCGTTGATCTGGATAAGATGACTTCTGGTTTGCAGCCAGGTGATCTGATTATCGTTGCTGGTCGTCCATCTATGGGTAAAACGGCGTTTTCACTCAATATCGGCGAAAACGTCGCAATTGACAGCGGCCTGCCGGTGGCGGTGTTTTCAATGGAGATGGGCGGAGCACAGTTAGCGATGCGTATGCTCGGTTCTGTTGGGCGGCTGGATCAGAGCCGTTTGCGCGTGGGTAAGTTGAGCGACGAAGACTGGCCTCGGTTGACGCATGCCATTCAAAAAATGAATGACGCGCAGTTATACATCGATGAAACTCCGGCGCTGAGTTCTATCGAATTGCGTGCGCGTTCGCGACGTTTGGCTCGTCAGTGCGGCAAGCTTGGTTTGATTATCGTCGATTACCTGCAGTTGATGTCGGCGAATTCTGCGGGTGAAAACAGGGCAACCGAAATTTCAGAGATTTCACGAAATCTTAAAGGCCTCGCAAAAGAGTTAAATTGCCCGGTCATTGCACTTTCTCAGTTAAATCGTTCGCTGGAGCAGCGCCCGAACAAGCGGCCTGTGATGTCAGATTTGCGCGAGTCGGGAGCGATTGAACAGGATGCCGACGTGATTATGTTTATTTACCGGGATCAGGTTTACAACCCTGACTCTCCCGATAAAGGTACTGCCGAAATTATTATCGGTAAGCAGCGTAACGGTCCAATTGGCAGTGTGCGACTGACTTTCCTTGGTGAATATACCAAGTTTGATAATTACGTCGGTTCGTTGTCGGTGTATGGCGATAATGAGTAATGCAGAATAATTTTTACCCAGTGAGTACATTTCACTAAATGTCTTTCTTCAGTTTGTCAGGTGTAATTAACTTGTGCCCTGACAAAAATATTCCAATTTGTTTCAAATTTCAGTGAGAAAAAAATGTTTGGACGCCTGATGCCTACGGAAGGCAAATTCTTTGAATTATTTAATCAGCATGCAGATCTGTGTGTTAAAGGATCAAAAGAAATGCTTGCCTTGATGACCAATTTTGATGATCTTGAAAGCAGGGTGCATGCGATCGAGAGCATCGAAAAGCAAGCAGATACAGTGACTCACAATACAATAGAGTTGCTGCATAAAACGTTTATTACGCCACTTGATCGCGATGATATTCATAAGCTGATTACGCGTATGGATGACATACTTGATTTGCAGGAAGACGCTGCGCAGACCATTTCGCTCTACGACATCCGTGAAATTACACCTGAAGCAAAGCGACTGGCTGAGTTGTGCCTGGCCTGTGCGGAAAAGGTTAAAGCGGCCGTTGCCTTGTTACATAACATGAATAATTCACGCGAGATTCTGACGATTTGTGAAGAGATTGATCGTCTGGAATCCGATGCTGATCACGTAATGCGTGCTGCGATGTCGAAGCTGTTCCGCGATGAGCCGGATGTTCGCAATCTGATTAAATTGAAAGCAATTTACGAAATTCTGGAAACTGTTACCGATCGTTGTGAAGATGTCGCGAATATTATCGAAGGCATCATCGTCGAAAACGCTTAACAGCAGATATTGACCCGGCCAGTATTCTGAGCGGGGTCTGTCTACTTCACTCTCTCAAATGAATAACCTGGCTCCCGAAGAATCGGGAGCTGTATAAAGCAGAGTAAATTTCATGCAGACTTTACAAATCAGCATTTATGTCGTCGCAGCTTTGGTTGTGCTGGCATTGCTATTTGATTTTATGAACGGCTTTCACGACGCCGCCAATGCGATCGCGACCGTTGTTTCTACCGGAGTATTAAAGCCTCAGCAGGCGGTGGCGATGGCCGCGTTCTTCAATGTTCTGGCGGTAACCGTGTTTCCGTTGACGGTGGCGGCTACGATTGGCAAAGGAACGATACAGCCCTGGGCAATTGATCATTATGTTATTTTTGGCGCACTGGTTGGTGCGGTGTTCTGGAATCTCGTGACCTGGTATTTTGGTATTCCGTCCTCTTCATCGCATGCGCTGATCGGTGGCTTAGTCGGCGCCGCAGTTGCTAAGTCAGGTACGACTGCGTTGGTGTCGGCCGGATTGATTAAAACGATCGCTTTTATCATTGTTTCGCCGTTACTCGGATTCATACTCGGCTCTCTGATGATGTTGCTGGTGTCTTGGCTGTTTGTTCGTTCAACGCCGATGAAAGTCGATAAATGGTTCCGGCGTTTGCAATTGATCTCCGCTTCTATGTATAGCCTTGGGCATGGTGGTAACGACGCACAGAAAACCATGGGCATCATCTGGATGTTGCTGATTGCCGGTGGATATTCAAGCACCCATGATGCTATGCCGCCATGGTGGGTCATTTTGTCCTGTTATACCGCGATCGGTCTTGGCACCTTATTTGGTGGCTGGCGTATTGTAAAAACGATGGGGCAAAAAATTACCAAGCTCAAACCAGTTGGCGGTTTTTGCGCAGAGACTGGTGGTGCGATTACCTTATTTATTGCGACAGCGCTGGGTATCCCTGTTTCGACGACGCATACAATTACGGGGGCGATTGTCGGTGTTGGTTCCGCGCAAAAAATGTCTGCCGTGCGCTGGGGTGTTGCCGGCAACATCGTATGGGCGTGGGTATTAACTATCCCGGCGTCGGCTTTTGTTGCTTCGATTGCGTGGTGGGTAGGAACGAAAATCTTATAACGGACGTTGGTATTCAACGATATAAAAAAAGCGCCAGTCAATCTGGCGCTTTTTTATTGATGATGGTGAATCTGCGCAGATTTTTTACATCTGTTTAAATAAGTGGACGAAGCTTCTGCTGACTTCCAGTTTTTCTGTCAAACCTTTGACTTGTACCAGGTGGCGGCCGCGCAAGTCTCTGACTACGCCGGAAATTGCTTTTGCATTGACCAGTGTTGAACGGTGGATTTGCCAGAATAAAGCCGGATCCAGTTCTTCCGATAAATCACGGACGGGTTTGCGGATCAGGGCTTCATAATTTGCCGTTTGTACCCGGGTGTATTTTTCGTCTGACTGAAAAAAGAGTATTTCTTCAACCGGAATTAAGCGTAATTCTTGTCCGATGGATGCTTGTATCCATTGCAGATAGTTGGGTTTCGACATGCCCATCTGTTTCGCCAGCTGCGACAACATATTGCTCATGTCTGCAGGCTGATCATGGGCCTTTAAGCGTGATTTCAGGCGCTCTACGGTTTTGCTGAGCCGCTCCACATCTGCTGGCTTCAATACGTAGTCTACCGCGCCATGATCAAAGGCCTGAATCGCGTACTGATCGTAGGCGGTAATGAATACGATGTGAGCTTTGTTGCCGATTTCCTTTGCCGCCTCAAGTCCTGTTTTGATTGGCATTCGTATGTCGAGGAAAATCAGATCAGGCTGGTGTTTTTCAACCAGTTGTATTGCTTCTTCTCCATTTTTTGCTTCGTCCAGAATTTGCAGTTCTGGCCACACTTGCTCAAGGCGTGACCTTAGCTGCTCGCGCATCAGTCGTTCATCATCTGCAAGGATTGCGGTTGGCATCATGATTATTAATTGGCTAATTCGTAAGGAATTTCTATGGTAACGCAAACGCCGCTGGGTTGATTCGGTGTAATGATCATTTGTCCTTTTTCTTTGTAAATCAGTTTCAGGCGTTCACGTATATTTTGCAGACCAAGTCCTGTTCCGTTGCTTGGCATTGCACCAAATCCCAGGCCATCATCGGTGACGGAAACGCGCAACTTGTTGTGAGCGACCTCGACTCTGAATTTAATTGTGCCACCTTCGGCTTTACATTCGAGACCGTGTTTAATCGCATTTTCTACCAGTGATTGCAGCATCATCGGAGGGAAAGATGCGCTGCGTAAGCCTTCCGGCATAACAAAGTCGACGTTGAGTCTTTCCTCCATCCGCATTTTCAGCAGATCGAGATAAGCTTTGATCATGTCAGCTTCGCGTCCCAGATTCGTCGTGGATGCGTTCTCGCGCATCTGCGGCAAGACAGCACGCAGATAGCTGATCAGACTGCGTTGCATCGCTGCTGCGCGAGGTGGGTCGGTTTCAATCAAGTGCTCGACAGACGCCAGTGTGTTGAACAGAAAATGTGGCTCTACCTGTGCCTGCATCATTTGCATCTTGGCTTCGCTGACCTGACGCAGTAAGGATTCTCTTTCTGCTGCGAGACCGGCTTCTTCCGCTTTTTCTTCAGCTCTGACTTTGCCGCCCATCAGTATTTTCATGCCGAAAAGCCCGAATACCAGAAGCAGAACAAAATTAACAAACCATTTCGATGATGTTTTTTTGTAGCTGCGCACCTCTTCATCGGCCGCATCTGCCACTGCATTATTGATATCTTCACTGATTTCTTTGGCGACTTCGGGCGGAAGTTTTATGTGTATATCTTCTGTCGTCGGGCTTGTTTTCTCAGTTACAGCAGGTGTTGCCGGTGTTGCTGGTACTGCGGGTGTTGCAGGCGTGGCCGCGGTGGCAGGAGCGCCCGGAGCCTCGGGCGTCGGTGATGTGTTAGCGCCCGACGTTAAATCGATATCACTTTTTGTGCGGATGCCATTCTCATCAATTTCGATTTGCTTACCTTTGCCATTCGAATTGGCCTTGCGGATGCGGATCCCGGTGTCGTCGATTTCTATGCTGGTATCGTTGTCAATGACCTGGGCTTTTTTGTTTGCTTTTTTTGATGGAACGTTTTTTGTGACGACAACACTTTCTTCCGACGTAAACAGCATGTCTTGCAGTATTGCTCCTGCGAGCATGGTGATAGCGGCGAACAGTAAAAACTTCCACCAGGATAATTTGGTTACCCATGCCGCAGTCTGATCGAAACGCTTACTCAGCCAGTTACTGAATTCGCTGATCAGGTCTTTAATGGTTTGTGTCGTTGTTGGATTCATGGATGATCTCCCTGTCTGTTGCTCTGTGCCGTTGCGCCCCACATGTATTTCAATGCAGAGGCGTTTTCTTGTTGATGGTCAGACTTTGACAAAAATGACGCCAACACGCCATCGGTATGCGATAGTCCGTCAGAAACGGGGGGCAGAATGAAAAAAAGACGACACGACTGTGTTGTGTGTCGTCTTTCCTGGTGTTTCTATGTGAGTTTGGCGCCAGAATGCTCAGTGCGATGGTCTGTTTTCCAGCCATGCGTGAAGATCGCCGCGCGTCAGCGGCTTTGCGTAAAAATAGCCCTGCGCCAGATTGCAGCCGTAAGACAGTAAGGTATCCGCCTGCATCTGATTTTCCACGCCCTCAGCAATGACAGCCAGACCAAGATTCTGACCGAGCTGAACGATCATTTTTGCGATGCTGCCTTCGCTCGCGTTTTCCTGAATGTCATTGACAAAGGCTCTGTCGATTTTAAGTTTATCGATATCGAGTTTTTGTAAGTGGCTTAATGACGAGAATCCTGTACCGAAATCATCAATTGAAATACTGACGCCAAGTTGCTTAATCTGACGCAGCGTTTTAATCAGCAACTCAGGATCTTTCATCGCC
Source organism: Undibacterium sp. FT79W (assembly GCF_014284215.1). Lineage (NCBI taxonomy): Bacteria > Pseudomonadati > Pseudomonadota > Betaproteobacteria > Burkholderiales > Oxalobacteraceae > Undibacterium > Undibacterium sp. FT79W. The sequence continues at coordinate 374,214 of NZ_JACOGB010000002.1, read as the reverse complement.
ATTGACTCGGTGATTTCAAGTTCGACGAATTGTGGCGGCGCTTTGGTGTCTTCAAGCGCTTTGTTGAGTGTTTGCAGGAACAGAGGGTGAGAGAACTGTACCTGAGAAACGTTGACTGCCATTTGGAATTCGGTATAGCCCAAGCCACGCAGGTGCACTAGTTCATGGCAGGCGCTGCGCAGCACCCATTCGCCGATATCGACAATCAGGCCAGAATATTCTGCAATCGGGATAAATTGATCGGGAGGGATAAACTTCCCATCATCCGTTCTCCAGCGTAACAAAGCTTCGGCGCCAAGAATTTTGCCGCTTCGTATATCGATCTGCGGTTGATAAACGACAAATAAGCGTTGATGCTCAAATGCGGCGCGCAAAGCATGCATTAAAAGTACGCGTTCACGAATTTCAACCCCCATACTTCTGGTGAAATATTCGTAACCGCCGCGCTGATGCGTCTTTGCACGTTTCAGTGCGATGTTGGTGTCTTTTAATGCCTCAGAGCCGTCGCCATCGTATTCATCAAGTTTAATCAAGCCGATTGTGGCGGAAAGTTGCACTTCCTGATTATCAACGTCAAACGGCTTGGTAAATAGCGCCAGAATATTTTCAGGGCAAACCAGTTTTTGGTCGCCGACCAGAGCGAACGTGTCACTGCCGACTCTGGCTAACTTACATTCACAACCGAAATGATTGCTCAGACGCTGCGCAACGGAGTACAGCAGCAGATCTCCGAAATGATGGCCCAGCGCATCGTTGGTTTCGGCGAAATGATCAATATCGATCAGCGACAGCGTGCTGTGATTTTTGAGCGGCGAGGCAATAATTTCATTGAGTGTCTGGAGCAATTTTAAGCGATTAGACAGACCTGTCAGCACATCGTAGAAGGCGTAATTGTGCAGGCGCGACGTTAGTACCACATTGTCCAGTCCTACTGAAACATTGCTGCAAAATACTTCCAGGAGTCGCTTATCCATTTCATTCAGACGCAAGCCGTTTTCAAGGTACAGCGTAAAGTCTTTTCTGGCCGGATTATTGAACCGGAGTACGGTCGCATCATTGCCGTATATGCTTTGTCCTTCCGCGAGCGATTTTGTGATGACGTCGATCGCTTTGGTTTGCCTGATCGCCGAAATCGGTTGTTCCAGCAGGTCAGAAAAAGCTTTTGTGGCGGCGACGATGTGCAGATCATTGGCGTGCTCGTCTTTAACGAGCGGGTTTTGCCGGGCGCAGATAAAACCCTCTGCACTGATGCCCAGTAAATGATTGATCTGCGTGAGTACACCCTCGGCAAAATGTGACAATCCATGCAGTGCCATTAATTCAGTGCTGGCATTGATAACATTCTCAAGTCCGTGCCGGCTGGCGTTGATGTCGCAGATCTGCTCGTACGAGCGGATGGCCGATGTCACTGCTGTATAAAGCTTGGTGCGGGTCAGTTCAGACTTGGTTTTGTAATCGTTGATATCGTAATCCCGGATCGCATCGATCTCAGGAGCATAGCCAGGTTGCCCGGTTCTCAGAATAATACGGACATCGCTCAGTTTCAGTGATTTGCGGATGTAATTAACGAGTTGCAAGCCTGCATCTTCCTGCTCCATCACGACGTCGAGCAAAATGATGGCGATATCGGATTCTGTCTCCAGTATGGCCCGCGCTTCCGAGGCTGAATAGGCATGGAGAAAACTCAACGGTCTGTGCTGTATTTCTAGGCTGCCAAGCGCGAACGTTGTTGCTGAATGGACGTCAGGATCATCGTCGATGATCATGATCCTCCAGCTGGAGCGCGCTTTAGGTTCTGCCGGGGATGGCTCCTGATCGTGTTCATCAAGGAAAATCAGGTTATCTTCGGCAGGGTGAGTCGGTGAAATCATCGGAAATGCGGCTCCATGCGTTGCATATCTTTATACTCAGATTGCGTGATTTTGTCTTCTGCTCGAACTATGACATTAAAAATCACCTAAGCCAAGCCTCCGGCCTTTTCTTTATCAATAAAAAAGCATTATTGGTGTGGAAAACATCAAATGCCTGCTTTTCAGTGCAAAGCAAGCGCGGATGTGGTGCGTACACGGGCGGCAAGCCCGCATTAAGCTGTTAGAATGATTTAAATTCTGTTTTTAACTTCTCTCGCAAAATATTATGTCTGGCAACACTTTTGGAACGCTGTTTACTGTCACTACATTTGGTGAATCTCATGGTCCTGCGATCGGTTGTGTGATTGACGGATGCCCGCCTGGTATGGATTTGTCTGAGGCCGATATTCAGCCTGAACTGGATCGTCGCAAACCCGGAACATCCCGCCACGTTACTCAGCGCCAGGAGCCTGACACGGTAGAGATACTGTCCGGCGTTTATCAGGGGAAAACAACCGGAACACCGATCGCATTGCTGATTCGTAATCAGGATCAGCGCAGCAAAGATTATGGCAATATCACTGAAACCTTCCGTCCCGGGCATGCCGATTTCACCTACTGGAGCAAATATGGTATTCGTGATCCGCGTGGCGGTGGCCGTTCGTCGGCACGTCTGACGGCGCCGGTGGTTGGTGCCGCGGCGATTGCAAAAAAGTGGCTGAAGCAAAAATTCGGTACGGAATTTAAAGGCGGCATGAGCCAGCTAGGCGAGATTGCGATCCCTTTTCAGGCCTGGGAACACGCGGCAGAAAATCCTTTTTTCGCGCCGACTGCCGACGCCGCATTGATTACGCAATTGGAAAACTACATGGACGACCTGCGTAAAGATGGCGACTCCATCGGAGCGAAAATCGATGTGGTGGCGACCAACGTGCCGGTGGGACTGGGTGAGCCTATTTACGACAAGCTCGATGCCGATATTGCGTTTGCCATGATGGGGATTAATGCGGTGAAAGGGGTGGAAATCGGCGCTGGTTTTCAATCGGTTGCACAGCGTGGTTCTGTGCATGGCGATGAAATCACACCGCAAGGTTTTGTCGGTAACAATGCTGGCGGAATTCTGGGCGGCATCTCTACCGGGCAAGATATTACGGTGTCGATAGCGATTAAGCCGACCTCATCAATTCGTACCCCGCGCCAGTCGATTGATAAAGACGGCAAACCTGTGATGGTGGAAACTTTCGGGCGGCATGACCCCTGTGTCGGTATCCGCGCGACGCCAATTGCCGAAGCGATGCTGGCCTTGGTGCTGATGGATCATGCGCTGCGTCACCGGGCGCAATGTGGTGATGTGGTCAGTCCGGACTTTTTTGCACGTTAAATCAAGCAGGCATTCTCACAGCCTGCCTTAAAGTCACCGCAAATTTAGTATTTTGGGGAGTATCCGGTCTTTTTGCCTTTATCTCCGCGTAAAGACTGGGTCTCTGGATATACTGGGGGGAGTATATTTGGGCTTCCTACGGGTGCTGTCACCCTCGTTTCTACTCCCTTGCCGTTTTATTCGTGACGGAATAAATATTGGTTATTCTGTGAAAATTCCTTTTCATGCAGATGAAAATTCGGGAATTTTTTTAAATTTCAGACTTTTCTACTGATTTGGAATTCCATTTTTGGCTTTCAGCGTGGTTTTGCATAGCACAATTGTGGCATAATCAAATGCAAAAAACAGACCCAATGCGGTTTCGCGGTTCAAATTCATCACGACTTCTTCAGGCTTCAGATTATGCTCAAAACGCTTTACGACAAATTGTGGGAATCTCATGTAGTTCACTCCGAAGACGACGGCACAGCCATTCTGTATATTGACCGTCATTTGCTACACGAAGTCACGAGCCCGCAGGCGTTTGAAGGCTTAAAGATCGCCGGACGCCAACCTTGGCGTAATGCAGCAAATCTGGTGGTCGCCGATCACAATGTGCCGACCACGAATCGCATCAATGGCATTGATGACCCTACGTCCCGTTTGCAAGTCGAAACGCTGGATAAAAATGCGAAACAATATGGTCTGACGTATTTCAGTATGGCGGATAAGCGTCAGGGTATCGTCCACGTTATCGGCCCTGAGCAAGGCGCGACTTTGCCTGGTATGACGGTCGTTTGTGGTGATTCTCACACCTCGACGCACGGCGCGTTTGCCTGTCTGGCGCACGGTATCGGCACGTCCGAAGTCGAGCACGTACTCGCAACACAAACCCTGATTGCAAAAAAATCCAAAGCCATGCTGGTACAAGTGGATGGTGCTTTGCCTGCCGGCGTGACTGCAAAAGATGTGGTGCTGGCGATTATCGGCAAAATAGGCACCGCTGGTGGTACTGGTTACGCAATTGAATTTGCTGGCTCGACGATACGCAGTTTATCGATGGAAGGCCGGATGACCGTTTGCAATATGGCGATTGAGGCAGGTGCCCGCGCCGGTATGGTTGCGGTCGATCAGACCACGATTGATTATGTGAAAGGTCGTCCATTTTCACCGGTGGGTCCGCATTGGGATCGTGCCGTTGAATACTGGAAAACCTTACATTCAGATGCTGGCGCAAAGTTTGATCTGGTGGTGACCTTGAATGCGGCAGAAATCAAGCCGCAAGTAACCTGGGGTACTTCGCCGGAAATGGTGGTGGCGATTGATAGCCGCGTTCCCGATCCGGATCAGGAAAGAGATGCGGTCAAGCGCGATGCGATTGAAAAAGCGCTGGCTTATATGGAATTGAAACCAAATACGGCCATTGCTGACATTCGTATCGATAAAGTCTTTATTGGTTCGTGTACGAATTCGCGGATTGAGGATTTGCGTGCCGCGGCTGCCGTAGTGCGTGGCAAATTCCGCGCCTCAAACGTGAAGCTGGCCTTGGTTGTACCGGGCTCTGGTCTGGTCAAAGAGCAGGCGGAACGCGAAGGTCTGGATAAGATTTTCCGTGATGCCGGTTTTGAATGGCGTGAGCCAGGTTGCTCTATGTGCCTGGCGATGAATGCAGACCGCCTGGAACCGGGCGAACGCTGTGCATCCACATCCAATCGTAATTTTGAGGGGCGTCAGGGGCAGGGTGGACGCACTCATCTTGTGTCTCCGGCGATGGCTGCTGCTGCAGGAATTGAAGGTCATTTTGTTGACGTACGTCGCTTGTCATAAACATTTGCAAAAGGAATCATCATGAAAAAAATCTTCTTTATTTTGTCTTGTGTGGCTTGTGTATTGACTTTGTCCGCTTGCAATACCGTGCAGGGTATCGGTAAAGATGTCAAAAAAGCCGGTGAGGTTGTTGAAGGCGCAGGGAAAAAATAAGCCGTTATATGGAAAAATTTACTTTACTGGATGGCGTCGTAGCGCCTATGGACAGGGCGAATGTAGATACCGATGCCATCATTCCCAAGCAGTTTCTGAAATCGATACAGCGTACGGGCTTTGGTCCGAACCTGTTTGATGAGTGGCGTTATCTGGATCATGGCGAGCCTGGTATGGATAATAGTGTTCGCCCGCTGAATCCGGATTTCGTGTTGAATCAGGCGCGCTATCAAGCTGCTTCGATCCTGCTGGCACGCAAAAATTTTGGCTGCGGCTCTTCACGGGAGCATGCGCCGTGGGCGTTGGAGCAATATGGTTTTCGCGCAATTATCGCGCCGAGTTTTGCCGACATTTTCTTCAATAACTGCTACAAAAATGGGCTGCTGCCTATCGTTTTGAGTGAGACGCAAGTCGATCATTTATTTAACGAGGTTAAAGCTTTTCCAGGTTTCCGTCTGGTGATTGATCTTGAAAAACAAATGGTCACGACATCGAACGGTAGTCTCAGTTATCCGTTTGAAATTGATGCCTTCCGCAAATATTGTCTGATCAATGGCTTGGATGATATTGGGCTGACATTGCGTCAGGCAGACAAAATTCGCGCGTTTGAAGAACGTCACATCGCCGCGCAACCGTGGTTGGCGAATACGATTTAATAAAGAACAGAAAAAATGAAGATAGCAATTTTGCCAGGTGATGGTATAGGCCCGGAAATCGTTGAACAGGCAGTACAAGTGCTGAATGCGCTGGGCGAGCAATTCGAAATGGAAACGGCACCAGTTGGCGGTGCAGGTTATGAAGCCTCAGGCCATCCGCTGCCGGATGCGACCTTGAAGTTGGCGCAAGAAGCCGATGCGGTATTGTTTGGTTCTGTCGGTGATTGGAAATACGATACGCTGGAACGCGCTTTGCGTCCCGAGCAAGCGATTTTGGGCTTGCGTAAAAACCTGAAGTTATTTGCTAATTTGCGCCCGGCGATTTTGTATCCTGAGTTGGCTGGCGCTTCAACGCTGAAGCCGGAAGTCGTGTCGGGTCTGGATATTCTGATTATCCGTGAGTTGACTGGCGACATTTATTTCGGTCAGCCGCGCGGCGTACGTGTTTGTCCTGATGGCCCATTCAAAGGTGAGCGCGAGGGCTTCGATACCATGCGTTATGCTGAAACGGAAATCCGTCGCATTGCTCACGTTGCTTTCCAGACTGCGCAAAAGCGTGACAAGCGCCTGACCAGTGTTGATAAGGCAAACGTGCTTGAGACTTTTCAGTTCTGGAAAGACATCGTAACCGATGTGCATAAAGAATATCCTGATGTCGCGCTGGATCACATGTATGTTGATAACGCGGCGATGCAATTAGTGCGCGCGCCTAAGAAGTTCGACGTGATCGTGACCGGTAATATGTTCGGCGATATTCTGTCTGATGCTGCTGCGATGCTGACTGGTTCTATCGGCATGCTGCCATCGGCTTCGCTGGACGCGAATAACAAGGGTTTGTATGAGCCTTCTCACGGTTCTGCGCCGGATATCGCTGGTAAAGGCGTGGCAAATCCGCTGGCGACGATTTTGTCTGCAGCGATGATGCTGCGCTACTCTCTGAATAAAGCAGAGCAGGCTGATCGTATAGAAAATGCGGTGAAGAAGGTACTGGCTCAGGGCTTGCGTACACCGGATATTTACGAGGCGGGCACAACCAAGGTAGGTACGGTGGAGATGGGGCGCGCTGTGGTGAATGCGTTGGCGAGTTAAGGTTTTTATTGATGGGCAGGGACGTCCTGCAATTTTTAGGGAAAAATGATGAAACTGGTGGGTTTGGTAGGTTGGCGTGGGATGGTGGGATCGGTTCTGATGCAGCGTATGCAGGAAGAAGGCGATTTCGCTCATATAGAACCAGTATTCTTTTCAACATCGAATACAGGCGGTACCGCGCCTGCGATGGCAAAAAATGAGAAGACGCTGAAAGACGCAAATGATATTGACGCATTGAAGAAGTGCGAAATTATTATTACCTGCCAGGGTGGTGATTACACGAACGAGGTTTTCCCAAAATTGCGTGCGGCCGGTTGGAATGGTCATTGGATTGATGCTGCGTCGAGCTTACGTATGAACGATGATGCCGTGATCGTGCTGGATCCGGTTAATTTGCCAGTGATTAAAGATGCGCTGGCAAAAGGTCAGAAAAACTGGATCGGCGGCAACTGCACCGTTAGTTGCATGTTGATGGGTGTCGGTGCTTTGTATAAAGCGGGTCTGGTTGACTGGATGAGCACTCAGACTTACCAGGCTGCATCTGGCGGTGGTGCTCAGCATATGCGTGAATTGCTGACGCAGTACGGAACCTTGAATGCCGAAGTAAGAGATCTGCTGGATGATCCTAAGAGCGCGATTCTGGAAATTGATCGTAAGGTCATTGCGAAGCAACGTTCCTTGTCTGCTGCTGAGACTGCCAATTTTGGTGTGCCGCTGGGCGGTTCCCTGATTCCATGGATCGACAAAGACCTCGGTGACGGTATGTCCAAGGAAGAGTGGAAGGGCATGGCTGAGACGAATAAGATACTTGGTCAGGGCGAAGGTTTCGGCACTGCGGCTGTTCCTGTGGATGGCTTCTGCATCCGTATCGGTGCAATGCGCTGCCATAGTCAGGCGCTGACATTTAAGTTGAAAAAAGACGTTCCTGTTGCGGACATCGAAGCGATGATCGCGGCCGATAACGAATGGGTGAAAGTGGTGCCAAATACACGCGAAGCCAGTGTTCGCGATTTGACACCAGTTGCTGTAACGGGAACGATGACGATCCCTGTTGGGCGCATTCGTAAGCTCGCGATGGGGCCGGAATATGTTGGAGCATTTACTGTTGGTGATCAGCTTTTATGGGGAGCTGCAGAGCCTCTGCGCCGGATGTTGCGTATTCTGATTGACTGATATCGGTCTGCTGTTGCAAAAGGGGGAGGGCAAATGCCTCCCCCTTTTTTTTACTTACAAATAATTACAAAATACCCCCCTAAGTTACTTGCATTGTTAAATGACAGCAACGATATTGACAAATCGTGCCCTCATTCTCTTCTTCTTGTATTTACCATGCTTGCAAATCGGGTTAAGCTTGCACCGCTAAGTTGGTAATGTTATCGTGAAACAATATGACGCTTAGCCCGGCAATTTATTAAGCCTATCCCAGCGGACTTTGTTCGCCAAATTCCCAATATGTCTGACAAAATGCATAAACAAAAAAGAACATCTGTGACTTCCCTGGGACGCAAAGTCTTGAGCATTGCGGTAACGTCGAGCTTGCTGTTAATGTCGCAGGCAAATGCGACAGGTATGGGGCGTCTGACAGTGTTGTCTTCTCTGGGGCAACCACTCCGCGCAGAAATTGAACTTACCTCGCCTAGTAAGGATGAAATTGGCTCGCTGGTGCCTAAATTGGCTTCCGCTGAAGCGTTTCGTCAGGCAAATATCGATTTTAATGCAGCACTTCTGTCGTTGCGTTTTGCAGTAGAGCCGCGTGGTTCAGGTTATGTGATCAAGGTGACGTCGTCGCAAGCGATGAATGAGCCGTTTGTTGATATGTTGCTGGAAATGAATTCCTCCAACGGGAAGTTGCTTCGCGAGTACACATTCCTGCTTGATCCTGCAGAATTGAGAAACAGTCAGTCCCCTCAGTTAGCAAATCCAACGGTTGTCGCAAATAAGCGACAAGCTGGAACGACTTCTGAGGTCGCAACCCGTGTTCCGGCGCAGGCGACCGCTGCCGTGAGTCCGAAATCATCTGTCCAAGTAAAAGAGGCGGCGGCGCCTGCCCAAGCACAAACCAAGGCGGGTGATTATGCTGTAAAAAAAGGCGATACCCTGATGAAGGTCGCTTCGGCCTACCGCTCTGAAGGGGTGTCTCTGGATCAGATGTTGGTGAGCCTGTACAAGGCTAATCCACAAGCGTTCGTCGGTCAGAATATGAATCGCCTGAAAGCTGGCCAGATTTTATCAATACCGGATAGCGATGCCATACAGGCGAGTGCCGGAAATGCGTCTGGCGCGCATTCTGTTGTATTGGCTCATGCTGCTGACTTCAATGCGTATCGCAATAAACTTGCGGATCATGTTGATCGCGCTCCTGCGGAAAAAGGGCAGGCAGCAAAGCAAACGGCAAGCGGGACTATTACGGCAAAGGTTAAAGAGACTCCCTCAGCTACCAGCGAGTCTGCTGATAAGTTAAAACTGTCAAAATCAGCTAATACTGCGACCAAAACCAGTGATGGTAAAGGTTTGCCTGAAGAGGATAAGCTGGCAAAAAATAAGGCTGCCGCAGAGGCGGCTGGCCGCTTGAAAGAATTGGAAAAGAATGTCAGCGATCTGCAGCGACTGCTTGATGTTAAGAACAAAGATCTTGCTGCAAAAGAGCTTGAGTTAAATGCGAAGGCAAAAGCTGAGCAGAAATCCGCGCCTGCAAGTGCAACTGTCGCAACGGTTGGGAAAGCGGAAGTAGCATCAAATGCGGTGTCGCCAGCTGAGCGCGCTGATGTTGCATCAGCTCCGGCATCCGTTGTTGATGCTTCTCCCGCGAGCGCGACTACTGCGGCGAACAAGCCTGCCAGACGTAAGCCTGTTGCACCTCCGCCACCTCCGCCAGAACCGAGTTTCTTTGAAAGTATTTCTGATTTCTTGCTTCCAGGTGGTGCTGTAGCCTTGGCGCTTCTTGCTGGTGCTGGTTTATGGTTTAACAATAAAAAGAAAAAGGCACAACAGTTTGAAGACAGTATCCTGACCGGTTCCAGCATGAAGGCAAACTCCATGTTTGGTTCGACAGGTGGTCAGAGCGTCGATACAAATAATAGTGTCTTTAATTCAAATTTTGCTCCATCCGCCAGTCAGTTGGATGCGAATGAGGTTGATCCTGTTGCCGAGGCCGATGTCTATATCGCTTACGGACGCGATTCTCAGGCGGAAGAAATTTTAAAAGAAGCGCTGCGAACTCAGCCTGACCGTCATGCGGTCAGAGTTAAATTACTGGAGATTTATTCTTCCAGAAAAGACACGAAGTTGTTTGAGCGATTGGCGAGTGAACTGTACGGCATGACCGGTGGAGAAGGTGAAGAATGGGCGCAGGCAGCGTCGATGGGTATTGCGCTGGAACCAGGTAACCCTTTGTATGCGGGTGGCAAAGCTATTCCAGAAGCCAGTGTGCAAGGTGGTTTGGGGGCGACAACGCAGCCGTTGGAGGATCTTGATCCTGATGCTTTGCTGGCAAATTCCTTATCCAGAGATATGCTGGATGCCATCAGTATTATAGACACGGCGTCGCATGGGCAGGCAGCAACGTCAGAAGCCGGGAAAGATGTTGTGTCGGACATTGACGCTGATCATGCAGCTAGTCTTGATTTTGACCTGGGTTTAAGCGAGGCAGATGTACCTCAGATTCCAGAGGCTCAGCCAGTTGCGCCTGTAGCAACTGTTGATGAGCAAGTGCCTGACGTGGACTTTGGTAGTATTGATTTTGATTTTGGCGATAATAAGCCTGTTGTGGAAGAGGTCGCTGCAGTAGCTGAGTCTGGATCAGATCAAGAGATTGCTAGTGATGTAGCTGCTGATCTTGACTTTGCCTCATTGGACTTTGATGTGCCTGCGATTGAAGCTGCTCCGGTTGAGCATGGCTTACTTGATGCGCAGGTCGCTGATGAACATGTGGACCCAGTTGCGGAGGTTGTCGCTGAGACCTCTGAGACTGCTGAGCAAGACCATGGATCTGCATTTGAATTTGATTTGTCGGGAATCGATCTTGATTTGCCATCCGACGATGCGCATAAATCTGCAGAGGTTGAATTGGCTCCAGCTGTTGTTGAGGAGCAGATTGAGGAAAATGCTGAAATGTCTACTAAGCTTGATTTGGCGGTTGCCTATCATGAGATTGGAGACAAAGATGGTGCCAGAGAGTTGCTTGATGAAGTGTTGAAAGGTGGCACTGCATCCCAGAAAGAGCGTGCAAGCGCTATGTTGGCTCAAATGGCATAATCTTCTCTTGAGTTTTTTTTGCGGGCGCAGCGATTGCTTGCGCCCGTTTTTATTTTGAATGGTGATTTGTTGTGAAACGTCTTGTGTTGGGAGTGCAGTACGACGGAAGTGGTTGGCATGGTTGGCAGACGCAACCGTCTGGTGAGACCATACAGGACGTCTTAGAAGGGGCGCTGTTTCAATTTTGTGGGGTAACGGTTGATACCGTCTGTGCCGGGAGAACGGATGCGGGAGTGCATGGCTTGGAGCAGATTGTGCACTTTGATACGAACCTTGCTCGCGCACCTTATTCCTGGGTCAATGGCGTGAATGCTTTCTTGCCGGAAACGATAGCGATACAGTGGGCGAAAGAGTTGGTTTTGGATGATGGGTCGCAAGATAATTTTCACGCCCGATTCAGTGCCAGAGCCAGAACCTATCACTATGTATTAAGTAATAGTAAAATACGGTCTCCCATGTGGTCTGGACGAGCAGGATGGGTGTTTCGCCCAATCGATGTTACAAGAATGCGCGAGGCGGTTGTCTATTTGCTCGGAGAGCATGACTTTTCTGCTTTTCGTGCATCTGGTTGTCAAGCGAAGACTCCGGTCAAGCAAATGTATGACATCAGGATCAGGCAGCAAGGGGAGTTGATTGTTTTTACTTTGAAAGCAAGTGCTTTTTTACATCATATGGTGCGCAATATTGTCGGTTCTCTTATTTTTGTTGGAACCGGTAAGCGTGAGCCTTCCTGGATTGCAGATGTTCTTGCAAGCAAAGATCGAAGCATCGCTGCACCTACGTTTATGCCAGATGGTTTATATCTGGCAAAAATTGATTATGACGAGAAGTGGGGGTTACCTCAGATGGCGAGTTCAGATCTTCCCGGTTTCTTATCTCTTTTATAGTATTTAGTCGTTCGCTTTATGTGAATTCTCAGTTACCCATCTTGAAATCCGGTAAAATGGCGGTTTGCAAAACCAGAACTGAAGGCGCTCGCCTGGGGACTGTTGCCCAGACTGGAGCGCTTTTTTTTAGCCCTTTGCCTCACCTCAGTAAATATTAGTAATTTCAATGAACAATATCCGGAATTTTTCTATTATCGCCCATATCGATCACGGCAAGTCCACGCTTGCGGATCGGATTATTCAAATTTGTGGTGGCCTGTCAGATCGCGAAATGGAAGCGCAAGTCCTTGATTCTATGGATATTGAGCGCGAGCGCGGAATTACAATTAAGGCTCAGACTGCAGCGTTGCATTATAAGTCCCGTGACGGCCAGATCTATAACCTGAACTTAATTGATACGCCAGGGCACGTCGATTTTAGCTACGAAGTCAGTCGTTCATTGTCTGCTTGCGAAGGCGCGTTACTGGTGGTGGATGCATCCCAAGGTGTTGAGGCGCAAACCGTTGCAAACTGCTATACCGCGATTGAGTTGGGGGTCGAAGTTGTTCCTGTGTTGAATAAAATTGACCTGCCGTCTGCTGACCCGGATAACGCTTGCGCTGAAATCGAGGAAGTCATTGGTATTGATGCTTCTGATGCAGTTCATTGTTCAGCGAAGACAGGGCTGGGTGTTGTCGACGTGCTGGAGTCTCTGATTTCCAAAGTTCCGCCGCCAAAAGGTGATCCTGCTGCGCCATTGCAAGCACTGATCGTCGATTCCTGGTTTGATAATTACGTTGGTGTGGTCATGCTGGTCAGAATCGTCAATGGCACCTTACGGCCAAAAGACAAAATTCTGTTTATGGCAACGGAAGCACAGCACTTGGTGGAAAGCGTAGGTGTTTTTACGCCGAAATCATTGTCGCGGGATCAATTGTCGGCGGGGCAGGTGGGCTTTGTTATAGCGGGGATTAAAGAGCTGAAAGCAGCAAAGGTCGGCGATACAATTACGATTGCGAACAAACCGGCAACTGAGCCGTTACCTGGTTTTAAGGAAGTTCAGCCACAAGTTTTTGCCGGTCTGTTCCCTGTCGAGGCAAATCAGTACGATGCGCTACGCGATTCGCTGGAAAAATTAAAGCTCAATGATGCCGCCTTGATGTATGAGCCTGAAGTGTCACAGGCGCTCGGTTTTGGTTTCCGTTGTGGTTTCTTGGGCTTGTTGCATATGGAGATCGTTCAGGAGCGTCTCGAACGCGAGTTTGATATGGATCTGATCACGACGGCACCAACGGTCGTCTATGAAGTGGTCATGGCTGACGGTTCCATTCTGATGGTTGATAATCCATCCAAAATGCCAGACCCATCCAAGATTGAGGAAATTCGGGAGCCGATTGTCACGGTTAATTTATACATGCCGCAGGAATATGTCGGTGCGGTCATCACCTTGTGTACGCAAAAGCGTGGTGTCCAACTGGATATGAGCTATCACGGTCGTCAGGTTAAATTGACGTACGAAATGCCGATGGCGGAAATCGTCCTGGATTTTTTTGATCGTTTGAAATCGACGTCGCGGGGATACGCGTCCATGGATTATGAATTCAAAGAAAACCGTGCCGCCGATGTTGTTAAGGTGGATATGTTGATTAATAGCGAAAAGGTGGATGCTTTGGCGATTATCGTTCATCGATCAAACAGTCACTTCCGGGGGCGTGCTGTGGCCGCTAAAATGCGGGAGCTGATTCCAAGGCAAATGTTTGATGTAGCGATTCAGGCTGCTATCGGTTCTAATATTATTTCCCGTGAGAACGTGAAAGCACTGCGCAAAAATGTATTGGCGAAGTGCTATGGTGGAGATATCAGCCGTAAACGAAAATTGCTTGAAAAGCAAAAAGCGGGTAAAAAACGAATGAAACAGGTCGGTTCTGTAGAAATTCCTCAAGAAGCGTTTTTGGCAATTTTACAAGTGGATGAAAAATGAGTTTTCAGTCAATTTTAGGGAATTTTGCCCTGATTCTGTTTGTGTTGACGGTGGGTACTGGAATCGTCTGGTTCCTCGATGTGTTTTTTCTATCCAAGCAAAGGCGTCTTGCAGCAGATAAAGCGTTGGCTGAGTTTGATGCGAGAACGGCAAAGCTGGAAGCAGATGGTATCCGCATTGAGCAAGGAAAGCGCGCTGAATTGGAGGCGGGCATATTGCGTCAGCCAGTATGGATAGAGTATTCCGGTAGTTTCTTTCCTGTGATCGCACTGGTTTTTTTTCTCCGCTCGTTTCTTTACGAACCATTTAAAATTCCATCGAGCTCTATGTTGCCAACCTTATTTGTAGGCGACCTGATTCTGGTAAATAAGTTTGAATATGGTATTCGTTTGCCTATCCTTAATAAGAAAGTTGTTGAAGTAGGCAACCCACAGCGTGGCGATGTTATGGTCTTTAAATACCCCGTGGATCCGACGGTGGACTATATTAAACGTGTGGTTGGTGTACCAGGAGATAAAGTTGTTTATAAAAATAAACGACTTTTGATTAACGGGAAAACGCTTTCTTATCAGACGATGCCAGATTTCCTCGATGAAGAGCATTTGAATTATTCAAAACAATATACAGAAAATCTGACGGGCGTATCACACCGGATTTTGAATGATGAGCATGCATCTGCTTTTGTCCGGGATCCTTTCAATTTTCCGAAAAGAGAAAATTGTACTTATGATAGCGAAGGATTTTCCTGCGTGGTTCCTGAAGGGCATTATTTCATGATGGGTGACAATCGCGACAATAGTCTCGATAGTCGCTACTGGGGATTTGTTCCTGATCAGAATATTGTTGGTAAGGCATTTTTCATCTGGATGAATTTGGGAAATATCAAGCGCATCGGTAGTTTTAATTAAAATAACTGGATAGGTAAAGAAAGAGAAATTATGCAAACAGCTCAACGTTTTTCTTTAAAGTCGCAGCATGGTATTTCTTTGATAGGCCTCATTTTATCTTTGGGTGTAATTGTATTGATTGCGATGCTGGCAATGAAAGTAGTGCCAACCGTGATTGAGTACACATCGATAAAAAAAGCGATCAGTGTTGCTAAAGCAGGTGGAACGACTGTTAATGAGATTCAGAATGCTTTTGATAAACAGGCAGATGTTGGTTACATTACTTCAATTACAGGCAAGGATCTGGTGATTACCCGGGATAATGGGAATATTGAGGTAAGTTTCTCCTACCAGAAAAAAATCCCTTTGTTTGGCCCAGCGACATTATTGCTGGAATATGAAGGTACAACGGCAAAAAGTGGCATCTCCGCTAAAAAGCCAGAATAAGCAGAACACGTATGAATCTTCAACTATTGCAAAAAAGGCTGGGATACCAGTTTTGTAATCCGGCTTTATTGCAGCAGGCTTTGACGCATCGCAGTCACAGCGTTTTACATAATGAGCGATTAGAATTTCTTGGCGACTCCATTTTGAATTGTGTTGTCGCATCGTTGCTGTTTGAAAGTTTCTCGGATATTGATGAGGGTGACTTATCGCGTGTTCGTGCCAATCTGGTCAAGCAGCAGTCGCTTTATGAAATCGCACAAAGAATAGAGTTATCTCAATTTTTAAGATTGGGTGAGGGCGAACTAAAGTCTGGCGGTTTTCGTCGTCCATCCATTCTTGCGGATGCTTTGGAGGCTTTGTTCGGAGCAATTTTTCTTGATTCTGGTTTTGATGCAGCGAAAGAGGTGATTCGCGCCCTCTATGCACCGGTAATGATTGCGATTGATCCGACAACCTTGGGTAAGGATGCTAAGACTTTGCTGCAGGAATTTTTGCAGAGTAAAAAAATTGCTTTGCCTCAGTACAATGTTGTTGCCACTCACGGAGCTGCGCACAATCAAGAGTTTGAGATTGCGTGTCTGGTTCCTAAACTGGATATTCAGGTTTTTGGCACTGGTGGTAGTCGCCGTGCTGGTGAGCAGGCCGCGGCTAAACTTGCCCTTGAGGCGGCAATGTTGGCGTTAGCAAAAACACCTGGCGCGCGTAAATCTAAACCGAGAGCGGCGCAATTGAAACTGGCAGGAATAGCGACGGCGCAACTTGATAGCACACCATTACCTACAGACTTGCCTGAGACTAAACAAGATATATCTGACTCTGCTTCGATGAGTCTGCCTGAGGCAGACGGAGATTCCAATCAACACCCAAAAACAGCATGAGCACTCTATGAATGAATTAATTGATAACCCTGATTTTCGCTGTGGGTATATTGCTATTGTCGGTCGTCCTAACGTAGGTAAATCGACCTTGATGAATGCGTTGATTGGGGCAAAAGTCAGTATTACTTCTCGTAAGGCTCAGACTACCCGTCATCGTATTACCGGAATACAAACCAAAGACAATACGCAGTTTGTGTACGTTGATACACCGGGTTTTCAGACACGTCATTCAAATGCTTTAAACCGCACACTGAACAGAACCGTGACGACAACGCTGACAGCAGCGGACGTGATTTTATTTCTGGTCGAGGCTGGCACTTTTGGCCCTGCCGATCAGCAAGTGATCGATTTATTGCCAAAAAATGTGCCTTGCATTCTGGTGATTAATAAATCTGATCGCATTAAAGATAAAGCGGTCATGATGCCGTTTGCACAGAAGGTTGCCGCATTGTTTCCATTTGCCGCGATTGTTCCGGTTTCTGCGACTTTGCGTTTCCAGCTTGAAAATCTGGAAGGTGAAACAAGAAAATATTTGCCACTGAATCCGCCGATGTTTGCGGAAGATGATATTACTGACCGCAGTGAAAAATTTCTTGCCACGGAAATTGTCCGCGAAAAATTATTCCGTTTTGTCGGCGATGAGTTGCCGTATACAAGCACTGTGCTGATTGAAAAATTTGAGCAGGAAGGAAATTTACGCCGGATTTTTGTCGCCATATTGGTCGATCGTGATGGGCATAAATCGATGGTAATTGGTAACAAAGGTGCGCGTCTGAAGGATATATCCACGCAATCTCGTGTCGATATGGAGAAGCTTTTCGGCGGTCCTGTTTATCTCGAAATCTGGGTCAAAGTAAAATCTGGATGGGCGGATAACGAAGCAGGTTTAAGAGCCTACGGTTACGAATAGTTCGTTGCATGACTGATGTTCATACAGTCGTTTTAACTCAGCATGGCGATGCTTTTAATAAGGTCGCCACTGCTATTGATCCGGTTCCGGCTCAATCAAAAAAAAAATCCCAGACGATGGCTGCCGGAGTATTGCCACGCGAGCGAAAAATACTTCACCAGCCTGGTTTTGTATTGCACTCCTGGCCGTATAAAGAAACCAGCCTGATCGTAGAGATATTCACACGCGATTATGGTCGGATTGCTCTTGTAGCCAAGGGGGCTAAGCGACCGCATTCTCAGTTGCGCAGCGTGTTGCAGACCTTTCAGCCTTTGCAGTTGGGATGGACTGGGAAGTCCGAAATCCCGATACTTACCGGGGCTGACTGGGTCGGTGGTATGCTGCCGCTCGAGCGATCAGCGTTACTGTGCGGGTTTTACCTCAATGAGTTGTTGATTAAATTTCTGGTGCGTGATGAGCCGCATACTGCACTGTTTGAACAATATATAAGTACACTGAATTTATTGGCTCATGATGAGCCTGCACCGACCGTTTTGCGTCAGTTTGAACTGGCGTTGTTGCGAGAGTCAGGCTTGTTGGGCGATCTGACGTTTTGCACGTTTTCCAGAAGTAAAGTGGATGCAGCGTTGAATTACGTTGTTGACCCTGAGGTCGGTACGCGGATTGCGACTACATCAGATCATATTCCTATTGTCAGTGGAAAAACCTTATTGGATATGGCGCAAGCGGATTACTCTGATACGGTCACGCAATTTCAAAGTAAGATGTTGATGCGTTTTTTGCTCGGACACCACTTGCATGGCGCATCTCTAAATACCAGGCAGATTTTGATCGATTTGCAAAATTTATGAACGTTCATTCACATCAACAATCTACCTTGCTTGAAGTCAGTCTTGATCCACTGCTCAGTTTTTTGGATAGCCGCAAAGACAGTTCTCTTGACCCACTTGCATTTGCGATTACTGCAGAGGAAGCTGGTGCAGATGGATTATCTATTTATTTGTCAGCGAAAAAGGCAAATGTCCGGCAAGCGTTGATGCAAACCATGTCGCAGCAGTTTATTGGGCGTTTCAAAATAAACGCAACGGCGACTGCGCAAACACTGGATATCGTGTCTGAAATTCGTCCTGCGAATGTATGTCTGGTTGCAGCAGATGGCGGATCAGATGAGCGATTCGCGCCAGTGGATGTTGTTGAGGATTTTTCGCTATTACAGTCGTTTGTCAGTCAGTTGCATCGTAACGGGCATCGCTCATCCCTATTTGTCAGGCCAAAACCAGAACAGATTCAGGCATGTGCTGAATCTGGTGCGAACGCGATAGTGCTCAGTGCTGAGCACTATGTTCAGGCAGACAATAATGCGATGCGCCAGCAGGCGTTGAGTGAGTTGCAAGCGATGGCTATTGAAAGTATTCGGCATGGCTTATCGGTGCAGCTCAGTGGCAACTTTAACTACCAAAATATTGTGGCTCTTGCCTCATTATCGGATGTTACGCAAATTAATACC
Organism: Undibacterium sp. FT79W; assembly: GCF_014284215.1. Classification (NCBI taxonomy): domain Bacteria; kingdom Pseudomonadati; phylum Pseudomonadota; class Betaproteobacteria; order Burkholderiales; family Oxalobacteraceae; genus Undibacterium; species Undibacterium sp. FT79W. The sequence continues at coordinate 355,549 of NZ_JACOGB010000002.1, read as the reverse complement.
GCCGATGTAATTTTTGCCCGGACTCTGTCTGTTGGATGGAATGTCGCGGTGAAAGAGATGAAAGCGATTTTAGTCCGCTCAGGGTTAACGCAGAGGGCTTGAGATGATTTATGGCATCGGCACTGATATCGTTCAACTTGCCCGTATTGAACATGCGCTGGTCAGAAGTGGTGAGCGGTTTGCCAGGAAAATTCTGGGGGAAGATGAACTGCGTATTTTTTTTCAGCGACGAGAGCAAAATTTGCTACGTGGTACGCGCTATCTGGCGACCAGATTTGCCGCAAAGGAGGCATTCTCAAAGGCGATTGGTACGGGTATAACAGCACCTATGACCTTGCACAACATGCAAACGCTGAACGACGATGAAGGAAAGCCTGTTGTGAGGCTGACTGGCACCTTGCATGAATGGATGGCGTCACGTTGTCTGACGTCCCATATTTCCCTTAGCGACGAAGCTGATCACGTTTTGGCCTTTGTGATTGTGGAAAAAAAATCCGGTACGGATATCTGATGGATACAAATCAATCTCCGGCGAATGATGCTCGTCAGTCTGTTTTAGATACGGTATCGAAGCTTCCTCATTTGCCCGGGGTGTATCGTTACTTTGATGAGCAGGGGCAGGTTTTGTATGTGGGTAAGGCGCGTGATCTGAAGAAGCGCGTCAACAGTTATTTTCAAAAGACGCTGTCGAGTCCGCGTATTGCTATGATGGTGGCGAAAATAGTCAGGTTGGAAACGACGGTGACACGCAGTGAAGCAGAAGCCCTGATTCTGGAAAATAACCTGATCAAAGCTTTGCGGCCTCGCTACAATATTTTATTCCGGGACGATAAGTCTTATCCTTACCTGAAAATTACTTCAGAAAAGACGCCGCGAATGACCTACTATCGTGGCGCTATCGATAAAAAACACCAGTATTTTGGCCCCTTTCCATCTGGTTGGGCGGTCAAGGAATCGATGCAAATCCTGCAGAAAGTGTTCTTGTTGCGTAGCTGCGAGGATAGTGTATTTGCGAATCGTACCAGGCCTTGTCTATTGCATCAGATTCAGCGTTGCAGTGCTCCTTGTGTTGACTTTATTACGCCTGAAGATTACCTATTGGACGTTAAAAATGCTGCCGATTTTTTACGTGGACGGCAATTAGAAGTCATGCAGACGTTGGAGAAAAAAATGCTGGCTTTTTCCTCCGAACTGAAATTCGAGCAAGCAGCATTCGTTCGTAATCAAATGTCAGCCTTGTCTAAGGTGTTGCATCAGCAAAGCATGGAAACCACTGGCAATGCGGATGTTGATATTGTGGCCGTGATTGTCGAGGGGGGGCGAGCTTGTGTGAACCTGGCGATGGTGCGGGGTGGACGGCATCTTGGCGACCGCGCGTATTTCCCCAGTCATGTGGATGATGTCAGATCGACTGCAGAAGATTCGATTGAGCAGGAAATCGTTGCCGCTTTTCTCGCGCAGCATTATGTTGATCAGTTCATCCCATCAACGATTGTGATGAATGTCGAGTTGGATGAACCAGATCTGATGCTGGCACTTGCCGAACAGTGTGGACACAAAATTCATTTATCTTTTCAACCTCAGGAACAGCGGCGTATCTGGCTTGAAATGGCGGTGAAGGGTGCCGCTTTGGCCTTGACCAGACTACTGTCTGAGCAAGGCTCGCAGCAAGCACGGACGCTGGCGCTGGCGGCGGTTCTTGATTTGGATACTGACAATCCTGAGCAGTTGCGAATCGAGTGTTTTGACATCAGCCATACGCAGGGGGAAGCGACTCAGGCTTCATGCGTGGTATTCCATCATCATGCAATGCAAAGTGGAGAATACAGGCGCTACAACATCAAAGACATTACGGCCGGCGATGATTACGCGGCAATGCGGCAGGTATTGTTCCGTCGTTATGAAAAAATTGTCTGTGATCAGGATGACAGCGTGCGGACTTTGCCGGATGTTGTTTTGATTGACGGTGGCAAGGGGCAGGTGGAGATGGCGCGCCAGGTGTTTGTCGAACTTGGCTTGGATACCAGCAGGATCGTGGGTGTTGCCAAAGGCGAGGGGCGTAAGGTTGGTCTCGAAACTTTGGTTTTTGTTGATGGACGTGAACCAAAAGAATTGGGAAAAGAGTCCGCCGCTTTGATGTTGATTGCGCAGATTCGTGATGAGGCGCATCGCTTTGCTATTACGGGTATGCGGGCAAAGCGCGATAAATCCAGACAGGCATCGCAATTAGAAGAGATTGAGGGAGTGGGGCCAAAGCGCAGACAAAAACTATTGGTGCGCTTTGGTGGCTTGAAGGGAGTCAGTGATGCCAGCGTTGAAGAGCTGGCGAGCGTTGAAGGTATATCCCGGCAGTTGGCAGAAGAAATTTACAAGCGATTGCGTTAGCCCAATATAATTACCGGAAATAATCTGAATAAAAACTTATGCCATTTAATTTTCCTATTTTGTTGACCTGGTTACGTGTCGCTCTGATTCCGTTGGTGGTCGGCGTATTTTATTTGCCTGATACATGGTTGAGTCCTTTTGAAAAAGGGGTTGCATCCAGCCTTGTCTTTATAATCGCAGCTGTGACAGATTGGTTTGATGGTTTTCTCGCGCGCCGCTGGAATCAGACATCTTCGTTCGGCGCCTTCCTTGACCCGGTCGCTGACAAGTTAATGGTCGCCGGTGCTTTGCTTGTGCTCGTTGAGTTTGACCGTGTTAACGCCGTTGTTGCATTCGTTATTATTGGTCGTGAAATTACTATCTCGGCCTTGCGTGAATGGATGGCGCTGATCGGTGCTTCAAAGTCGGTTGCCGTCAGTTCGATTGGTAAAATTAAAACGGCGGCACAAATGATGGCGATACCACTACTTCTGAGCCCGAATTTTGTTTTATTTAATTATATTGACAGCGGTTTGACCGGATCCTGGTTGTTGCTTATTGCCGCAGTATTGACGGTATGGTCTATGTTTTATTATTTGCGAAAAGCATGGCCTCTGATTAAAGAGTCAACTGAAAAACTCAGTTAGCTCGCTTGACAGAATTCATGGATACTATATAATTCTGGTCTTTCGTTGATGCGGGAATAGCTCAGTTGGTAGAGCGCAACCTTGCCAAGGTTGAGGTCGAGAGTTCGAGACTCTTTTCCCGCTCCAAGTTTTTTCAGCGAAAAAAATAGTAGTAAAAATGCGGGAATAGCTCAGTTGGTAGAGCGCAACCTTGCCAAGGTTGAGGTCGAGAGTTCGAGACTCTTTTCCCGCTCCAGTTTTTATCAGTGCCTGATGTATTTGTAGTGCAAATGCGGGAATAGCTCAGTTGGTAGAGCGCAACCTTGCCAAGGTTGAGGTCGAGAGTTCGAGACTCTTTTCCCGCTCCAGATTCTGAAGGGAAGCAAAGCTTCCCTTTTTTCTTAAAGTTGTTTTGCCGCGTTTCAGCTTTTATGATTGAAACAGCACCCTTGGCGGGGTAGCAAAGTGGTTATGCAGCGGCCTGCAAAGCCGTAGACGCCGGTTCGATCCCGACCCCCGCCTCCAGTTTTAAGAAAGCGCTGTTAAGCGCTTTTTTTTCAGAGCAAGCAGCTTCGGCTGCATGTTGTAGTGATGGGCCCGAGTGGTGAAATAGGTAGACACATCGGACTTAAAATCCGCCGCTTCGTTAATAGCGGGCGTGCCGGTTCGATTCCGGCCTCGGGCACCAAAACTACGTTTCAAGCAGTTCCAAGAAATACAATAACCCGCCTTCTTCATAGAGAGAACGCGGGTTTTTTGTTCCCTGACGTTCCATGAAGTTCTTTGACAGCCCAGATTTTTGGCGGTATATATGACGGTATTCAGCGAAACTCAGATACCGCCAAAAACTGAATACCGTCAAAACGGCACTTCTTGATGGTATGCGGTATCGCCTTATAGGGAAACCTGACATGCCTAAGAAAATTATCCCGCTTACAGATATCAAGGCAAAGAGTGCGGCGGCCAAAGATGCGCCCTATAAATTGACGGACGGAGGCGGCCTCTATCTGATGGTGGGTAAGGATGGCTCAAAACTGTGGCGCATGGATTATCGATTTAATGAAAAACGCCTTACGTTGTCTTTCGGCAAATATCCTGATGTCTCGCTGGCGGCGGCGCGGGCAAAGCGTGCCGAAGCAAAAGAGCAAATTGCTTCTGGCATTGACCCCAGCGACCTGCGCAGATCAGAGCGGGCGCAAGCCAGCCAGCAAAAGGAGGCGGCTAAACGCGATGCAGAGGGCTTGCCGGTGATTGATTCTTTTGAGGCGGTAGCATGGGAGTGGTTTGAGGCAAAAATTAAGCCGCTGTCAGAGAGTCACCGTTCACGGACTACCGCTTATTTGAAAAACGACCTAATACCGTATCTCGGCAAGTTGCCCATGGCTGAGATCAAGGCACCTGTTTTGCTGGAATGCTTACGCCGTATTGCTGTCAGAAAAAACAATCAGGGCAAAACCATTACGGAAACTGCAAACCGTGTGCGCGAGCAAATGGGGCAGTTATGGCGCTTTGCCATTGCCACCGGCAGGGCAGAGCGTGACATTGCTGCTGACTTGCGCGGTGCGTTAGAGGCGCACGTACAGAAAAATTTTTCACATATCACTGACCCAAAATTGTTAGGCCAGCTTATGCGCGACGTTGAAGGCTACGGCGGCGCACCGGTTACGGTAGCAGCACTGCGCCTGCTGCCTTTGGTGTTTGTGCGACCTGGCGAATTCAGGGCGGCGCGGTGGCAGGATATCGACTTAGAGGCGAAAGAGTGGCGTTACTTCAGTCCTAAAACGAAGATAGACCACATAGTTCCATTATCTGAGCAAGTCCTGACACAGTTACGCGCATTGCAGCCGCTTACCGGTATGGGGGAATATGTGTTCGGCGTCAGATCAGGCCAGCGGCCATTGTCAGAAGGCACGATTAACCAAGCCCTCAAGGCGCTGGGTTATTCCAGCGACATCATTCACCCGCACGGCTTCAGGCATACCGCCGCGACGATGCTGGCCGAAATGGGATGGGATGAAAACACCATAGACCGGCAATTGTCGCACGTGGTGCAAGGTGTAAAAGGCGTGTACCAGAAAGCCAAATACATAGAAGACCGGCGCAAAATGATGCAGGCATGGGCGGATTACGTTGACCAGTTAAAGCGAGGTGCAACGATTATCCCTCTACGCACGGCCTGATAAACAGTGAGCCTGATTGCTGGCGCAGCTTACCAGCATTTTTGCCTTGCAAACCCGCATGAAATATAGCCGCCTTGTGCGGCTTTTTTTACGCCCACCATAAATGCCACAAAAAATAGAAGCCTTATCTCAGCAAAAACAGGTGTACCGGTGTACCAAACAGCGGAAACCAGCGCCAGCCTTAGCTTTCCATGGAACACAATATATATAAATAGGTGTACCAAAGGTGTACCAAATGTGTACCAGATAAAAACGGCCTTCCATTTCATGCGTGTTTGCAAGGCAAAAGCGGTGAAAGGCTGCACCGGCTATGGGTTTTGATTGAAATGGTCTTGTTTTGAAACCAGCCTGCACCTTCTGGTATGCCGCGCAAGGGGAATTTTCTTGCGCAACCACCCAGCGGCGAGCAATCAAACCAAATGTTTGCGCTATACTTGAACAGTTATTTGTACATATAAGAGAGGCCGCCATGCGCGTTATCAGCTATTCAGAAGCCCGTAATTCCTTGAAATCCGTCATTGATAACGTCATTGACGATGCTGACATCACTGTGATTAACAGGCGCGATGGTGGCGATGCAGTTGTTATGTCGCTAGATCATTATCAGCAAATGGCAGAGACCTTGTATCTGCTATCAGCGCCAGCGAATGCGCAGCGACTGGCCGAATCTATTAAGCAATATCGTGCAGGCAAGACAGCAAAGCGCACATTGGTGACATCGGAATGAGTCGGTCAATCTGCTTTACCCCGCATGGATGGGATGATTATCTCTACTGGCAAGGGCAAGACAAAAAGACCCTGAAGCGTATTAACACCCTGATCGAAGCATCCAGCCGTGACCCGTTCACAGGCATAGGCAAGCCAGAGGCGCTTTTAGGGGATATGTCCGGCTTCTGGTCTAGGCGTATTGATGAGCGTCACCGGTTGGTCTATGCGGTGGATGATGACGCATTAACGGTACTGGCTTGCCGGTATCACTATGGGGATTAAATCAGAAAGAACTTAACAGGTGAATACATGGATTTAAAAAAATCTGCGATTGCCATGGATGATAGATTCGTTCTTAAAAAGCGACTTGAGGCACAGGATATGAATCTTGAACCTATTCCAGATTGGGGGCTTGAAAGTATTCGAGGTGGCTTTGTTGAGGATGTTCTCACTCAGGAACAAATTGCTGGATTAATTAGCAGCAGCGAGTCTATTTGGCCTGAGGGTGCAAGTGAAGATCAAAAGAGAGTTTTTTTAGATGAAATCGACGGTTTTCTTTTTGATCGAAATGAAACAAAAGAACACTTTCAGACAGATTTAACGCCAGCGCAACAAAAAGAGCGGTTGCGTGATGCCGTGAAATTAATCAAAAAAGCCAAAAAGAACTTAGAAGGCATACGAGATATGCCTTTGCTACATGCTGAAATGGCTTTTATGTGGGCAAGGCGCTCAGATAATGCCGCTTTTAAGTTGCGTTTGAAGGATGAATATGGCGATTATGTGAGTTCAATGTTTGCCAGAACATGGCTGCATTTAGATGATGTGGAAAGCACACTCCAGTATGCTGCCAAACGAATCACTATCTCAAAGAAAAATAAACCATCGACGTATTTTAACGAAGGATTTTTGAAGAGATCAGCTAAAAGCTGGAATTCGATTTTTGGTAAATGGCCTCCCCATTCAAAGGACGGACGTTTTTTTCGCTTCTTTGAATCATTGGGGAAAATAATCAATGAAGAATTTACGGATTATGAGGTGTCTAAAGCAGTTCGCGAAGCGAAAGAAGGTAAGTGACCTACTGTTTGATACCCCAGTTTTTGATATCAAACAGTAGGTACAAATAGACACCGTAAAAATAAACTTCGTCCTGAAGTGATCGGGTTCCCGCTAATTCCTAACGGGACTCATGAAACCAGAAAGGACGAATATGCAAACATCATCCCCCGCAAGATTATTGCGACTCCCCAGCGTCTTAGGGCGCGTTCCATTCAGTAAATCTGAGACGTATCGCCGCATTAAAGCCGGTACATTCCCTGCACCAGTTCGGCTGGGTTCGCGTGCTGTCGCTTGGCTGGAATCAGATATAGATCAGTACATTCAAAAGCTGGCGCAGGAGTCTGGGAAATGAGCGCCATCAATGAAAACATGAACAAGGTCATTGCGATAACAGCCCCTGACAAAATCGCCGCAAAGATCAATGCAGAGGATAAGCAGCGTCGCAATTTTATGGCGGAATATGACCGCTACAAGATCAACAAAAAGGCTTATCCCGAATTGCAGCTTACACCTGATGCTTATCCGCTCATGCTGGAATTATTTGAAGCCTGTAAAAAGCATCTGCGTGGCTTGACTTTGGATGAAATACAGCGCCAGCAAGATAAGGTCAGTTTTCGTTACTTTGGCCGGTCATTGTTGATATGTCTGTGTGGCGGGGATTACAAGTTGCCAAATCAAGTGTACCTGGCAATTTGTTTCGACGAGTCTAACCCGTCACCGTTTGCCGTGATCGGGGGCTTCAAACTGCCTGAGCATTGGGATTAGCCATGATGAAAACCTACTTTGCTTACGCACGGGTGCTTGCAATTCGCATAGACAGGGCTTATTCTTTGCCTGTCCCTGAGAAAAAAGGGAACGAGTTTGACAGCTCGAATTACACAAAAGCGCACAGGCCGCGCAATGCGGCTTTTTTACGTGCGTATGTCATTGCATCCTCTTTACGGGCGGCAGTGGCGGGGAGGCTTCGGCCTGCCGGTTTCTTTTGTGTCCGGTCTGTCAACCCCGTCATTTGCTGCCCACCCCGTTTGACAGCGGGGCGCAGTGTAACCACTACACAAAGGAGTCTGCCATGACTGCACCACGCACATCCAAACAAAGCCGCAAAGAAGAACTACTCCCATTATCTGAGGCAGAAAAAGAACTGCTAAAAGCCCTTCGCGTAATGAATAGTGATGCGCAAGCGCATGTGCTTCGGATAGCTAAAACATTCGCTTTAAAATTTCCAGCATCTGCATCAGCGATAGCAGAAAAACCGGCATTCGTTTCTATTGATGTCGTTAAAAAAACTCAATCTTTAGGGTTCGAGATTGAGTGCACCTTATTTGATCTGGTGGTGTTTGTGGAGTCAATACTCGACAAGATAGACGCGATTGGAATGGACAGCTTAGATAGAGAGGGCGCGGCGGCAGTGAATGCAATTTGCTGTTTTGCCGGATACGCTGACAGGAAGGTAAAAGAAATTCAGCATACCAATAATCGGATATTAGAGGTCGTCTTTCACGCCATCAGAGGAGGCCAGCATGTCTGACTCATCTTTTCAGTATGCTACGTTGCCAGCCCCTGCTGGTGCTGGTTTGCCGGTAATGACTTTGCCAGTAGATGCCCGTTATCAGCAAGCAGTTGATTGCGGTGTTCGGGCTGCACAGGCGTTTTTCTGCGAAGACGATGCAATCAGCCTTCACGCTCATTTGCCAGCCTGTCTGCATCACTATTTGCAAATGGTAAGGCAAGCCTGTGCTTTGCTGGTATCAGCAGAAACGGTCTGGCAGCAACATGAACAGGCCAGCCGTGACGCTTTTTGTGCCGGTTATCTTGGCCGCATTCAGCAGGAATTACGCCTGATGCGACCGCCTCCACCACGCCAGCGCCACGCTGCCGCGATGCACTAAGAGGCAGACATGACCCCGAAACAATTAAAGAGTCGCATTGATTCATCAATGCGCTGGGTGTGCATACGACTGTACATTTTGCACCTCAATGTGTGTTCCCGTCTGTTGATGAAAACAAAGTGGCAAAGGATAAGGAATGGCAATGACCAGAAAACCTATTGAACGGCCTACACCAGAGGCCATACAAGCCGCCCTGAGCTTTATTCCGTCCGATGACCGGCAGTTATGGTTAAAGATCGGCATGGGGATTAAACATGAATTTGATGAAGCCGGTTTTGACCTGTTTGATTCTTGGAGTCAGAGCGGCAGCAACTATGATGCGGCGGCTGTAAAAACAAGCTGGCGCAGTTTTAAAGCGGGCGGCAAGATCGGTATCGGCACGGTGTTGTATGAGGCAAAACAACGCGGCTTTCATATCAAAGACCATGCACCGGCAGCGCCGGTCAGCGCGGAACAGGCGGCCAGCATGGCGCAGGAAAGAGCCGCCAAGTTAGCAGCAGAACAGGCAGAGACAGAACGCAAGCAGGCAGCCGCTGCCAGTATGGCGCAAAAACAGTGGGGCAGCGCCAGCGAACAAGGCCATTCAGACTATCTGCAAAGAAAAGGCATTGCAGGGCATGGTGTGCGTTTTGCCCGTCATAGCAAAGGCGATACGTTGCTGATTCCTGTCATAGATACCAGCGGCCAGCTTTGCAATATTCAGCGGGTGTTTGCCAATGGCGATAAACGTTTTTACACCGGTGGCAAAGTATCGGGAGGCTTTCATTTAATCGGCGGTGTTGATGCTGATGCTGGCTCTGCTGTCTGGCTGCTGATTGCAGAGGGATACGCTACCGGCGCGGCCTTATATGAAGCGACCGGCTACCCTGTGGCGATTGCCTTCAGCGCCAGCAATCTGAAGCATATCGCCGCCCTGATGCAGCAGCGGCACCCAGATAAACGCCTGTTGCTGTGCGCTGATGATGACAACGAGACAGAACAGAACACCGGCAAAAATACCGGTGTGATCGCTGCCAAAGAAGCCGCCGCCGCGATTGGCGGCCTGTGGTGCAAGCCGCTGAATTTACCGGCAGGCGGTAATGATTTTAATGATCTTGCGGTGGCGCGTGGGCTGGCCGAAGTTAAAAGCCAGATCGAGGCCGCAATGAACGGAACAGCGCCAGCCAGTGCAGCGGCAGTCAATGCAATGTCAATAAGCGGGCAGGAAGTGAGCCAGATCGCGGCACAGGCACATGACGTTGACGCGGTAAAGGCTGATAAGGGCAGCGTACAAAAAACGCCTCAAAAGCCAGCCAATGCCCCGCGCCAAAATCGAGGCAGCAAACCTGCTGGCGCTGGTCAAACAAGCAAGCCGTTTTTTACTGCCAGTGATGAGGGCGTGTTTTATCATGCCTTCCATGAAGGCGAAGCCTTACCCGCTCTTAAAATCTGTTCACCCTTGCATGTGATCGCCAGAACGCGAGACGCGGCCAGCAGTGAATGGGGTTATCTCTTGGAATTAAACGACCCTGACGACAATATCAAACGCTGGCCGATGTCGTCCCGCATGTTGTCTGGCGATGGTAATCAATATCGTGCTGATTTACTTTCGCTGGGCTTGATGATCGAACCTGGCATGAAGGTGAAAAACCTGCTGACGACCTACATACAAACAGCGGACGTGCCTGACCGTGTGCGGTGTGTTGAGCGCACAGGCTGGCATGATGATGTGTATGTGCTGCCAGATCGCAGCATAGGGCAAGGGGTAGAAACAGTGCTGTTTCAGGCGAATGGCAGTACCACGTCGCAATTTAAACAAAAGGGAACGCTGGCTGAGTGGCAAGCCCATGTGTCTGCCTATTGTCGGGGTAATTCGCGGCTATTGTTTTTTGTATCGGCGAGTTTTGCTTCTGTGCTGCTGCATCATGCAAAAGTGCAGAGCTTTGGCTTGCATCTGATGGGTAGTAGTTCCACCGGCAAAAGTACCGCAATGAAAGTGGCAGCGTCAGTCTTTGGTGGTGTTGATTATGCACAAAGCTGGCACGTGACCGACAATTCGTTAGAAGCGACCGCGCAAAAGCATTCTGATGCCTTACTGGTATTGGATGAACTCGGGCAGGCTGACCCTAAGATGGTGGGTAATATCGCCTATATGCTCAGTAATGAAAAGGGCAAAGGCCGCGCCACACAGAACGCGACAGCAAAGAAGATCGCCACATGGCGGCTGATCTTCATCAGTGATGGGGAGTTGTCTTTAGAGACCAAAATGGCCGAAGCAGGCAAAGCGACCAAAGGCGGCCAAGATGTGCGCATGGCACACATTCATGCCGATGCTGGCAAAGGCTTAGGCGTGTTTGATACCGTACACAGCTTTACTGATGGCGCTGCACTATCCCGTCACTTGGTCAGCATGTCGCAGCAATATCACGGCACTGCGGGTTTATCGTTCATTGAATGGCTGGTGGGCAATGTGGGGCTTTTGCCAGAGATGTTGCGGCAAGCGATAGGCAGCACGGCTGGCAAGCTTTGTCCGACCAATGCGCACGGCCAAGTAAAGCGCGTGTCTGAGTTCTTTTCGTTGGTGGCGGCTGGCGGTGAATTAGCGACCGCAGCAGGTGTGACAGGATGGGCAGATGGTGAAGCCACCGAAGCGGCCACGACCTGCTTTAATGACTGGCTATCGAGTCGCGGCACAGCGGGGGATATTGAGCATGATCGTATGCTGGCGCTGCTGCCTGACTTCATTCAGGTCAATGGCGATTCCCGCTTTGCATGGGCGCACAGAGCGATGGATGACCACGCACCTAAAACCATTAATCAGGCTGGCTTTAAACGCATGGTCAGCAAGGCAGGAAACCCTATTAGGAATAATACAGACTGGCACAAGGAATACGGCGACAAGGTGCATCCAGAAGAAGCCGAAGGCGCAAGCATTGAATACTTCATGTTGCCCAAAGTGTTTAAAGAGGAAGTCTGTAAAGGTTTTGATGCCAGACTGGTAGCAGCCAAGATGACAGAAATGGGGGTCTTTGAAAAAGACAAGGAAGGTAAGAGCAGCATCCTTGAACGATTCGCCGGAACCAAAGCCAGATACTACAAAATACCGAGCGATAAACTCTATTCATTGATTGCCTGACCAGCGTAGCGCACCGGCGGCGCGGCCTGTGGTGGTGGGGTGAGAATCCCCTTCGCGCTGCAAAAACGCTGCTGTTTTGCATTTCTATTCCAGAACAGTCCAATCAAACGGCACTGAAACCCCGCATTGCCTTAAATGCACAGATTCATGCTGAAAAGCAATGATTCTGGTACACCGGTACACCTTACAAGTGACTTGGTACACCTCAGATGTGTACCACGAAAACCCAATGCCCATGCGGGTTTGCGGCCTGTTTGTATACCGTGGTACACCGGTACACCGGTTTAAAGGTACATTCCTACTTCATTTCGATAACACCCCTGTTTTCTGGAATTTTAATTAGGCTGCACCAGATATAGGTTTTAAGGCAAAAACGGCTTGCAGGCTGCGCCAGTGCTACGTTTGACGTATAACTACTATCCATGAGGGTTATCAGAGAGAATGCTTTGTGAGGCTGCACCAGTGCTGCATGTGACATAAGAGAGCGAGGCGGTGTAAGGCCTGATAGTTTGTTTGATGTCCCTGTACACCGATAGTCAGGGGCATTTCAGCGCACATTAGGAACGCCCCCTGTTTTCTGGAATATTACAAGGCTGCACCAGATATCGGTTTCAAGGCAATAATGGCTTGCAGGCTGCACCCGCCTTAGTTCTCACACCCCCTATCAAGGTACTTCCACACTTTAATAGACCAAGGGTAATTCAAACCCCGACCAGACTCTAGTCAATGACTTACGCTAAGGGGGTTGTGCCGTGTGATACAGGGGGGGATCAAATGTCTGTAAGACTATGAGCCTAGACCGTCCGTTTCCTCAATCTTTCCGTGGGTAGTATTTTTCAATAGGGGGGGGAGTCAAAAATAGAGGCATTGACCTGCTGGGGATTGGTTTAGTCCAGATTGTTTGTTTGGCGGCGTATCGCTTGAAATAGACGGTGCATTTCTTAATTTTGTGGTGGGGGCGGGTCAAGAGTCTAAAAAAGCACAGGCGGAAACCGTTAGCTTAACTGTGAATTTATGGAGAGCGAAAACTACCCCCTAGGGGTTTAGATTTAATTGTCATTAAGTTATAAAAACAGAGGCGCAAAATTTTTTGACGGTATATTTGACGGTATTGTTTTAAATTGAAAAACATAAGTATTTGATTTAAAAGTAAATTTAAATAAATTTAGATTCCGGCCTCGGCACCATATCGACATCTTAGTAAGTGTAAAAACCCGCAAATTCTTTGGAGTTTGCGGGTTTTTTGTTGTCTGTTTCAAATGTCCGATACCATTGTTGCCCGATTGTCGCGTGCATAGTTTGCAGACATAATGTTTGCCTGACTGAACCGGCCACTGGGCTTGCTTTTCTCTAATCACAAGGATCATTGATGTCTGCTATATCTCCAGAAAGCACGGTAGTTTTACAGATTGACGGATTGCATATCGCGCATCTGCGCCTTGTCTTGCGCGACTGGTCGACTGAGATTTATTCTGGTGTAACGCTGGTGTGTGATGAGGAGGTGGAGTGTAAGACGGATTTTCTGCGTTTGCTGGCGGCTGAGCTGCCGTACGCTGCGGGCGACCTTACTCTGCTGGGTGTGGCGCAGCATGTGGACGTCTCGGCTTACAGGCAACAGGTTTTCTGGATCGAGCCATCCGCTACAGAGTATGATGAATTCACCGTGGAAGGATTTTTTTCTTGGCAGGCAAGTCGCTATGCCGGCTTTGATCAGACTGTGTTATTGCAGTTGATAGAGGGGCTGGCGCTGGGGCCGCATTTGTTTAAGCAGATACAGATGTTATCGTCTGGCACCCGGCGCAAGGTGTGGATTTCCGCAGCGTTCGCGAGCGGCGCCGCGCTGACTTTGCTGGATGATCCGCTGGCAGCACTCGATAAAAGTTCTGCGCTGTTCGTATTATCACAGATGGCCGCCTTGGCGCAGGATGGGCAGCGCGCATTGGTAGTGGGGGACTATCAGGCACTGGCGAATGTGCCGCTGGCGGCAAGAATAGATCTGGGGGGATGACCGACGTTTGAGCCTTGTTGCATGCTTAATCGGCAGACGGAGATGTTGTGTAACAGGATTGATATATGCCTGTCTTAATGCAGGACAAAAATGTCCACGTCAATTTTCACCGGTTGAGCTGCTTTTCCGTGTCGGTTTAAAAGCGCCCCCGTTTTAGACAAATGTGGTGACGTTACTGTACTCGGTGCAACGCGGCTCGTCACAGAGTATCGATATTCTCTAAGATAATTTTTGCCTGTTTCTGGAATTCTGCAACCGTTGCAGTATCCATTTTTTCCAATTGACGGTAGGCCATGCCGATACGTGGATTCTTCGCAAGAGAATTGGCGTTACGCTGAAAAAAATTCCAATACAGAGCATTGAACGGGCATGCGCTCTCGCCAACGCGCAATTTTTTATCGTAGCGGCAGCCTTTGCAATAATCACTCATGCGATCGATGTAGGCAGCGCTCGAGACATAGGGTTTGGTCGCTAATAATCCGCCATCTGCGAATTGACTCATGCCTATGGTGTTTGGCAGTTCCACCCACTCAAATGCATCGATGTAGATACCCAAATACCAGCGATGCACTTCCGCTGGATCCAGACCCGCGAGCAGCGCAAAATTTCCGATTACCATCAGGCGCTGAATATGGTGTGCGTGTGCGTGATCCAGCGATTGTGTGATGGCATGGGACAGACAATTCATCCGAGTTTTGCCATTCCAGAACCAGCTCGGTAACTGACGGCTGTGTCCGAAGAAATTTTTCTCTCCGTACTCAGGCATGTTTGCCCAATACACGCCGCGTACGTATTCGCGCCAGCCTAATATTTGTCGGATGAAGCCCTCTGCTGCAGCCAGCGATGCACGCCCGGAGTGATACGCTGCCTCTGCTTTTGCAACCACTTCACGAGGATTCAGCATTTTTACATTTAAGGCGAACGACAGGAGCGAATGAAATAAGCGCCATGATTTAACACTCATCGCGTCTTGAAAATCGCCAAACTGCGGCAGCGCATTATCGATGAAAGCATCCAATTGTTGTAGCGCTTCCTGACGGTTAAGTGGCCATGCCAATTGCCTGGTCTGAGGATTGCCGAAACTTTTTACTCCCGCATCGACAATGGTCTGCCACAAATCAGAGTGATCATGCAAAGTCCGCGTATCTTGAGGCTCAGGCGGATTGCCGCGCCACGGCTTGCGATTGTCGTGATCATAGTTCCATTGACCGCCAAGAGGCTTTTTCGTGTCTTCCATTAATACGTGATGAGTCACGCGCATCTGGCGATAAAAAAATTCCATTAACCATTGTTTGCGTCCGGTAAAGATGTCGGACACTTCGTTACGACTTGTATAGAAATGTTCGCTATCAACCATGACCCACGGAATATTTGCGCGGCGACCATGTTGATATAGCTGCTGATCCAAACGCCACTCATCCGGCGCCTGATACTCAAATACCGTCGCCTGATATTGACTGATCAGTGCGTCAATATTGGCTGGTAGGGATTGCAGATTATCCGTATCGTCAATCGCGATGTAATGCACTTGATGTCCCGCGTCGCGCAACTGCTGGGCCAGATCGCGCATCGCCGCAAAAATCGCCAGAATTTTTTGTGCGTGGTGCAAAACATAATCTGTTTCTTGCCGCACTTCCATGAAGACATAGGTTGTCGCATCATCGACTTCGCTGAACCAGCGATGTTGTGGATTGAGCTGGTCACCCAGAATCAGTCTGATTGTCCGGTGAGGCAGGGTTGTGCTGGCGATAGTGTGTTTCATATGGTTTGTGTGCTTACCATCTATTTCTATTTAGCGTTCCAGAGTCGCTGATATGTGCCATCGCGATCGTAATCATGGACTTGTTTTGTATGTTGAACCTTCTGCCGTTGCGAGGATCGATACCCGCCTGGATATGAATAACCAATTGCCCTGAGCGCTATAGACATCATCAATTATTGGTCTCGTCAAGTCTTTCGCTTGCTATCCTGGCGGCATCGGTCGGAACAGTATTTCACATCGTTCCACACTTTTTCCCATTTCTTGCGCCATGCAAATGGTCTGTCGCATTGAAGACAGAGCTTGGTCGGCAACTCCGACTTTTTTCGCATACGCATGTCAGTCGTCCTAATAAACTGCATTAAAAAATTCGTTTGGTCTTGCTAAGTAAAACGAGTCACTTATGTCGGTGTCTATATATTTACCTTGAGATCAGCCTGTATGTGTAATTCATCGATTTGTTTGCGTGGCAATTGATGTGTGTTTGTAACGGGGCTAAATAGTAGCGTGGAAATAGAGACTTCGCATTTGGTCGTAAACATCGCGTACTAAGGATGTGCCCATTCAGGACTTGGGATAGCTTGACGGTTCAGGGTAATAAATTAAAGTTGAAAGCTGTAAAAGATTTTGTGGTTGGATTAAAACGGAGTGATGCACTGTCCGCAGAAATACTGATATCTGACGTTGTTTCTGAGAAATGATTTAAAGGTTGACATACAACGAACGCTATGTGGCTTTCAATTTCATTAGTTAAATTAAATCGAATCCATAAATTTAATTAAGTTGATTAATCGATTTGTGCTCTCTAGAATGAATTCCGTAGCAGATGTTAAACAAATGATGCGGTGATTGAATAACTGATCGCAGTATTGATGCACTTACAGTTGACTCGTGCTGAGTTTTTACCTAATCCTGCCTTATCCGAGTCTGAATTCCGAGGAGAAATCTATGTCAAACGAAGCAAAATGCCCTTTCAACCATGGCACTGCCAAACACACTGTTGCCGCAGGCGCACCGAATAATGCCACTTGGTGGCCGAATCAGCTCAAGTTGAATATTTTGCACCAGCATTCCCCTAAATCGAATCCTATGGGGGAAGACTTTGATTACACAAAAGAATTCAAGTCGCTCGATCTGCATGCCGTTGTTGCTGACTTAAAAGCCTTAATGACCGATTCACAAGATTGGTGGCCAGCAGATTGGGGACATTACGGCGGTTTGATGATACGCATGGCCTGGCATGCGGCGGGCACTTATCGCGTATCGGATGGGCGTGGCGGGGCAGGCACTGGCAATCAACGCTTTGCGCCTTTAAATAGCTGGCCAGACAACGGCAATCTCGACAAAGCACGTCGTTTGCTGTGGCCGATCAAACAAAAATACGGTCGCAAAATTTCCTGGGCAGATTTGTTCATCTTAGCGGGCAATGTCGCCTTGGAATCAATGGGCTTTAAGACCTTTGGTTTCGCTGGTGGACGTGAAGATATTTATCAACCAGAAGAAGATATCTACTGGGGTTCAGAAACCGAATGGCTCGCAACCAGTGATAAAGAAAATAGTCGTTATGCTGGCTCAGTCGCAGGCTCACGTGACTTAGAAAATCCCTTAGCGGCCGTGCAAATGGGTTTGATTTATGTGAACCCAGAAGGTCCTGATGGCAATCCTGATCCAGTCGCATCTGGTCGTGATGTGCGCGAAACCTTCGCACGGATGGCGATGAATGATGAAGAAACGGTGGCCTTGGTCGCTGGCGGTCATACATTCGGTAAAGCGCATGGCGCTGGTGATCCTGCTTTAGTAGGACCAGAACCAGAAGCGGCAGGCATAGAAGAGCAGGGCTTAGGCTGGATCAACAAGTTCGGCTCAGGCAAAGGTGTACATACGACCACGAGCGGCATCGAAGGTGCTTGGAAGCCGAATCCTACAACTTGGGACAACGGCTACTTTGACATGCTGTTCGGTTACGAATGGGAATTGACGAAGAGCCCGGCAGGCGCGAAACAATGGGTGGCGAAAGATTGCAAACCTGAGCACCTGATTCCAGATGCGCATGATCCATCGAAGAAGCATCCGCCGATGATGACGACTGCCGATTTGTCACTGCGTTTTGATCCTGCTTACGAAAAAATCGCGCGTCGCTTCCACCAAAATCCGGCAGAATTTGCCGACGCATTTGCACGTGCCTGGTTCAAATTGACGCACCGTGACATGGGCCCCGTGGCACGTTATTTAGGCGCATTGGTACCGAGCGAAACACTGATCTGGCAAGACCCTATTCCTGCTGTGAATCACGCATTGGTGGATGCGCAAGATATCGCTACATTGAAAGCAAAAGTGCTTGCATCTGGATTGAGTATTGCGCAATTGGTTAATACTGCATGGTCATCCGCATCGACTTTCCGGGGCAGTGATAAGCGTGGTGGTGCGAATGGTGCGCGGATTCGTTTATCTCCACAGCGCGATTGGGAAGCGAATCAGCCATTGGAATTAAATAAAGTGCTGACGACTTTAGAGACTATCCAACAAGAATTCAATGCGGCGCAAACTGGCGGCAAGAAAATTTCTTTGGCTGATTTGATCGTGTTAGCTGGCGCAGCAGCGATAGAAGCAGCGGCAAAAAAAGCAGGGCAAGAGGTGCAAGTGCCTTTCGCACCAGGTCGTATGGATGCAGCGCAAGAGCAAACTGATATCGAGTCATTCGCGGTCTTAGAACCAGCAGCCGATGGTTTCCGTAACTATGTGCGTGCGGGTTTAGAAAAACACGCGGCCGAGCTCTTGCTCGATAAGGCGCAGTTGCTGAATTTAAGCGCACCAGAAATGACGGTCTTGGTCGGCGGCTTACGTGCTTTGAATGCGAATACCGGAAAAACGCAGCACGGTGTTTTCACCAAACGCCCTGAAACCTTGAGCAACGACTTCTTCGTTAATTTGCTCGATATGCGCACCAAGTGGCAGCCATCCAGTACAGCGGGTGTACTCGAAGGCCGTGATCGTCAAACCGGCGAAGTGAAGTGGACAGGTACTACGGTCGATCTGGTGTTTGGTTCAAATTCACAGTTACGTGCCTTGGCGGAAGTGTATGCCAGCAGCGATGCGCAGCAAAAATTTGTGCATGATTTCATTACTGCCTGGAATAAGGTAATGAATGCAGATCGCTTTGATTTGGTGTGATCCAGAGTGATTCTCTAACGGTAGTCCTTCAGTAGCTGAAGCGTACCCACTTTCCCCCTTTTAACTGGGCAAGAGTGGGTACGCTTATATTTATCTGAACCAGGATAAATACGGACTTATAAGGGGCCGTTTATTTTGCCCAGATATTAACGCAACTGAGCCAGCACCGTTTTTGCCACTTCTTCAGAGCTTGCTGGATTCTGACCGGTGATCAGATTACCGTCGGCAATCACAAATACTTGCCAGTCGGGTCCTTTTTCATAGCGGGCACCAAGCGCTTTAAATTCGTCTTCGATTAAAAAGGGAACGACATCTGTCAGTTGAACGGCATCTTCTTCACCGTTGGTAAAACCATTGACTCTGCGACCACGAATCAATGCTTGTCCATCAGCGCCTTTTACGTGACGCAATGCGCCGGGTGCGTGGCAGACAAAGCTGATCGGTTTTCCTGCACGGTCAAATGCTTCGATCAATGCAATAGATGTTTGTGATTCGGCCAGATCCCATAATGGACCATGTCCACCCGGATAGAATACGGCATCAAAGTCTTTTTCATTGATGGACGAGAGCACGACTGTATTTGCCAAAGCGAGCTGCGCCTTTGCATCGCTTTTGAAACGGTGGGTTAAGTCGGTCTGAAATTCCGGCAGATCGCTTTTTGGATCTAATGGCGGTTGTCCGCCGGCAGGTGATGCTAGAACGATGTCTGCGCCCGCATCGGCAAACGTATAGTAAGGTGCTGCAAATTCTTCCAGCCAGAAACCAGTTTTTTTGCCGGTGTCACCGAGTTGATCGTGGGATGTCAGTACCATTAAGATTTTCATTTTATTTTCCAGTTCTGTAAAAAGAGAGGTGTTATTTATTGCCATTCAGTAGCGCTGTTGCAGCGCCGAGTTTTTCTTCATAGGGGGCTCTTAAACGCAGGTTGGATGCGCCATCTTCGCTCTGCCGTACCACAGCTTTGGCGTGTGTGAATTGCCGGAAACCGTGTATGCCATGATATGCGCCGATACCCGATGCACCGACACCGCCGAACGGTAATGTCTCTACCGAGGCGTGAGACATCACATCATTGATTACCAATGCGCCGGATGTCGTTTTCTCTGCGAAGTGGTTTTGTTTTTCCGTATCGTTGCCGAAGTAATAAGCGGCCAGCGGACGCGGACGCGCATTGATAAAGCGGATGGCCTCAGTGACTGAGTCAGCCGCAACCAGGGGCAGGAGTGGTCCGAAAATTTCTTCTTGCATGACCGCCATGCTGTCATTCGCGTTCAGAATCAGATGAGGCGCAATTTTCCCAGTGATAATGTCGTAATCTGGTTCGCCTTCTGGCGCCAGACTCACAATGCGGGCGCCTTTATTTTTGGCGTCCTGTATCAGACCGATGAGCCGCTGAAAATGTCGCTCGTTAACGATGGATGTATAGTCTTTATTCGTCTGTATCTCCGGGTAACTGTTTGCAATCAGGGACTTGGCCGCAGCAACAAATGCATCGGCTTTATCGTCTCTGATCAGGACATAGTCAGGTGCAAGGCAAATCTGACCGGCATTGAAGGTTTTCACTGTCATCACCCGTTCGGCAGCTAAGCCGATATCGGCATTTTCCTCGATAACCACGGGGGATTTACCACCTAACTCCAGCGTGACAGGCACCAGATTTTCTGCGGCAGCTTTCATCACATGACGCCCGACGGTGGTGCTGCCGGTGAAGACCAGATGATCAAATGGCAGTGCACTGAATGCAGCGCCGACCGAGGCATCTCCTAATACAACGCCAAGCTCCATCGGGTCGAAATATCGGGCAATGAGTTCCGCCAGGACTTCGGATGTTCTCGGTGTCAGTTCAGAAGGCTTAATCAGTGCGCTGTTGCCTGCGGCGAATACGCCAGCAAGTGGGCCAAACGCCAGATTTACCGGAAAGTTCCATGGACTGATGATGCCAACCACACCCAGGGCCTGATATTGAATCCAGCTTTGCATTCCAGGATAAGGGGACGCGACCGGTTCTGCTTGCATCCAGCCTTCCAGTTGTTCCGCGGAGTGGCGCAGCATATTTGTTGTCGTCAGTATGTCAGCGGCTAAAGACTGATAATGGCTGCGGTTACCAAAATCGGCGCTCATGGCCTTAACTAACTGCTCGTGATTGTCAGTGATTAATTTTGCGGCACGCTGCAGACGGTTTTTGCGGGTCGCTGCGTTCACATGCCCGTGCGCGAGATGTGCTTTTTTCATCGCGCCGAGTATCGTCATTAAGTCTTGGTGAGTCTGAGGATTAAGCATGATGTCAGATATTCTTTTTAAAAAATGATGTCAGGGGTGCTGCATTTGTCTCATGAAGGTGAGCGTCATTCGTGCTACGCACACCTCGTCGGCATGGGAAACATCTTACTGGGTGGTGACAGTGCTGGCTAATTAGACTATCTTAGTGGTGCCATAAATTAATTTATACCTTATTCATGTCTCTACAGCGTCTCCGGACTTTTATTGAAGTGTACAGGCAGCGCTCCGTCACGAATGCGGCGCGCAGTCTGAATCTGACCCAGCCAGCGGTGTCTCAGCACATCGCCGGGCTGGAAGTGGCGATAGGTCGTAAATTGTTTGAGCGGGAGGTGCGTGGTGTTGTGCCGACGGCAGCTGCGGACGAGCTGGCTGCTGATTTGGGCAATAAACTCGATGATGCAGAAGCGGCCTTATCCTCCGCCAGAGCCAGGTCGATTGAACTTACCGGTGCGCTGCGTATTATCGGGCACGGCGACTTTCTGGCCGAAGTGGTGACAATACATTTGCAACCCTTGCTTGAAGCTGGTATGAAAGTCCGGTTGCATACGGGAGACAGTGACCTGATTACTCATATGCTGACGGAGGGACATTGTGATCTGGGGATTTCCGCTTACCCTGCAAATGATAAGCGTCTGCATTGTGAGTTGATCCGGAACGAGCGGGTACTTGCGGTCGCTTCGCCTCAGGTTGCCGATAGGATTATCAGTGCACCGGATTTCCGGCAGGCATTGCTTGCTGAGCCTTTACTGGCGTATAACCTTGAGCTGTCGATGATAGATCGTTGGCTGGTAAAAAATAAAATTGATCATGGGCAGATCAATCCGGCGATGACAGGTCAGGATTTACGATCGCTTCGTAACCTCTTATGCAGGCATTTCGGTTGGACTGCGCTGCCCGAATATTTGTGCGCGCCGTATCTGGATAATGGTCAACTGATGGAAATTCCGGCCCCCGTCGGTTCCACCTTTCTTGATTACTATCTGGTGTGGACGCCGTCAGCGTTAAGGCAGCCGAGGGTAGCGCATGCACGTCAGTCCTTACTGTGGAATTTAAAGAAAACCTGATTGCTGTAAGGTCGTCAAAGTTGTGCCGACATTGCATTTACTGATGCGTGATGACTGGCTGAGCGTTGCCACCGCCAAGTGCCAGGAATAAGCTGATCTGATCGTTTGTCAGTTGTGCATCGGATGCCGCTAATGCCGCTTCTGATGAGGCGGCGCCGCGATCTGCATCCAGTACAGACAGAAAATCTGTCCGGCCACTTTCAAACAAATGGCGTATCTGCTGTGCCGCCCTGACACTTTCGTCACGGGCGGTCTGTAGTGCGGTATTTCTATCTTTTTCTCTGGCGTAGATAATCAGCGCGCTCTCCGCTTCTTTCAGTGCATTCAGAACGACCGCATCAAAGTGAGCCAGTGCGCCCTCTGCGCTGGCCTCTGCTGCGGAGACCCGACTACGGGCGCCTGCAGACGGGAAGCTCCATGAGATCAGTGGGCCGAGATTCCAGTGAAAGGCATTGCCTGCGCCAAAGTGATCTAACAATCCGCTGCTTCCGGCGGATATACCAAAGGAAACGTGAGGATAAAGATCCGCGATTGAGACGCCGATGCGGGCGGTGGCTGCAGCCAGATTACGTTCCGCCTGGCGGATATCTGGCCGGCGGCGCAGAAGGGCTGCACCGTCACCTACGGGTAACGGAGACGTTAATCTGGGAACATCGTGACACTGAGGCTGGTTCAGACTCATTTCCTGCGGGGTTTTTCCGGTTAATACTGCCAGTTTGTAATAAGCCACACGTTGTTGTGATTGATATTGCGGCAGTGCCGATTGCAACAGGGCAAGTTGCGCAAGCGAACGCGTATGGTCGATCTCGGTTCCCCGTCCGAGTTGAATGCGTTTTGCGATGAGGTCGGTGGTTTTTTTCTGTAAGTCGATCGACCGCTGGCCGATGGTAATTTGCCGCATTGCTGAGCAGGCTTCGGTATAGGCACGGGCTGTATCGGCGACAACGCTGATTCTGACCAGATCGTATCCAGCCTGTGCCGCCTGAGTATCCGCGTTGGCGGCTTCAGTCGCGCGGGCAATTTTGCCGAACAAATCGGCCTGGTAAGAAACACTGACAGTGCTATCGTAACTCCAGCTATCCGGCAGGGCATTTGGTAAACCTCTTGCCGCTGCAGAAGCTCGCCCGGCAGATGGTGCAGCGCTGAGACCGATAGTGGGTGTTGTCGCATCCGCAGTTTCTTTTTCTACTGCACGGGTTCGTGCAAGGTTTGCGGCAGCAACTTTCAGATCTGCATTTGCGTTCAGCGCCTCTTGGATTAACGCGTTCATCACCGGTTCGTCATAAAGTTGCCACCAGTTGTCTGGTAATGGTGTGGAACGATATACCGTTTCGCCGGCCGCCAGAAAAGGTGCGGCAGCAACAGGCCGCTGTACCACGGACTGCGATGGTAGTGAATACTGTGGTCCGGAGGCAGTGCAGCCGGACATCAGCAGAATGGCGGCGTAGCAGGTGACCTGTGTGTAAGCAAGGATGGATTTCATTTTAAAAATCTACTCAGGTACGGCTGTTGCGGACATCGACGGTCACTGTCTGTCCTGCGACCAGTGTGGTTCCCTGCGGCAGCTTATCGAATGTAATGCGGACTGGAATGCGTTGTGCAAGCCGGACCCAGTTAAATGTCGGATTGATGCTGGTTAATAAATTGGGTGAGGTAAGACGATCGCGTTCGGCAATCCCGCTGGCAATACTATCGACGTGCCCGGGCAGCTTGGTCGTGCCGCCCATAGGAATAATCGTGACGGCATCACCGGCAGCAATGCGGGGCAGTTTCGTTTCCTCGAAATAGCCTTCGACATAGTAAGAATCGGTGTCGATCAGCGCCAGAACGGCGTGACTGGCACTGACGTAGGAGCCAGTTCGTAAATCAAGGTTGGCAACGCGGCCATTAACTGGCGACAGTATGTGAGTCCGTTTCAGATTCAGTTTTGCCAGATCCCGGTTGATCGTCGCCTGAGTCAGTGCTGCGCGCAGTTGTTCAACATGGGCGCTGCCTTGTTCCTTGCTTTCATCGGAAACCAGTTCGCGTAACGCGTTGTTGCGGCGTGCTTCTTTAATCGCCTGCTCAAGTGCGATTCGCTGAGATAATTCTGCTGCCTCGGCCTGCCGCAAAGCCAGCTCAAAGCGTGCGCTATCAACGTCGAACAGCACATCGCCGATGCTGACTTGCTGGTTGTCATGAACCAGGACTTTGGTGACTTGACCAGAAACATCTGGTGCAACCTGAATCACGTTTGCCTTGATGCGACCGTCCCGTGTCCACGGGTCCATTTCATAGTGCCACCAAAGACGCCAGGCCAGAAAGCTGGCGATCACGACAAAAATGCAGGTCAATGCGACGCGAGAGTAAATTGCGAGAGTTTTTTTTAAATTATTCAGTTGCATAAATCAATAACCTGAGTTTGTCAGAACAAGTGAAAAACTGCCTAAAAAAATGAAAAACAAGGCCAGTTCAAAAAGAGCCGGATGCCATAGGAAGCGGTAAAAGCCGGTGCGCATCAGGAAACGTCCGGCCAGCATCGTGCACAGAAAAGCGACGATGGCGAGTAGTAAAAGGACGGGAACGTACAGCCCGAAAATACTGATTTCTGCTGTCACGCTATCTTTTCCTTTACAAACGGGTTGTATGTACGGGCATCGGGAAACAGATCACGACGCATACTGGTTAACGCTGAAATCGCTGCCAGATGAATAGGTTTGCTATCGCTGGCGCAGATCTCACGCAGCGTTTGATCGATCTGATAATTCAGTGCGTTGGCGGTGGTGTTGTCCAGGTTTGTAAAGTGATTGCCGATACTGGTGAATAGCGGCGACAACAGAATGCCGTTCATTTTCAATTCCGCATTCATCCCGCGTAATTGCGTAATATGAATCCCTGCGCGCAGCTCACGTAAATGATGGATAGTGTGATTACGTTCATCGGGGTTGGGGTGACGTTTGGATAGTCGCGGCATCAGCAAACCGATGCGGTCAACAGTGCGGATCGCGATGTCACGTAATGGTGGCGCTGATAAGTGGCTCATTTCTACAAATTCACGATGGACGGTTTGCATCATCCGGGAAATCATCCAGTCGTTGCTGACCGTGCGAATCAGGCTGGTGACAACGCCGGCTGTCACAAATCCGAAAAGCTGCGCAAGTAAGCCGTTAAGAAAACTGGTGATTTCCAGTGTGCCTGTGTCTTGCAGTGACAACGCGCCGGCAACTCCGATTAGGAAGGCGAGTGCTTTGCCTCCGGTTGCAGGATGGGGAATGTAGCTGCCAGCGACGATAAATAAAGGGGCCATGCAAAGCAGCAGCATTTCAAAACTGTGAATCGCCGGAATAATGCTGATGATGTAAAGCATCGCAACAGGTACCGACAGCAAGGTATATTTGATAAACATCTTAATCGCCGGAACCGGATCGTCCTGCGTTGCAAAAAATGAGCAGAACACGCCTGCCATCATGGGCGCGGCGGCCCCGGCAGGCCATGCGGTGAGTATCCAGAATGCGCTGCAGACAGAAATGGCGACGACAGCAGCAAAAGCAGATCGGAATGCCATGCCATGATCGCGGTGCAAAACGGATGTATTGGCATGTTCCTGAGTGGAAGTGGTTCCTCCTTGCATCGCGAGTGTAATCTGACTCCTTAACTCCAACACTTCCGCATAGATGGTAATCAGTTTACTGAGGCGCCTGATCAGATTCAGACACAGGATATCGCTCCAGCTTGAGGCCGCGCTGAACTTCGGCGTCAGTAGTTCAAGTTCTTTTTGGAATGCTGTTAAGCGTTGAGCCGCCTCGCTATTTTCCTCTTGCAGCCAGGCGGCGACGTCATTTAGCAGCTTTTGCCAGCGCGGCGTTAAACTCGCCGGACTCAGATGTTGCAACGTGTTCAGCCGGTCTTCTACTGCCAGTAGCAGGGCAAGCATATTGGTGATGTTGTCGGCTAATCTGTGAACCAGCCCCGAGGTCAGTCGCAAGTTAGAAGTGTCAAACGGCAGGTGCGTTGACATTACACGCAGATCAGTAATTTCAGCCGCGAGGGAGAGACGGGCAGATCCCAATGCGGATACGCTGCCGGGCGTCGGTTGCAGCACGTCGTACATCCAGCTCCGTACATCACGGATCGCTGCATCCAATCTGTTTAAAATGCCTGGGCCTATCCCTTGCGGAAATACAACGGAGTGAACGACACTGGCAGACAAAATACCAATGCAGATTTCTTCAACGCGAGCCAGACCAGTATCGAAGATTGAGGTCGGATCTGAGACCGCGGGAAAACCGATCAGACCGGCGGTATAACCTGCCAGCATAAAAACATAGGAGCGGGGTGTACGGTCAAGTAAGGAAATATACAGACATAGTCCCACCCACAAAGCGATTGCGGCGGATAGCAGCTCAGGCGCGTTCGCTAACTGCGGCACTATCAGAATGGTGAACAGCGAGCCCAGAATCGTACCAAAAACACGGTAAATCGCTTTGGAACGTACGGCTCCGGCAAACGGATTGGCGACAATATACGCGGTCATCATCGCCCAGAACGGTCGGGGTAAACCGGATGCCATTGCGATATACAAAGCCAGCATGGCCGCAACAAAGCATTTTGCAGAAAACAGCAGGTGAGAAGGTGAGGGAAGTTTCACGATATTTCTGCAGTCTTATTCTATAGGTGTCTCGGTCAGTTGCCCATTGAGTTTGTTGAGCACGCGCAGGCAGGCTTCGACGTCAGCCTGCGGAATGTCGCTGAACAGTTCCCTGCGAAATGGTAAAAGCGCCGCTTCTAAACGTTCTGCCACTTGTTTCCCTTCTGCGGTCAGAAAGAGTGCCTTGGCTCGCCGGTCTGTAGGGTCATCCTGTTTTAAAACAAGACCGCTGTCGATTAACTGATCGATCAATCGCACCATCGACGGAGGCTCGATGCCAACCGCCTGAGCGACTTTGCCCGGGCGCACACCATCACCCAACCGCGAAATCATCAGTACAGGCCAGGCGCTTGCATGTGAAAGATGAAAGTCCGCCGTCATTTGGTCTGCGGCAGATTTATAAGCGCGACCAACCTGTATCAGCGTATGTGTCAACGACATCAGGGTTTTATCGTAAGGGGTCATTGTGCGATTAATTTAATTAGCATGCTAAATATTAGCATGATATTTAAAAATCCGCCGGGACCTGAAACCAATCTGTAGCTACACCAGAGATCCTTACTAAAGGGTTATTCAATCGCTTGTATCTGAAATGAGATGTCCGGCTGGTGTCCTTTAAAGGGAATAAACGGGTATTTACTCCTTTATTCCTCGCATCCAAGTTCGGCGGCGCGTTCAATAATCTCATCTGTAAATTTACGTAATCGAAGCATTACTTGCTTTGTGGAAATGACAGGAGTCGGCAATGGCCGAAGATAGCGATCTCGAAAAAACAGAACCGGCCTCGGAGAAGCGCCTTGAGCAGGCGCGTGAGGAAGGGGATGTTCCGCGTTCGCGTGAGCTGTCAACCTGCACGATTTTACTGGCAGCTGGCGGTGCGCTCTGGGCGATGGGCGGCACTCTGGTTCAGCAATTAAATAAAAATCTGATTACAGGTCTGACTCTGGAACGTGAAGCTGCCTTTGACTTTAATTTGTTGATTGGAAAAATCGGCGTTAATTTACTGGATGTTCTGTTGGCATTTTCCCCCGTCGTATTGGTGCTGTTGCTGGTGGCATTGGGCTCACCGTTGTTGATTGGTGGCTGGTTGTTCAGTGCTAAGGCGCTGCAACCTAATTTCGGGCGCATGAATCCGATTTCCGGCTTGGGAAACATGATTTCTGCTCGTGCCGGTGTTGAATTGTTGAAGGCGATTGTAAAAACAGTGCTTGTCGGTAGCGTTGCCTGGGTTGTCATCATGGGGCAAAAAGAGGCGATTTTTGGTTTGCCTCTGGAAAATCTGCACGCGGGGATCGCACACGTTGGTCACATGATGGCCGTGTGTTTTATGTCTATCGTTGCTGCTTTAGTTGCGATTGCGGCGATAGATGCGCCGTATCAGATGTGGCATTACGCGAACAAATTAAAGATGACGCATCAGGAAGTGGTGCAGGAATCGAAAGAGTCGAATGGTAATCCGCAAATTAAAGCGAAGATTCGCCAGCAACAACGTGAAATGGCGCGTCGCCGGATGATGACTGAAATTCCGACTGCTGACGTTATTGTGACCAACCCGACGCACTTCGCCGTCGCACTGAAATATACCGAGGGTGGTGGCGGCGCACCAAAGGTAGTGGCGAAAGGTGCGGATGAAGTTGCTGCAAAAATCCGTGAGCTTGGTGCCGAACACAATGTTCCTTTGCTAGAAGCGCCACCGCTGGCGCGTGCGCTGTATAAGCACACAGAGTTAGGCGACGAAATTCCGGAAGCTTTATACGCGGCTGTCGCTGAAGTCCTTGCATATGTATTCCAGCTTCGCAGCTACCGCGAACGTGGTGGCATCAGACCGGAAGAACCACGCGAATTAGAAGTTCCCGCAGAGTTGGACCCGAATAATCAAGTAGGAGTAGCAGTATGAATAGCCTGAAATTGCCGTTGTGGATGAACGGGCTCAATGGCAGGGCGCTGGCAGCGCCTATCTTGATTATTCTGATGCTGGCTATGATGGTGTTGCCATTGCCAGCATTTATTCTCGACGTTTTTTTCAGTTTCAATATCGCGATTGCGATCATTGTTTTGCTGACGAGTTTGTACACGGTGAAGCCGCTGGACTTCATGGTGTTCCCAACAGTGCTGCTGGTCAGCACTATGTTGCGTTTATCGCTCAACGTCGCGTCTACCCGCGTGGTGTTGACTGAGGGGCATACAGGCCCGGACGCCGCAGGTAAGGTGATTGAGGCTTTTGGTCATTTTCTGATTGGTGGAAATTACACTGTCGGTATCGTGGTGTTTGTGATTCTGACGATCATTAACTTCACGGTGGTGACAAAAGGTGCAGGTCGTATCGCTGAAGTGGGCGCACGTTTTGCGTTGGATGCGATGCCTGGTAAGCAAATGGCGATTGATGCTGATCTGAATGCTGGTCTGATTGCCGAGCAAGAGGCACGTCGTCGCCGTACCGAAGTCGCGCAGGAAGCTGAATTCTACGGTGCGATGGACGGTGCGTCTAAATATGTCCGTGGTGACGCGGTTGCCGGGATCATGGTGACGGTGATTAATATCGTCGGCGGTCTGATTGTGGGTATGGTGCAGCACGATCTGGACTTTGGTTCAGCACTGAAGAACTACACGTTGCTGGCTATCGGTGACGGTCTGGTTGCGCAGATTCCATCGTTGATTATTTCTACTGCTGCTGGTGTGGTTGTCTCGCGTGTCGCCAGTGAGCAAGATATCAGTGGTCAGTTGATAGGGCAGTTGTTTGCCAAACCACAGGTGATGTTTATCACCGCTGGCATTATCGGTGGCATGGGCATTATTCCAGGTATGCCGCATATTGCTTTCGTCTTGTTAGCAGGATTACTGGCTGGTGCCGGGTATCTGGCGCGTCAGAAAGCGGAACAGGCAGCGGGTATTTCTCCTGCCGAAGCGGCGGCGCAAGCGGAAGCGCAGAATGCGCCGGCACCTGAAGTTGAAGAAGCCACCTGGCAGGATATCTTACCCGTGGATACTTTGGGACTTGAGGTAGGTTATCGCTTGATTCCTTTGGTCGATAAATCACAGGGCGGTGAGTTGCTGCGTCGTATTAAAGGAATACGTAAAAAATTCGCGCAAGAGGTTGGCTTTCTGTCGCCGCCGGTGCATATCCGCGACAATCTTGAACTGAAGCCATCTGCATACCGCATCGCGTTGAAAGGCGTTGAAGTCGGCGCTGGTGAAGCGATGAATGGCCAATATCTGGCGATTAATCCCGGCATGGTTTCCGGGCCTTTACCGGGTGTAGAAACGACTGATCCTGCGTTTGGTTTGCCTGCGATCTGGATCGATGCCAGTGCGCGCGAACAAGCGCAAGCGATGGGTTACACCGTGGTTGATGCCGGTACCGTAATCGCCACCCATCTGAATCATCTGATCACCACCCATGCCGCTGAATTGTTAGGTCGTCAGGAAGTGCAGCAGTTGCTGGATCATCTTGCAAAAGAAATGCCGAAAATGGTTGAGGATCTGGTGCCTAAACTGATTCCTTTGTCGGTACTGCAAAAAGTCTTGCAAAACCTGCTGCTGGAAGGCGTACATATCCGCGATATGCGTACCATTATCGAGACCTTGTCTGAGCAGGCGATGCATACCCAGGATGCCAATGAACTGACCGCACAAGTACGTATTGCGCTTGGTCGTGCGATTGTTCAGCAAATTTTCCCGGCAACAAATGAGCTGACCGTCATGACTCTGGATAGTCGTCTTGAACGTTTGCTGATGCAGGCGATCCATGCCGGTGGTGGCGATGGTGCTGCTCTCGAGCCTGGCTTGGCTGAGGCGCTGACAACACAAACCGAAACTGCGGCCAAACACCAAGAAGAAATGGGCATGACACCAGTCCTGCTGGTGCCTGCGCCGCTGCGTGCTTTGCTGTCTAAATTCTTACGTCGTACATTGCCGCAACTCAAAGTGTTGTCGCATGCCGAATTACCTGAAACAAAAACCATTAGAGTTACCAGCCTTGTTGGAGGGCAATCATGAACGTCAGAAAATTTACTGCTAACACCTCGCGCGAGGCGCTTCGCTTATTAAGGGAAGCATTGGGTGCGGATGCGGTGATTTTGTCCAACCGGAATGTTGACGGTAAGGTCGAGATTATGGCGATGGCCGATGAAGCGATGCAGTCGATCACACCGACTAAGGATGAGCGCCAGATCACCCCCGACCACACCAGAGCGGCGCCATCTCTTCAACATGAAACACGGATATTCACACCGCGCGGCATCGCTGCGGAGCCGCAGGAATATGCTGCAGCTCCGGTTTCTGTTACGGGTGAGTTAAGTGATGTGATGAACGAAATTCGTTCCATGCGCAATATGCTGGAATCGCAACTGGCGGAGTTGTCGTGGGCTAATACGCAAAAACGCGAACCACAGAAGGCGCTGGTGTTGAAAGAGATGCTGGCAACTGGTTTGAGCGCCAGCTTGTCGCGATTCATGGTAGCAAAATTGCCGGAAAATGAAACAGGTGAACAAGGTATTGAATGGATAAAGTCTATTCTGGCACGCAATCTGACGACCATCGATAATGAAAATGAAATTTTAGAAAAGGGCGGTGTGTACGCTCTGGTCGGGCCGACAGGCGTTGGAAAAACGACGACCACTGCAAAACTGGCAGCGCGCTGTGTGATGCGTCACGGTCCGTCGAAGCTGGCGTTGATCACAACCGATGGTTATCGTATCGGCGGCTATGAACAGTTACGAATCTATGGGAAAATTCTTGGTGTGATGGTTCACGCAGTCAAAGATGAGAGTGATTTACGGATTGCTTTGTCCGAGCTCAAGAATAAACATACTGTTTTAATTGATACTGTCGGGGTCAGCCAGCGCGACAAAATGGTGACGGATCAGGTCGCGATGTTGTCTGGTTCTGGCACTGATGTGAAACGCCTGCTGTGTCTGAACGCAACATCGACTGGTGAAACACTGAGTGAAGTCGTGCGTGCTTATCAGGGGACAGGTCTCGCAGGATGTATTCTGACTAAACTCGATGAGGCGGCGACGATAGGCGGTGCGCTGGATATTGTGATCCGCCAAAAGTTAAGTCTGTATTACATTGCGAATGGGCAACGGGTACCGGAAGACTTGCATGTGGCAAACAAGCAGTACCTGATTGATCGCGCCTTTAAGTTGAAACGTGAAACGGCGCCGTTCCGTTACCTGGATGAAGAGCTGCCTTTGCTGATGGCTGGTGTCGGATCTGCTGCAACTGGCGGACAAGCGGCTGCGCGGGAGGTGTCTCTTGGCTAATGTTGATCAGGCAGAGGGACTGCGTCGCATGCTGGCTGGACCAAAGCCGCGTGTATTTACTTTTTTATCAGCGTTGAAAGACAATGAAAAAAGCGAAATGCTGGTGAATCTGGGTGTGTCAGTAGCGCGGCAGGGACAGCAAATTTTGATGGTTGATGCACGTTCGTCTTCCGATAGTGTAGGCGCGTGGTTCAATGCGAGCATAGAGCGCACCTTGTTGGATGTAGCGCAACAACAGCGTACAATGCACGAGGCAGTAAAAATGGTTGCATCTGGCTTGTCAGTATCGATGTTATCGCGTCAGAGGACTGTGTCATCCAGCTTGTCCGCCGAGAATTCGAGACGATTGTCGAGAGTATTTGATCTGGCAGTACATCGTGCCGATATGGTCGTGGTTGATTGTGATATTGATGCGTGCGATGCGTTTCCACTGGCATCTCTGGATGACAGTGAAGTGGTGATTCAGGTTTCTTCAGATCCGTCAGCAATCAAATCTGCGTATGGACTGATTAAGCGTATGAGTGCTCGTCTGGGGCGACGCTCTTTTAGTATTTTGGTGTCCGGTGTATCTGAGAAAGAAGCAATGTTGATTTATACGAATATGGCTCAGGCGTCTCAACGATATCTTGCGGTACCCTTAAATTTCATTGGTTATGTGCCGGATGATGAATTCGTCAGAAGAGCTGCTCATCAGGGGCGGTCAGTGATCGACGCTTTTCCAAAAGCGCGCTCTTCCATGGCTTTTTTTCAACTGGCAGAGCGGCTTGCTGTCAGTGCGCGATCTGCATTGTGTCTGGACAGTGTATCCGGACAACAGGGCATCGCTCTCGGAATCTAATTTGAATATGTACACGGCCAGCGGAAAATCAGATAAAAATTTTCTCCTCAGGGAGCATGCGCCTTTGGTTAAGCGACTGGCTTACCAATTAAAGGCGCGCTTGCCTCCCAGTGTTGAGGTGGATGATCTGGTGCAAGCTGGAATGATTGGTCTGCTTGATGCGATCAGTCGTTACGAAGACACGCATGGTGCGCAATTCGAAACCTATGCGGTTCAGCGGATTCGTGGCGCGATGCTCGATGAGCTACGCAACACCGACTGGTTGCCGCGTGGGGTTCGGCAAAATATGCGGAAAATCGAAAATGCGATGAACCAGATGCAACAAAAACTGGGGCGGCCGCCGACAGAAACAGAAGTGGCCAAGTCGCTTAAGTTATCCCTTGGAGAGTATCAGGGACTTTTGGGAGATAGCGGCGGACATCAGTTGGTGTATTACGAAGATTTCCATGACGCAGAAACAAAAGAGCACTTCCTCGATCATTATTCTTCCGATAGTTCCGGTGATCCTTTGCAGGATCTGTTGAATGACGATTTTCGTGATGCCGTAATCGGTGCGATCGACAGTTTGCCCGAACGCGAAAAATTGTTAATGGGCCTGTATTACGAACAGGAGTTAAATCTGAAAGAAATCGGCGCGGTCATGGGCGTTTCAGAGTCCCGCGTTTCTCAGTTGCATAGCCAGGCGGTTGCACGTATGCGTGCGCATTTAAGGGAGAAAGCGTGGACTGGGCTAGCTTAGTAGGATTTATTCTGGTCGTTGTCGGCATCAGTTCCGGTCAGTTAATGGAGGACGGGCGTCTTTCTTCATTAGTGCAACCAGCGGCATTTGTGATTGTTGCGATTGGTACGCTGGGGGCGGTACTTCTGCAGAGTCGTATGAGTACTTTCCGACGCGGTTTGCGTATGTTGAAATGGGTCATTTCTGAGCCGCAAGACAATAGCCGTAAAAATATTCAGGATGCATTGATCTGGAGTGCGGTTGCCCGGCGCGAGGGATTTTTGAGTCTTGAGCGTTACATGGATGCTTCTGATGACGCCTTTATCAGTAAGGGATTGCGGCTAGTCATTGACGGCGTCGACCCTGCGCGACTGAAAGACATTCTGGACGTTGATATTTCATTGTATGAAATTGAGCAACGTCAGGCCGCCAAAATCTGGGAGGCAGCTGGTGGCTATTCTCCGACCATCGGAATCTTAGGGGCGGTACTGGGGCTGATTCACGTTATGGAAAATCTGACTGACCCTGCGAAACTTGGTGGCGGTATTGCCGTGGCATTCGTGGCGACGATTTATGGTGTTGGGCTGGCTAATTTATTTTTTCTGCCCGTCAGCAATAAGTTAAAAGAAATTATTGGCAGAGAAATTACCCGACGCGAGATGTTGTCCGATATTTTTTATAGCATTGCTGTTGGAGATAGTCCTCGTATCGTGGAAGAGCGGGTTGATAACCACAGTAGTCAGGTTTAAACATGGCAAGAAAAAAATATCACGAAGAGCCAGAAAACCACGAACGATGGATGGTCTCTTACGCTGATTTCATTACCTTGTTGTTTGCTTTTTTTGTTGTTATGTATGCGATCTCTTCGCTGAATGAGGGAAAGTATCGCGTGTTGTCCAGCTCCCTGACTGGCGCATTTAGTAACGACCCTACCTCTCCTGTTGCTGCCGGAGTAACTCCACAGGTGGTGAAGTTAGATCCGCTGCCAATAGTGAAGCGGAAATCAACTGAAAACATACGTAAAGAGCGGGAGGTAATGACAGGGTTAGCAAAAGATGTACTTGCTGCCCTGGAGCCCTTGGTCAAGGAAGGTAAAGTCAGAGTGACGCAAACTGCCAGGGGTGTGACGATAGAAATCAATGCAAGTTTGTTGTTTCCACCTGGCGAAGCTAAGTTAAACGCAGACTCCGTACAGGCACTGACCGCAATTGCTTCTGTATTAAAATTAGACAATCATGCAATTCAGGTCGAAGGACACACGGATAATGTACCAATCAAAAATCCGGTTTTTCCCTCGAATTGGGAGTTATCAGCGGTTCGGGCAAGTACGGTAGCGCGTCTTTTAACGGAAAATGGTGTTGATGATTTCAGGGTGACTGCCGTTGGGCAAGGAGCAAAATTACCGGTGGATTCAAATGATACGCCTGAAGGAAGATCGCGTAATCGCCGGGTGAGTGTCACTATCTTATCGGTATTGCCAGAGCCGGTAGTGGATATTCCTGTTGCGACTCAAGCGCCAATTACTCCCTGACAAAGATCGCAATAAAAAAAGCCCCGAACAATCGGGGCTTTTTTTATGTACTTGCGAACGATCAGCGGACAATAAGTCCTTTGGCGGGAGTTGTTCTGATCGACGACTGCCCATTTGGTCCGTATAAAGAGCCTGTCGTTGTCCCTTGTTGAAACGTGCTGAGTGCAGCCTGATTTTGCGACAGTCTGCGTGTGATCATCAGGCCATTGGTTTTATTGTCTTCTTTAGCTTGTGCTGATAATTCCAGTAAACCATCCCAAAGCAATTGTGCCTCCGGTGTCTGGCGTACAAACTTTAATGTACTTTCTGCATCGTCACCGAAACCCTGCTGTTTAAGATAAGAGTTACGCAGTTTTTCTGCCTCAGACAGTTTTCGAACTAATTCACTTTTTTGTGCAGAAGTCTGAGTCAACAGAGACACATCACCATCTA
Source organism: Undibacterium sp. FT79W (assembly GCF_014284215.1). Taxonomy (NCBI): domain Bacteria; kingdom Pseudomonadati; phylum Pseudomonadota; class Betaproteobacteria; order Burkholderiales; family Oxalobacteraceae; genus Undibacterium; species Undibacterium sp. FT79W. Next base: position 319,919 of record NZ_JACOGB010000002.1, on the reverse strand, counting down.
CAAGCGCAGCTTGCTCTTCTTTGAGTAAGTCAGCCAGTGCCGCCATTGCTTCTTTTTCTTCTTTTAAGCAATGCAGAATAGAGTCACTATTTGCGCTTGTATTGGTCATGTTCAGCGTTTTCTGGAGTTAAGTAAATCTTTCACGGTTTCCAGAAGTCCATCAGCAACTTTTTCGGAGTTCACTTGAAAGCGTCCCTCAGAAATGGCTAATTTGATTTCTTCAACCTTTTTTGCCTCGAATACGCCATTACTTGCTTGTGTACTTTGTAAAGCTTGCAATTGCGTAGACAGAGGGGAAATCTGTACGTTAATAGAAGGCGCCGGAGTGGAAACTGCTCTCTCTGGTGCTTTTTCGGTCCGTACGGGCTGCTGGCTTGGTAAGCTTGCAGCTTTATTTAGTGTGTCATCAATTTTCACGGCGATACCCTCGAAAGTGGGAATGGTCTACTTCTACAATCCGGTTATCGGCCAGGTATTTTTAAACTTTAATTTTACGTACAAATATATTCCAATTGTGGTGCTTGTTAATATGTTATTTCAATGACGCCACCCGCTTTGGCAATGCCACTGACAGTTTGCCCGGAACTTGTTTTAGCCTTAGCTACTTGGCCTTCCGCTGCATTATTCAGTGCTTGCGCATCTGTGGCAACCTGAAACCCCGGGCCATTGCTGACAACTCTGACAGATTGCCCTTGTTGCACTACTGCCGGGCTTCGGAGTAATTCCTGGCGTAAAGGTGTGCCGGACGAAATGGAGCTTTGCAAGGATTTGCCGATGACCTGTTCAGGATTGGTAACAATGCCAGCAGGTAAATTTGATATGTCGCCTTTAATTTTACTCATGTCGTCAACTGTGATGAGCTGTCCCTGACTCAGGGTACGGGATGCGACGTAATATTCAGAAGTGATTTGTACGTTTGCCTGCAAGTAAATAACCCAGTTAACAGGTGCTGTGCAACGTACCCCGACCGTGATCTTGCCCCAGGCTTTACTTCCGTTAGGCAGAAATGCTGTAGGAGACTGGCACGCTGCCAGATTCAGCCGTTTATCGACTTGTCCCATCGTAACCGTACTCTCACCCGGTTGAGTTCTTGCCTGCTGATTTAAAAAGTCGGTTGCCAGTTTTCTGATGATTTCGTGATCTTGCATAGCAGCCGTGGTTTGCGCCTGCGCCTGATTAAGGGCCGACGTCAGCACTAACAAAAAAATAATTGATCTGAAAAGTTGTTTCATAGCCGGGCGGATGCAGATAACTTTTAACGTGTTGCCATTGTAGATGTCAGGATCGGTTTGCTAAGGCTTGAATAGAAGAGGTTTTTCGCCTTTACTCAATGAATTGAATTGTCTTTGCGGGATATAAGATGCCAATAATGGAAAACCGTTATATGGCTGGCAGAAGGCTGGCTCTGGACTGGCGAGGGGCTTCGGATGACTAAATTAGATGATTTCATGCGTTTTCACGAAACAGCTTTATCTGTTCGTGGTCAGCGGCAGCAATTGCTTGCTTCTAACATCGCCAATGCGGATACGCCGAATTACAAAGCCAGAGATATTGATTTCACATCGGTTTTGAATAACGCACTGCATCTCGATTCTAAGCAGGCGACGGCAAGTCTGAATAAAACGGATGCGCAGCATTTGGGCAGCGCATCAACCGTGGCGGGGGCTGAGCCGATGTATCGCACGGTTTCACAAGGCAATATCGATGGCAATACTGTAGATATGGATGTTGAGCGCAATCAGTTTGCCGAAAACTCACTTCGATATGAGGCGAGTCTGACGATTATTAATATGCAAATTCGTAACATGCTTGCAGCAATTCAGGGGTAATTATCATGTCGCTTTTTAATGTTTTTAATGTGGCTGGTTCCGCCATGAGTGCTCAGGCTCAGCGTCTGAATGTGGTGTCCAGTAATCTGGCCAACGCTGACAGCGTGACCAGTTCTGATGGCAAGCCATATAAGGCTAAGCAGGTTGTATTTAGTGCGGTGCCGGTTGCTGGCTCACCTTCTACCGGAGTGAAAGTAACGGAAGTGGTTGAGGATGCGACACCAGCAAAAATGAAGTATGACCCTAGACATCCGCTCGCAGATGATAAGGGCTACGTGGCAATGCCAAACGTCAACGTGGTGGAAGAGATGGTGAATATGATTTCGGCATCTCGCTCATATCAGACCAACGTTGAAACGATGAATGCGGCGAAAACAATGTTGCTGAAAACGCTGACTTTGGGTCAGTGACCTTCATAAAAAGGAAATGTAATGACAACGATACAAAGCAATACAGTTGATCAGAGCTTGCTCAATACCATGAATGGTACGACCAGCAGCACATCAGCCGCAAAAACTTCAGAGAGCACGTTTCTGAACCTGTTGGTCACGCAAATGAAGAATCAGGATCCGTTGAATCCTATGGACAATGCCCAGGTAACAAGTCAGATGGCGCAATTGTCGACGGTGTCCGGAATTGAGAAGTTGAATGCATCGTTCGCGGCACTCAGCAGCAATATGCAGGCAAGCCAGAATTTGCAGGCGGCAAACATGATTGGTCATGGTGTGATGACCGCAGGGAACTCCTTGCCACTCTCCAGCGCGAAGGGGATCTACGCTGTGGATTTGCCGCAGGGTGCTGATAAGGTCGAAGTGGTGATTAAAGACGCCGCCGGCGCAACGGTGCGCAAGCTGAGTCTCGGTGCTTTGCCCGCGGGTGTGAACGATCTGACCTGGGATGGAAAAAATGATTCTGGGGCAGCGGTCGCCGATGGTACTTATACGTTTGATGTTGCCGCGAGCTCAGGCGAAAAAGCATTGGATGTGACTAAATTATGTTTCGGTATGGTGAATAGTGTGAGTTCGGGGTCGCAAGGTGTGAAGCTGACAGTTTCTGGTGTCGGTGAAATTTCAATGGCAGATGTGAAGCAAATTTTCTGAGATTGCTGATTACTCAGGTAATCGCAGTATTTAAAGTTAGGGAGAAAAATCATGGGTTTTCAGCAAGGTCTTAGTGGATTAAACGCGGCATCGAAATCACTGGACGTGATCGGTAACAATATTTCGAATGCAAATACAGTCGGTTTTAAGCAGGCGCAAGTGCAGTTCGCCGATGTTTATGCGAACTCATTGAGTGGCGCTTCTGCGAATGCAGTTGGTATCGGTGTGCGGGTGTCGACGATAGCTCAGCAATTTACCCAAGGGAATATCAGCTCGACCAATAACCCGCTCGATACAGCGATTAACGGTAACGGCTTTTTCCGCATGATTAAAAACGGTGCTGTCACCTATACTCGTAATGGTCAGTTTCAACTGGATAAAAACGGTGGTCTGGTCAATGCACAAGGACAGCAACTGACCGGTTATATTGCGAATGCGGCGGGTGTGCTTTCAACCGGGTCAGCGTCGCCAATTACGATTAATACTGCGGATATCGCGCCGGCGCAAACAGCAAAGGTCAGTGGCGTGATGAATCTGGATTCGCGTGAATACGTGCCAGGGACGCAAAAGCCAGTGACGATTCCACCTGTCATTACGCCGATCGCCTTTTCTCCGACTGATCCTACGTCCTACAATAAATCGACATCGGTAACGGTGTTCGATAGTCTGGGCAATTCTCACGTTTTACAAACTTACTATGTGCGCGTTGATCCGGTTGCTACGCCACCGGCAACGGCCGGCACCATAGAATGGAATGTCTTTGCGACAGTTGATGGTAATCCTTTCGATGCGGCGGGTGCTTTGACGCCGGCAGCGACGACGCCAACACCGATTGGTAAGCTGGCGTTTGACAATATGGGTAAGTTGACTGGTGCGATTCCTGCGTATGCAGCAACTGATCCGCGTGCATTGCAGATGATTGTGCCTGTGGCTTCAGGTGCTGTGACACCGATTAATACGACAGCAAACATCAAATTTGATTACACGAATTCAACGCAGTTCGGCTCGGATTTCAGCGTCAGCAGCATGAAGCAGGATGGCTTTACATCTGGCAAATTATCCAAGTTCAATACTGCTAAAGACGGCACGATTGTCGGCAGTTACACCAATGGTCAGACGAAGGTGTTGGGGCAGGTCGTGCTTGCTTCATTTACCAATTCTAACGGTTTGCAATCGCTGGGTGATAACCAGTGGGCAGAGACTTCTGAATCTGGTCAGCCTCTGGTCGGTCCTCCAAATTCAGGTGGTCTCGGTGCGTTAACGGCGTCGGCAACGGAAGACTCGAATACTGATCTTACCGGTGAACTGGTCAATATGATCACGGCGCAACGTGTTTATCAGGCAAATTCACAAACCATTAAAACACAGGATCAGATTTTGCAAACAATCGTGAATCTGCGTTAATCATCTGAATAAAAATGGATATTGAATTGAGTACGTGCTTATCGGGAGGTGGTCATGGATAGGTTGATTTATACAGCGATGACGGGTGCCAAGCATATCCTTGAGCAGCAGGCAACGAACGCGCATAACCTCGCCAATGCAACGACGACAGGGTTTCGTGCTCAATTAGATTCCTTCAGGGCAGTGCCGGTGCAGGGGGCGGAGCTGCCAACCCGCGCGTTTGTTGTTGACGCGACGGTAGGTACGGATTTCTCTGCGGGTAGTTTGCAATTGACTGGGCGTGAACTGGACGTTGCGGTTCAGGGCAAAGGTTGGCTGGCGGTAGAAAAGCCTGACGGTTCTGAGGGCTACACCCGCAGTGGCAGCCTGAAATTAAGTGAAAACGGGGTTTTGCAAACGCAGAATGGTTTAAATCTGATTGGCGACGGCGGTCCGATTACGATTCCGCCGGACGTGTCGATTGCAATTGCAAAGGACGGTACCGTTTCAACTGTGCCAGTCGGCTCCAATCCAAATGCGGTGCAAGTGATCGGTCGCTTAAAACTGGTAAATCCGCCAGAAGAAAATCTTGTACGCGGTGATGATGGATTATTTAAAACGAAAGACGGCACCGTTGCCGATGCAGACGCTGCGGTCGGTGTAGCTGGCGGTATGCTGGAAAACAGTAATGTCAGCGTGGTGGAATCGATGGTGACCATGATTAACCTTGGTCGGCAATTTGAAATGCAAATGCGTCTTTTGCAGAATGCGGAGAATAACGCGACAAAAGCCAGTCAGATCCTCAGTTTGGGTTAGTCGTTTTAGGCGCAGAATAACCGGTAGCAAATTAAGCTGTTCATTACGCCGCAGGGCGTACAGGAGAAATAAATGATACGTTCACTCTGGATCGCCAAGACTGGCCTGGATTCACAGCAAACACAAATGGATGTGATTACCAATAATCTGGCGAACGTCAGCACTACCGGATTTAAGCGTTCACGTGCAGTTTTCGAAGACTTGTTATATCAGACTATACGTCAGCCTGGTGCGCAAAGTTCGCAGCAAACACAACTGCCTTCGGGGCTGCAGTTAGGCACTGGTGTACGTACAGTTGCAACCGAGAAAATTTTCACACAAGGCAATCTGCAACAAACCGGCAATGCGAAAGATGTGGCGATTCAAGGTCAGGGTTTTTTTCAGGTGTTGATGCCTGATGGCTCGACTGCTTACACCCGTGATGGCTCTTTTCAGATGGATAGTCAGGGGCAATTAGTCACATCAAGTGGCTTTGTGATTCAGCCTGCAATCACGATTCCTGCCAATGCGCAGTCGATTACTGTGGGACGCGATGGCACTGTTTCTGTCACGCAGCCAGGCTCCAGCGCGCCGGTGCAAGTTGGTTCCATTCAGCTCGCGACGTTTATTAACCCGACAGGTTTGTTGGCTCTGGGCGAAAACTTGTACTCAGAGACGGCCGCGTCAGGCAATCCCGGAACTAATACACCAGGCACAAACGGCGCAGGGTTACTGATGCAAAATTTTGTCGAGACCTCGAACGTGAATGTTGCTGAAGAATTGGTCAACATGATACAGACGCAGCGTGCATACGAAATTAACAGTAAGGCGATTACGACCTCTGATCAGATGTTGCAAAAATTAACGCAACTCTGATTCTGGTAACTAGTTGAGGACATCATGAAGGCTTTATTTTTTTCCGGTAGTGTCGTCTTGTTGCTGGCCGGTTGTGCTGTGACCCCGCCTGCCATCGTGCATCAGCCAACATCGTTGCCGGCGCAGTCTGCGAAACCGCACAAAGAAATTAATGGTGCGATTTTTCAGTCGGCAAGTTATCGTCCTTTATATGAAGACGCGAAGCCCAGAATGGTGGGCGATGTATTGACAATCTCTATCAGTGAAAGAACTTCAGCAGCAAAAGGCAGCGCGAGTTCTTCCAGTAAATCGTCTGGTCTATCGCTGGCTGCACCGGCAGTATTTGGTGTGAAGTCCTCAACCACGGCACAGTTGGGGCTGAGTACCAACGGCTCTTCAAAATTTGATGAAAAAGGTGCGGAAACGGCGAGTAACAGTTTTACTGGGACGATTGCTGTGACTGTGATTGATGTTCTGCCCAATGGTAATTTGCTCGTCAGTGGTGAAAAGCAACTTGCCTTTGATAAGGGCGCTGAGTTCGTCCGGTTTTCCGGCGTGATCAATCCTCAGACCATCGCAGCGGGCAATGTTGTACCGTCCACGCAGGTGGCCGATGCCAGATTTGAATACCGCTCAACGACGAGAATCGATAAGGCTGAGGCGAACTCCATGCTGACGCGTTTCTTCCTCAGTTTTCTTCCTATGTAAGAAACTGAAAATAGGTTGAATATGAAAAAATATACGCAGTTGCGGTCGTCGCTTTGCACTCTGCTCATTACTCTGACGATGGGCATGACGCTGACGGCAGAATGCCGGGCCGAAAGGTTGAAAGACCTTGCCGGTATTCAGGGCGTTCGTCAGAATCAGCTGCTGGGTTACGGCTTGGTTGTCGGCCTTGATGGAAGCGGTGATCAGACTACACAAACGCCGTTTACGGTACAAAGTATCGTGAGTATGTTGCAGCAGATGGGGGTTACTTTGCCTGTCGGTACGAGTTTGCAGTTGAAAAACGTCGCGGCAGTCATGGTAACTACTTCGCTTCCACCGTTCGCACAACCGGGGCAAGCTTTGGATGTGACGGTATCGTCTATGGGGAATGCGAAGAGCCTTCGTGGCGGTACTTTGTTGATGACACCGCTCAAAGGTGCGGATAACCAGATTTATGCGATGGCGCAAGGCAACGTATTGGTCGGTGGCGTCGGCGCTTCTGCGAATGGTAGTAAAGCACAAGTCAATCATCTGAGCGTAGGACGTATTTCTTCGGGAGCGACAGTGGAACGGGCAGTTCCCAGTTCTGTCGGCCAGGGAAATACGATACAACTGGAATTGAATACATCAGATTTTTCTACCGCAAGCAGAGTTGTCGATGCGATTAACCGGCGTTTTGGCCCGGAGACTGCGGCCGCACTGGATGGTCGTGCGATTCAGGTGAAAGCACCGGTCGGTGCAGATCAGCGGGTCTCATTTTTAGGTGCTTTGGAAAGTCTGGATGTGACTCCGGCGCAGACTGTGGCAAAAGTGATCTTGAATGCGCGGACAGGCTCTATCGTGATGAATCAGGCCGTTACGCTGGATTCCTGCGCTGTCGCACACGGCAATCTTTCCGTTGTCATTAATACGGATAACGCGATCAGTCAGCCAAATGCTTTGGCGGGTGGTCAAACCGCAGCAACTGCAAACTCTGGCATTAGTATCACAAAAGATGCGGGGCAATTAATGATGCTGAAGGCAGGCACATCGTTAGCCGATGTCGTGAAAGCTTTAAATGCGATCGGTGCAACGCCACAGGATCTGCTGGCGATTTTGCAGGCGATTAAAGCCTCTGGTGCTTTGCGTGCAGAACTTGAAATTATTTAAGGATGCCTCATGATCGGTCGTGCTGATCTTTCGGATAATAAATTAGCTTTCGATAGCAAGAGTCTGGATGGACTTAAGCAATCGGCGAAAGATAATTCCCCCGAATCTATCAAGGCAGCAGCCAAGCAGTTTGAGGCATTGTTCATGAATATGATGCTGAAATCCATGCGTCAGGCTGGCGGCCAGGATGGTGCCTTCGACAATGAACAAACTCGTACCTACACATCGATGCTTGATCAGCAATTGTCGCAGTCGATGGCAAACCGCGGTATCGGTCTTGCCGATGCACTGGTAAGGCAATTGACTAATAATGCGGTGAGCCAGGCGTTGCAAACGGATGATACTACTGCTAGCAATGGCGTCGGTATTAGTGGGAACATCGCGGGTAACGCCAGAGGCATCAGTTCGTATCTGGATAATCTGAAATTTGAGCAACAACCTGCCACAGCGGCGAAGACGAGTTTTTCGGGACCGGCACACGTTCGTGAATTTCAGGAAAAATTAAGTGCCGACGCTGAGGCGGCAAGTAAGGCGACGGGAATTCCGGCTAAATTCATGCTCGGACAAGCGGCGCTGGAAAGTGGTTGGGGGCGCCGTGAAATTAAAACAGTCGATGGCAGCACCAGTCACAATATTTTTGGCATGAAGGCGACCAGTAAATGGAAGGGAAAAACTGTTGATGCGGTAACAACGGAATATGTCAACGGTGTCGCCTATCGTAAAGTTGAAAAATTTAAAGCCTATGATTCCTACGCAGATGCATTCAAAGACTACGCAAAGCTTTTGACAAAAAATCCTCGCTATGAAAATGTCATTGCAAATGCCAAAGATGCGACCAGTTTTGCTGTCGGCCTGCAAAAGGCAGGTTATGCGACTGACCCGCAATACGCCAATAAACTGACTAAAATAATCAAGCAAACATTGTCGACGTAATGTGACGGTCTTGGTTAACTGTTAGTTATTATTTTTACTACATTAAAGTTTTTGTGTTTTTCTCCGAAAACCTTAAGGTGATAGCTCAACAAAGCTCAAATAATCAATAGGTTAAATTATGGGTACAAATATTCTGAACATCGGGCAAACCGCATTGGCCGCTGCCCAAGTGGGAATTAGTACCACTGGACATAATATTGCCAACGCTGGGACGGCAGGTTATAACCGCCAGGTTGTGTTGCAATCGGCGAATGCGCCGCAATTGCTGGGTGGTTCTTTTGTTGGGCAGGGCGTCTCCATCAGCCAGATACAGCGACAATACGACGCATTTATCAGCCAGCAAGTGAATGCGACGCAGACTACCAAGAACCAGGCTGATGCTTATTACTCGCAAATTCAACAAATCAATAATCTGGTTGCCGATCCGACAGCAGGAGTGACGCCGGCATTGCAAGAGTTTTTCACATCTATACAAAATCTTTCTGCGAGTCCGAACGGAACTGCCGGTGCAGCTGCACGTCAGGCGGTTTTATCCAGTGCGCAGTCATTGGCTGGCCGTTTCAATAGTTTACAGACCCGTCTGGACGAGATCAGACAGAACGTCAACGGTCAGATTGGCGGTGCGATCACCGCAATCAATACGTATGCGTCGCAAGTCGCCAATTTAAATGAGACGATTGCCAAGTCAGTCAGCACAACGGGTTCACCACCAAATGACTTACTTGATCAACGCGACCAGTTAATCACAGAAATGTCGAAGTACACCAAAGTCACGGTGATACCTCAAGATAATAAATTCAATGTGTTTATCGGGAATGGGCAACCGCTTGTTCTGGGCGGGGTCGTTAATCAGCTCGAATTAAGTGTCTCTAAAACTGATTCGACCAGAGCGGAAGTCTCGTATTCTGCTAACGGTACGTCGGTGCAAATTGCCGAAAATGGTTTGCCAGGCGGCGTTTTGGGCGGGCTCTTTGATTTTAGGGCCAATACTTTAGACCCTGCGCAGAATGCGATCGGGCGTGTGGCGATTGGTATTGCCACGGCATTCAATGAGCAGCACGCATTGGGGCAAGATCTGAACGGTGCGACTGGTGCGAAGTTCTTTAATATTCCCCAACCAATTACAACGCCAAGTACATCAAATACAACGAATGCTGATGTGACGGCGAATATCTCCGATGTCAGCGCACTGACCACCAGTGATTATCGTTTGCAGGTAACCAGCCCCGGAAATTACCGTGTTATCCGCGTGTCGGATGGTCAGACCCAGACTGCGACATCACAGCCGATCAAAATTGACGGCATTACGATGGAATTTCCGCAGCCACCTGCGGCTCAGCCTGCGACCGGAGATGAGTTTTTGATTCGTCCTACCCTGGCTGCCGCAGCAGGGTTTTCCGTTGATGTGATTGACCCGTCTAAAATTGCGGTTGCTGCGGCGATCAAAACGGCAGTACCGACAACGAACATCGGTAATGGAAAAATTTCAGTTGGCACAGTGGATTCTGCTGTCGCGAGCGCATCAACCTCCGCAACTGCAACCATTAGTGCGGTTAAAACAGATAGTTCTTTCGCAAGCTCTTCCGTCGCACCGCCAGTCACGCTGACATATTCCGGCGGTTCATTCACTGGCTTTCCAGCCGGAGTCAATGTGTCTGTGACTGTGGGCGCGACCACAACAAATTATGCGCCTCCGGCAACAGTACCTTATACGACAGGCGCGAAGATCAGTTTTTCCGGTATGAGTTTTACGGTTCAGAACAGTTCTGGAGCACCGGCAAATGGTGATACTTTTACTGTGTCGCCATCTGTTCCTGTGGCAGCATCCAAATTAACCTTTAATTCCGCGGGAAATACCCTGACTGGTTTTCCTGCAAACGCGAATGTTACCGTTACCAAGGGGGCAACGTCGACTACTTATCCTGCGGGTACAGCAGTTCCTTATTCTGACGGTGCAACGTATAGCTATTCTGGGACAAGTTTCACTCTTTCTGGTACGCCTTCGAACAGCGACGTGTTTAATATCTCAGCCAATGTGACGGGTTCCGGCGATAACCGGAATGCCTTATTGTTGGCGGGTATACAGACAAAAAACAGCATGGTTGGCAGTACTACGACGATACAAGGTGCATACGCACAATTTGTTAGTCAGGTTGGTAATAAAACACATGAATTGGGTATCACGACAGCGTCTGAAGCGACCTTGTTGAAGAATGCAACGGATAATCAACAATCCATCTCTGGCGTGAATCTGGATGAAGAAGCCGCCAATTTACTTAAATACCAGCAGGCATATCAGGCTGCCGGCAAATTGATGCAGATTGCCAGTCAGTTATTCGACGCAATACTGGCCATCGGAAGGTAGGTAATTTATGCGTATCAGCACAAGTATGATCTATGAGGGCGGAGGTTCCCGTATCAGCGATCTGCAATCCTCTCTGAACCGTACGCAACAACAGATTGCTTCCGGGCGCAAGATACTTACGCCAGCGGATGATCCTATAGGCTCGGCGCGTGCTTTGGTGATCACGCAGGCCGATGCAATCAATGAGCAGTATGCGGTGAATCGGGCGAATGCCAAAGATAATCTGAGTATGGCTGAAAGCACTCTCGGCAACGTCACAACAACGCTGCACAACCTTAAAACCCTTATCGTCAGTGCCGGCAACGGAACGCTGAATGATAAAGACCGCAGTTACATTGCGGTTGAAATGCAGAGTAATCTTGATCAGTTGTTAGGTCTGGCGAACGCGACAGACGGAACTGGCGCCTATTTGTTTTCCGGTTTTTCGACAACGACTGCGCCTTATACAAAGACGATCAACGGAGCAACATATAACGGTGATCAGGGACAGCGATATCTGCAGGTTGAAACATCGCGCCAGTTGCCGTTGAGTACTCCCGGAACACAGATTTTTGAGAATATCCGTACGTCGCCAGGGCAGTTCAATGTTGTTCCGAATCCTTCAAACAATGGGCAGGTCGTTGCCGCAGTCACTATCAACGCACCGACAGCAAATGCATTGACGGGTCAGAACTACGATATTGCATTTGACTCCACGGGCTTGAATTTTACCGTAACGAATAAAACGACCGGCGCTGTAGTCGTGCCAAGTACCGCTTACACCAGCCCGGCAACGGTGACGGTTGATGGCATGGATATTACTCTGACCAATACACCCGGCGCACCAGGGCCTGGAGATCATTTCAGTGTGCAGCCAGGCAATCAGAATATTTTTGAGACGCTGACTGACATTATTAATGCGCTCAATACTCCTGCAACGACAAGCAGCGCAAAGAAAGATCTGGCAGCTGCTTTAGCGCAGGGGAATAACAATCTGGATGCGTCCCTAAGTAATGTGTTAACGGCACGTGCGCAATTAGGTTCAAGTCTGAAGGAAATTGATGATCTTGATAGTTTTGGCTCTGCAAATGCACTGAACTATAAATCTGCGTTGTCAGATATTCAGGATCTGGATTATGTGAAAGCGCTGACGTCGTTATCACAACAGCAAACTACTTTACAGGCAGCGCAGCAATCGTTTGTAAAAACTGCCGGGCTGTCCTTGTTTAACTATATTAATTAAATATTTTTTGCTGGGCACTCTTCAAGGTGTGAGTCTGTCAGATGTGCAGATTCACACCTTTTCCATTTCTTCGGAATCCAAAGCGATGACATGCGTTTGCAGTATGCCACGCTCATCGTGCCATTCCCGCATAACGCACGGATAACCGTCTTCATCCAGATCGATCACTTTGAAAAATTGCCCGATCATCGATTCAATTAGGATGCGCTCGTCTTCGGGGAAATTATTGATAAATTTTTTACTGAGTGTGATGACACGGACAATATCGCCGATAGCGACGGCTTGATTTTTGCAATCGAGGATGGGTGTGGTGGACATGAATTTAATTTTAAATTGGTGTGGCTGTCATTGTACTGGCAAATTTCCGGACGAAGAAGCGTGCTGACTATGCCAATGAAAAAGGACTTAAATCTATACTGATTTAAGTCCTTTTAATTTTTTCGCCGCTCGGTTCAGAGCTGGCTTAAGTCTGGCTAAGTGGCTGGTCAGCTTGCTTTTACATTCTTTTCACGGGCAACCAGATACAGGGTCACAATGATGACGGCATACGGGATCAGCGTTAATCCATTCGCGTAAGCGCCTTCAAAGAATGGATTGTGTGTAGTAGCCCAGTCACCGATCGCTTTGTCGAAACCGGTCAGAATGCCCGCAGTAAATGCAATCACGATGCCCGCCAGCGCACCACCTGCGATATAGCCGGAGGAAAGCAAGACACCAGAACTGCGGTCGCCAGCGGCCTGCATTTCTTCCTCATTCAGCGATTTATACTGATCGAGTTTGTTGTTACGGCGATCCACCAGCCACCGTATCATGCCGCCGACAAACAAAGGGGCGGACGAAGATAAAGGCAGATAGACGCCGACCGCAAATGCCAGCGATGGTATGCCCGCCATTTCAAGTACAAGTGCGATCATGACGCCGAACAAAACCAGCGTCCATGGCAGTTGCTGATCGAGTATGCCCTTGATGATGTAAGACATCAGTACGGCTTTTGGAGCGTCGTATTTCTTGACTTCAGTACCGTCAGGACGTTTGTTATAGGCACCGTTGATGCCCGGATCAACCAGGTACACGGCTTTGCCAGCGTTATCGACCAGATACTTGCCTGCCGGGCCGCCAACAGTATCGGTTTTATGCCAGACCTTGTAACTTGCTTTATCCTGCTCTGCCTGCGGACCTTGCAAACTGGCTGTTTCTGTCAGTTTGCCAGCATCCGTGCTTAATGTCGGAGCGACCTGCGCTGCCGGTACATATACCGTGCCAGCATCATTCAGTTTCAACAGAATAGGGCCGAGAATCAATGCGGACGACAGCGCTCCTGCCAAAATCGCATATTGTTGCAGACGTGGTGTTGAACCCACCAGGTAGCCGGTTTTTAAGTCTTGCGAAGTTGTTCCACCGTTGCTCGAAGCGATACAGACAATCGCGCCGACCGACAAAGCAGTGACGTAATATTGACCGCCAGTCCAGCCCATCAGCAAGAAAATCAGGCAAGTGAATAACAGCGTTGCTACAGTCATGCCGGAAATTGGATTGGATGAGGAACCGATTTCACCCGTCAGGCGCGAGGAGACGGTGACAAACAGAAAGCCGAATACCAGTATCAGCAAGGCACCGAGAAAATTCATGTGCAGCGGCGTGGCGAAGGTAATGATGGCAATGATGGCGAGTGCGCCGATCACAACCCATTTCATCGGAATATCCTGATCTGTACGCAATGTCGCTACATCATCGTTTTTACCATTGCGCATACCAGCCAGACCAGCTGAAAGGCTGCGCCAGATGGTTGGCATCGCGCGTACCAGACTGATCAGCCCGCCCGCCGCAACTGCACCTGCACCGATGTAAAGAATATACGAGCTGCGGATATCATGCGGGCTCATTTCGCTGATGAGTTTGGTTGCAGGTGCCAGTGGTGTTAGCAGTGCGTCGCCGAAAAATTTGATCATCGGAATCAGCAACAGGTAAGACATGACGCCACCCGCAGCCATCACGGCGGCAATGCGCGGGCCGATGATGTAGCCGACGCCGAGTAATTCTGGCGACACTTCCGCGCCCAGCGAACCAGCTTTGAGAGGTGCGCCGAAGGTGACTTCCGGTGTGTCTTTCCAGCCTTTAAACGCAACGTTTGCAATTTTGTACAGCAAGCCTATGCCAAAACCCGCAAAGATAATTTTAGCGCGGCGATTGGCATCGTCCTGTGCATGCGGGTTGCTGCTTTCTCCGGCTGCTTCGCGTGACGTATCGGTCGCTGCGGCTTTCAATACTTCCGCACATGCCGTGCCTTCCGGATATTTCAGTTCGCCATGCTTTTCGACGATCATCGTCCGGCGCATAGGAATCATCATCAGAATACCCAGCAAGCCACCGAGGCAGCCGACCAGCATTACCCGCGAAATTTCCAGATCAAAACCCAGAATCAGTATCGCCGGCATGGTGACGCCGAGACCAAATGCCAGCGACTCACCTGCAGAGCCGGCGGTCTGCGTAATACTGTTTTCAAGGATGGTTGAATCTTTACCGCCGAACTTATTAAACAGGCGGAATAGCGTGATCGCAATGACGGCGACCGGAATCGATGCGCTGACCGTTAAACCGACTTTTAGTACCAGATACAGCGATGAAGCACCAAAGATCATACCGAGAATGACACCCATGATTAAAGCGCGTGCTGTCATTTCCGGTAGTTGTGCCGATGCCGGTATGTACGGCTTGAATGAAGAAGCTGACGTTTCTTTTGGCATTGAATTACCTTTTTTATTGTCAATGAAGAGCCCGTATTGCTGTATTCCCCCGGGCCCGCCTGATATTGCTTTTCGTTATTACGTTGTGACGAAACGTTAAGCAATTAACACCGATCGCGCATTATCACGCTTTTTTTCTTTTCTGCGCAATCGTATGTGCACCGTGCTGCGAAATATTTACTGACCGCCACCGGATCACTCGTCTGCGCGGAATGAGCATGCGTATTGGCCAGTATTCAGCGCAATGATGCTGAATCCTTTACGCAACCGGTCACAACGACTGCCTTTCTTCCTGCGGGCTTAGCGTTGGTAAAACACTGATGCCACGAATAATAGGATTACGCCACGCGAATGTTGCCAGCAGCAGTGCTGTAATGCCTGCGAACGCCAGTGAATAATGCAGACCCGCGTGTTCGCCCATCCAGCCGCCGATCAGAGCACCGGGGCCCGCGGGTAACAGGATCAGCCAGCGCATGGTGCTGGTCATGCGTCCCAGCATAGGCTCAGGGGTGACGGCCTGACGTAAAGCGAGGAAATTGATAAATATCAGTACCGCACCGACAGAAAAACACATCAGCATTAAAGCGAATGCCGCAATGCCCCAATGATTGACTGGCGCGATAGCCAGCAAACTCCAACCCGCGCCGCAGATCGTGATACCCAGCACCATACAAGGCCCGGGGCCGATCGCGCGGCTGATGCGATAACCATAAACACTTGCAAGGATGGTGCCCAAGCCCATACCCATGTAACTCAGACCGACGGTTTGCTCTGATAAACCGAGGATGCGGGTCGCATACAAAATCTGCACGACTAAGGCAGCGTTGTAGCAAAGCTGCCAGCCGCCGACAGTTGCTGCCAGTGCCAGTAACAGGGGTTTTTTCGCGACAAAATGGACCCCGGCTTTCAAGTCGCGCCAGAACGCCGCATCCTTGGCAACCGGGCGGTTCTCGGTGACCTTGATTCCACGCAGTATCATCGCCGAGCTGATCAGTAAAGCGGCGTCGGCGATCAGTGCAAGCGGTGCGCCGAGTAATTTGATCAAGGCACCTGCGGTTGCCGGTCCGGCAACTTCAGCGCCGGAGGTTGCCAGCGCATTTTTTGCATGGGCTTCGACCAGACGTTCCCGCGGTACGATTTGCGTCAGAACGATTTGTGCAGCGGTTCCTGCCATGGTATTGACCATACCGATGATGAAGCCGACGACATACAGCCAGCGCATGTTCACCATGTCCAGCCACCAGGCCACCGGTACACTGATGACGGCCAAGCCTATGATGGTTTCGCCCGCAATATACACCGGCAGCTTGCGCATGCGATCCAGCCAGACCCCGGTCGGCAGCGACAGCAATACAAACGGCAGCGTTTCCATCATCGTCAGTATGCCCATCTGGCTGGCGCTGGCATTGAGCATGACGGCGGCGGTCAATGGCAACGCCAGCATCGTGATCTGCGCACCAAACGAGCTGATCAGTATCGACGTCCATAAACGACGGTAGATCAGGTCCCGTAAAAGATCATTGGCAGGCAGCGAAAATCGCCGTTGTAAAAAATTCTTGCGCATGAATGGCGTCTGGTTTTGTTTTTTGTTCACACGATAGCTGCGGCGCTGTCGTGATGAATGAGATCATTATTGTTCATTATTATTGTATGCAGAACCGCGCTGCATCAGCGATTACAATGTCGGGCAGCTGTGCATGGATGGGAAGCTTTTTAAGTTCTATTTCTTCTGGCGCTGCTGCCCGGTGTGCGTGGATGCATCAGGGCACACAATAATGATATTGGTAGATACTCTTACACAATTTTAGTTCCGGTGAATAAAAAATATGTTTGCACAAGCGATAGTCGTGATCGACTTTGAAACCTCGGGCATGAGTCCGGAGCAGGGCGGTCGGGTGACTGAAGTCGCGGCCTTGCGTGTGGTGGGGGGCGAAGTCGTTGACCGTTATGTGTCCCTGATTAATTGTGGTGTACGGATTCCGTATTTCATTACCGAGTTGACCGGGATTACGCAAACGATGGTGGATCGCGCTCCGGCGGTCAGTGAGGTGATGCCGGCGTTGGTGGATTTTATCGGCAACGATACGCTGGTTGCTCATAACGCCAGTTTCGATGAAAAATTCCTGAAGGCAGAAAGTGACCGCCAGGGCTTATGGCCTGAGCATGATGGGCTGGTCTGCTCGGTCAAGCTGGCGCGCCGGATTTTTCCCGGTATGGCGAGTTATTCGCTGGGGCGACTGGCTGCTGCACTCGGCATCCGTTTTCAAGGCGCGGCACACAGAGCCGAGGCCGATGCCGAAGTCACCGCCGCGCTGATGCTGCATGTTGCAGATGAATTGCGCCGCCGTTATGCCGTTGCGGCGATTGATCCGCAATTGCTGATCGCGGTGAATCAGCTCAGTGCTGCCAAGGTGCCGGCATTTTTGAAAAAGCAGTTTGCTGCGGTGTGAGTGTGCCGCTGGTGGTCGGCAGAGTTGCGGCGGACGAGGCATAATCGCGGCCTGATGTTGAATGGATGAAAGAGCTCTGACGATGATCCAGCCACAAAAATACCGGCACTACAAAGGTGGTGTGTACGAATTGGTTTGCGAAGCAATACAAGAATCGGATCTAAGTCCCGTGATCGTTTACCGTTCACACAATGGCAGTATCTGGACGCGTCCGAAGGCGGTATTTTTTGAAATGGTGGAAGTGGATGGTGTACTCGTGCCGCGTTTCGCCGCGATCAGTGACGATGAGGTGCGGACCGGCTTGTAACCGCAGGCTGCTGTCAGCTTCCCGGATCTTGCTCTGCTCACTGCCTGATCGCGCCGCATAGTACAGAATGATGCCGGATGGTGCCGAACAGTGCCAAAATATACTCCCCCCAGTATATTGAAAGCCCCTTTGTTTATGCGGACATAAAGGCAAAATAGGCAGATACTCCCCCTAAAATCGTTGTAACAGAAAATTTAACCGACGAAATCAGCCCATTGTTAATGTGTTTTCGCACGATACCGCTCCCGCGAGGGAAACTGGGTTTCGTGAGAAAATACCCGCACTCATTTACAGGAGAAATCATGAAACGTCTTATCCTCGCTATTTCACTGACTTTGCTCGGTGCTCAGGCGCAGATCAGCGCGCAGGAAGTGTTGCGCTTGTCCACCACGACCAGTACCGAAAACTCCGGCTTGCTGAAAGCCATTTTGCCGGATTTTGAAGCGAAAATGCACATGAAGGTGCATGTGATTTCCGTCGGCACAGGCAAGGCGCTGGAGCTGGCGAAAAATGGCGACGTGGATGTGACCTTAGTGCATGCGCGCGCAGCGGAAGATAAATTCATCGCCGAAGGTCATGGCATTAATCGCCGCGACGTGATGTATAACGACTTCATTATCGTCGGCCCGGTGGCAGATCCTGCTGGTCTGAAAGGTAGTAAAGATGTGATCAACGCTTTGCGCAAACTGGTGGCCAGCAAAGCGAAATTTATTTCTCGCGGCGATAATTCCGGCACAGATCAGATGGAGCAGGCGTACTGGAAAGAAGCGGGCGTGAAACCTGCTGGCAGCGCCTATGTATCTGCCGGTCTGGGGATGGGCGAAGTGCTGACAATGGCAGCGCAGATGCAGGCCTATACGCTGACGGATCGCGCGACTTACGGTGCGTATAAAGCGAAGACGGGATTGGATGTGCAGGTCGAGGGCGATGCGAAGATGTTTAATCCCTACGGCATCATTGCAGTCAATCCTGCGAAGTACAAAGACATCAATATTCGCGGCGCGAACAGCCTGATCGAATGGATGACATCAGCAGAAGGCCAGAAGAAAATTGCCGACTATAAAGTCGATGGCCAGCAATTGTTTTTCCCTTCGTATAAAAAATAAGCTGAGTTTCTTTAGTTTTTTTTAGCTTCTTCAGTTTCAATGGCAACGGTCATCGTCACACGATCACCGTTGCAGACTTCTCTGGTTCTGCATGAAGGTGCCGGACCGATGTCTTACCATCATGAATAATCAATATGGATAGTGTCGATCTCGAAGTGCTCAAATCCTGTGATGCCTGGGTCAAAAGCGGGCGTCGTTGCGAGTTGGTGACGGTCATCAAGACCTGGGGCTCCAGCCCCCGTCCTGAGGGGGCTATGCTGGGTATTTGCGAAGATGGGCGCGTCATCGGCTCGGTTTCCGGTGGATGCATAGAGGATGATCTGATTGCCCGTGTTCAGCAGCATGGCATCACCCGTAATGCGCCTGAAATCGTCACTTACGGCATTTCCGCCGATGAGGCGCATCGTTTTGGCTTGCCGTGCGGCGGCACGATACAACTGGCGATAGAGCCGTTGACTGACAGCAGCAAGATAGGCGAATTGCTCGACAGACTCGCTGACCATGAACTGACAACGCGTGAATTAGATCTCGTGTCGGGTGCTGTAACACTGAGTAAAGCCGATGCGCATGCGCAATTACTGCTGACATCTGAACGCCTGATCACGGTGCATGGCCCGCGCTGGCGCTTGCTGATTATCGGTGCTGGTCAGTTATCACGTTTTCTGGCGAGCATCGCAGTCGGTATGGATTATCAGGTGACCGTGTGCGATCCTCGCGAAGAATATCGTGTCGGCTGGCAGGTGGATGGTGTGCAGGTCGTCCATGCGATGCCGGATGATCTTGTGCTGGAGATGCAACTCGACAGCCGTAGCGCTGTGGTGGCCTTGACGCATGATCCTAAACTCGATGATCTGGCGCTGATGGAAGCATTAAAGACCGAGGCGTTTTATGTCGGTGCAATCGGCTCCCGTCTGAACAATGCAAAGCGGCGCGAACGTTTGCAACAGTTTGATGTCAGCGAAGCGCAACTCGCAAAATTGCATGGCCCGGTCGGTTTGTATATCGGTAGCAAGACTCCGGCTGAGATTGCGATTTCCATTCTGGCGGAAATGACCGCTGTGAAAAATAAAGTGCAACTCCCCGCTGGCATGCGCGTTGAAGAGGCAAAAACGCTGGCGGCGCAGGCGGCGTCCGACGCGGTTTGCGGCGTCTGATCATCACGACATGCGTTTTCTGCAGGGCTGCAGATGTAATAAGCTGCGTAATAAGCTTAATTCACGGGGCGATTTCGCGTAAAATTCCACCCAATATCAATCGGGCAGGAGATTTTGCATGAGTATCAAATCAGATAAATGGATACGCCGGATGGCGGAATCGACGAACATGATCGAGCCGTTTGAGGCTGGTCAGGTGCGCGAGCGTGACGGTCAGCGCATCGTCAGCTACGGCACGTCATCTTATGGCTACGATATCCGTTGCGCCGACGAATTCAAAATCTTCACCAATATCAATAGCACCATCGTTGACCCAAAAAATTTCGATGAAAAATCGTTCGTCGATTTTAAAGGTGATGTTTGCATTATCCCGCCAAATTCTTTTGCGCTGGCACGAACCATGGAGTATTTCCGTATTCCGCGCAATGTGCTGACGATCTGCCTCGGCAAATCAACCTACGCGCGCTGCGGCATTATCGTTAATGTGACGCCGTTTGAGCCTGAATGGGAAGGCTACGTGACGCTGGAATTCTCGAATACCACGCCGCTGCCAGCCAAGATTTATGCAGGAGAAGGTTGTGCCCAGGTCTTGTTTTTCGAAAGCGATGAAGTATGCGAAACGTCTTACAAAGATCGTGGCGGAAAATATCAGGGGCAGCATGGCGTGACTTTGCCAAAAACCTGATTTAATCGCCATTGTCTGGCGTTTCGGCAAACAAAAACGGACGGGTTTAATCCCGTCCGTTTTTATTTTGTGTCGAGTTTTTCTGAGTTTAATCCATCTCTGCCAGTGTCTGATGCACAAACGCAGACAAAATTAATCTGGACTGCGGTGTCAGATTAATAAACTCGAAACCGAGACGGAATTCTTCGCCGGTTTCGGTGATGGCCACCGAACGCAGAATCACGTCCAGCACCAGATACTCATCGTTGCCAGCAGCGTTGACTTTGAATTTGATGACACCGACATCGCCTTTTTTTCCTATGGATTTTTTCACTACACCGGAAGTGCCGCCCATGCTGAGGTCTCCCAGCGTGGCGGCAGCAGTTTGTTCCGGATTACCGATCGTGACAGATGCGATGATTCTGACGGTTGCACGCGCACCCTGGCGGATGGTGGTGGAGCGCACCTGTCTCGGATAGCTGAGGTGCAGATAAGAAAAGGGCATGTACACGTATTTGAGCAGATTCGCGGTAAATGCGTAGGCTTTTTTACCGGGAAAAGCACGGATGATAAATGCCTGTCCTTCACGGATAGATGCAGATCGCCCATCGATAGTCGGCGCGGTGACGAGTAATGATTTATTTTTTACGTAGCCTATCAGTCTGACCGTGTAGCGAGTTGCGGCCTGATCATGCGTTTGCAGATGAAATATTTCGCCGACGGTCCAGCGCACACTGTCGAGCTCGACAATGGTTTCTTTATTCAGTTCTTCTGCTGGTTTTGATGTCGTGTCGGGCGCGGTCTTTGCACCGAGTTGTTCGAGGCTTGGCAGTTTTGAAGGGATACTATCCCACAAATTATTCGCATCGCAGTAACCGACTTCTAACAGATGATTCAGTTGCTGTTGATCCGCAATGTGAACGCCTGATTTAAATAATATCTGACCAGCCTGATTGTAAATGGGCCAGTGTATCGTCTGGCCGACGGCAACATCGGCATGTTTCAGAGACATTAATCCTTGTACTTCACCCATCTGTCATTTCCATCAATTGGTCGCAGCGCATTGTTATTCTGTGATCGGCAGCAGGCATTACTTTTACTGCCGGGCCGCCCGATTATTCCGGTGTTACATGATTGCATGTAACAATAAAACAAGCACCTGAAAATTGAAAGATTTTCAGGTGCTTTTGATGTTTTATCGGGGTTTGCGTGAGGTTTATTTGCCGTTTTCTGCGCCGAGTTTCACACAGTCAACAAAGTAACCCAATTTGCCATTCAGCTCTGCTTTGACTAATCCGTGACAGTCAGTTTCAAAGCCGGGGAAGCGATCATTGAAGTCGCGGACGAAACGCAGATAATCAACGATAGTGCGGTTGAAACGCTCGCCCGGAATCAGCAGCGGAATACCCGGTGGATATGGTGTCAGCAGAATCGCGGTGACACGTCCTTCCAGTTCATCAATAGAAACACGCTCAATCTCGCGGTGCGCCATCATGGCAAATGCATCGGATGGTTTCATCGCCGGTTGCATATCAGACAGATACATTTCTGTTGTCAGGCGAGCGACATCATGGCCTTTGTAGGCTTCATGAATGCCCTGGCAGAGGTCTTTCAGTCCGGCGCCTTCATAGCGTGGGTTTGCTGCCGCAAACTCAGGCAAAATACGCCAGATAGGCTGGTTTTTGTCGTAGTCATCTTTGAACTGCTGCAATGCTGTCAGCAATGTGTTCCAGCGACCTTTGGTAATGCCGATGGTAAACATGATGAAGAAGGAATACAGGCCGCATTTTTCAACAATAACGCCATGTTCCGCCAGATACTTGGTGACTATCGATGCCGGGATACCGGTTTCGCCAAATTTACCTTCTAGCGACAAGCCCGGTGTGACGATGGTTGCCTTGATCGGATCGAGCATGTTAAAGCCCGACGCGAGGTTGCCAAAACCATGCCAGTTGTCTTCCGCGCGGATCACCCAGTCTTCGCGTGAACCGATGCCGTCATCAGAAAATTCTTCTGGTCCCCAGACCTGGAACCACCAGTCTTTACCCCATTCCTGATCGACTTTACGCATCGCACGGCGGAAATCCAGTGCTTCCAGAATCGACTCTTCTACCAGCGCAGTGCCGCCCGGTGCTTCCATCATGGCTGCAGCGACGTCGCATGAGGCAATGATGGAATATTGCGGTGATGTTGATGTATGCATCAGATAAGCTTCATTGAAGCTGTCGCGATCCAGTTTAACGGTCTGCGATTCGCGCACCAAAATTTGCGACGCCTGAGAAATCCCTGCCAGCAATTTATGTGTCGATTGCGTTGAGAAAATCATGGATTGCTTGGCGCGCGGTCTATCCTTGCCTATCGCATGCATGTCTTTGTAGAACTCATGGAAGGTCGCATGTGGCAACCAGGCTTCGTCGAAATGCAAAGTGTCGATTTCACCATCCAGCAAGTCTTTCAGCACTTCGACGTTGTACAGCACACCATCGTAGGTCGATTGTGTGATGGTCAGAATGCGTGGCTTCTTATTTTTAGCTTCGCGTGCAAACGGATTCGCCTCGATCTTGCGGCGTATGCTTTCCATGCTGAATTCTTCCAGCGGAATCGGGCCGATAATACCGAGGTGATTGCGGGTTGGCATCAGGAAAACCGGAATCGCGCCGCACATAATAATCGAATGCAAAATCGATTTATGGCAGTTGCGATCAACGACCACGATGTCGCCGGGCGCGACAGTGGAATGCCATACCATCTTGTTCGAGGTGGACGTACCGTTGGTGACGAAGTAGCAGTGATCAGCATTGAAAATGCGTGCGGCATTCCTTTCCGAAGCAGCAACCGGGCCGGTATGATCGAGCAATTGACCGAGTTCTTCCACCGCGTTACAGACGTCAGCGCGCAGCATGTTCTCACCAAAAAACTGATGGAACATCTGACCTATCGGTGACTTCAGGAAGGCGACGCCACCTGAGTGTCCCGGACAATGCCACGAATATGAACCGTCATTCGCGTAATGCACCAGCGCGCGGAAGAACGGTGGTGATAAACCATCCAGATAGGATTTCGCTTCACGGATGATGTGGCGTGCGACGAATTCCGGCGTGTCTTCAAACATGTGAATGAAGCCATGCAATTCGCGCAGGATATCATTCGGAATGTGGCGGGACGTGCGTGTTTCGCCGTACAGATAAATTGGGATATCTGCGTTTTTATAGCGGATTTCTTCGACGAAGGCGCGCAGCGATTTCAGCGCGTAATCGGTTTCTTCGTCGGTGCCGCCGCCAAACTCTTCATCATCAATCGAGAGAATGAAGGCAGAGGCGCGCGATTGCTGTTGCGCAAACTGGGACAAATCGCCATAGCTGGTCACACCCAGCACTTCCATGCCCTCAGTTTCGATCGCATCGGCGAGTGCGCGGATGCCGAGACCTGAGGTGTTTTCAGAACGGAAGTCTTCGTCAATGATGACGATGGGGAAGCGGAATTTCATTGAGGTCTCCAAAAAAGCCTGGTACGGGGGAGACGCCTGGGCAAGTTAAATCAACCGCTTGCGCGCCGAAAAATTCAAAGAAGCGAATTCTCTCAGATATGTGGTCTGTCATGTGAAAAAAAACAGTGATTTTAAGCAATCGGAGTGTAATTTCACGGGATTGTCATCGACTGCGGAATATCGCTATTTTTTGATGTTAAAAAAGCTAATTGAGCCGTGTTCTTCTGATTAAAATCATCTCTTCAAAAGAAAAAAGTGAGTACCGCTGGCGATACTCACTTTGGCTGTCAGTATGCGTACAACTCAGAAGCGATAACTTGCCGCAGAGAAGACGGAGACCGGTGTTTTGTCAAAGACGAACGGGCTTTTCGCCGCATCACCAGACAAGCGGCTGATGGAGGCGCCGGTCGTCAGCGACCAGTTAGTATCGATAGTCCAGTGCCAGCTGGCGCCGATGCGGACATCGGTAATGCCGGCAGAAGGTGTGAACTGCGCGTAACCACTGGCAGCCGACTGACGGGCATTCACGCCGAAATAGGATTGCGCATAATGACTATTAGCCCAGTTCGCACCGATGCTGGCTGAGATCCGGTGATCTTTGTTTAACGCGGTTGTTGCGCGCGCACCGAGGCTGACTTGCAAACCATTATGATCGACGCCGGAACCATAGCGTAACGACGACACCAGTGAATAATTCGGATTGAACGAGTAGTTCAGGAACGCACCAGGCTCCAGCGCAGTGCTGACATCGCCGAGTCCACGCAATTTGCCAGAACGGGATTCGTCACGCGCGGCTTCCAGCGACATGCGCAGGCCGTATTGCAAATTGGCGTTTTTCGAGAAGTTATAGCCCAGGCCGTTGAATGCGCTGAAAAACGCGCCATTTTTCCATTGCGCATCGAACAGGGGATAAGCAGCAACGCGGTGTTCATCGGAACCTTTGTATTTAGGGATGAACAATACTGCGCCACCAAGCGAGAAGTTAACGTCTTTAGGTAAATAAGCTTCCGGCACCAGATTGACGAATTCTGCTGTCTGCGCCTGCGCTGAACAGGCACTGACCAGTAAAATAAGGCTAAAAAGTTTTTTCATTCTGATCTCTCAATATTAAATATGAAACCAGGCGAGCCCGGCAAGCGCTACACCAATACCGGCCACACCATAAGAGGCATATTGCAACCATTTCTTTTTAGTCAGTAATGTGATGGCGGCAAGCGAAATTGCAATCTGCACCGCCGTCATTGCCTGCGCCCAGCGATGGTGCTGATGCAAGGCGTTTTCTGATTTTTCTTCCCACTCTTTCGATTCCGCTTCGAGTTTTTCAGCATCTTTCTTGATCGCTTCTTTCTCGCTTTCGTAACGGGCTACCTTAGCTTTGTATTTTTCGGCATCGGCACCGGGCAATACCATGGCGAGTTCAGCCAGATTTTGCTTACTCGATTTTGACTGATAAAAATTCCATTGGTTCGCTGCTTCGGTTTTTTTGATCGCTGCTTCGTTTTTAAACATGGCTGCGTCATTTTGTGTCGCGCCACCTTCGTAACCAAACAAGGCGCCGACGGTTGCCATAATCGCGGTCATGACGGCGATACGGCTGGCAAAATCATCGTTGCCATGCGCTGCATGCTCTAATTCATGGTCATGTGGGCCGTGTACGTGAAAGCCGTGTCCTGACATTGTGTTTCCCTTTAAATTTTTTCGTATGTAACGAATGCGTAATGTAATTGTTTTTGTTCTGAAAAATGCTCTTCGCGTTGCGTTTCTTTCCATGCCTCTGGCGCTATCGCCGGAAAGAAGGCGTCGCAGGCGAATGCCTGGCCGATTTCGGTGACAATTAACTTATCGGCGAGCGGCAATGCCTGCTGATAAATTTGCGCGCCGCCGATGATGAAGGCGTCTTGTCCATCCAATGCGGCTTGCGCTGCCGTTATTGAAGGATAAGTTTCCACTCCTTCCTGCTGCCATGCCGGATTGCGGCTGATGACGATATTACGCCGGTTCGGCAATGGTCGCCCGATGGACTCAAAAGTCTTGCGTCCCATAATGATGGTATGACCGCTGGTTGTCCGTTTGAAATGCGCAAGATCTTCCGGCAAATGCCAGGGCAGGGTGTTGTTGATCCCTATGCCTGACTGGCTATCCGTGGCAACGATAATGGTCATGGATGACATGCTGATGACTTTCTGTTCTTTTTCGTTACACCGCAACCGGCGCTTTAATATGGGGATGGAATTCGTAGTTGCGGAATTCGAAATCCTCAAACTTATAATCGAAAATCGATGCTGGCTGGCGCTGAATTACCAGCTGCGGCAACGGTAATGGCGCGCGCGACAGCTGTAAGTCAACCTGTTCCATGTGATTCGAATACAAGTGGCAATCACCGCCGGTCCAGATAAAGTCACCAACGCCAAGACCCGTTTGCTGCGCAATCATGTGCGTCAGCAGGGCATACGAGGCGATATTAAACGGCACCCCGAGGAAAATATCGGCACTGCGCTGATACAACTGGCAGGACAGCTTGCCGTCGGCGACATAAAACTGAAACAGCGCATGGCAAGGAGGCAGTTTCATCTGCGGAATATCGGCGACATTCCATGCCGATACGATTAAACGACGCGAGTCAGGATTGCTTTTGATTTGCTCGATCAGCTGCTGGATTTGATCGATATGCTGGCCGTCCGGCGTGGGCCAGTTGCGCCATTGCGAGCCATAGACAGGCCCGAGATCGCCATTCTCATCGGCCCAGTCGTCCCATATAGAAACGCCATTGTCGTTGAGATACTTGATATTGGTGGACCCGGCCAGGAACCAGATCAGTTCATGCACGATGGATTTCAGATGCAGTTTTTTAGTCGTGACCAGCGGGAAACCCTCATTCAGGTCAAAACGCATCTGATAGCCGAAAACGGACACCGTGCCGGTGCCGGTACGGTCAGTT
Source organism: Undibacterium sp. FT79W (assembly GCF_014284215.1). Classification (NCBI taxonomy): domain Bacteria; kingdom Pseudomonadati; phylum Pseudomonadota; class Betaproteobacteria; order Burkholderiales; family Oxalobacteraceae; genus Undibacterium; species Undibacterium sp. FT79W. Next base: position 292,730 of record NZ_JACOGB010000002.1, on the reverse strand, counting down.
TTTTTTGTTCCGTGATCGCGCACGTGACGCATGAATTCCAGATATTGACGCATAAAGATGAGGTGAAAGCGGAATGAAATGAGGCAGCAGTATACATCAGCCAGACACTTGCCTGCTCGTATCTGCTCTATGAACAACGGTATTTGTTGCGCTGCACACGATCAAACATCTGTTGTACTACGGGAAATGCAGGTATTTCAGATACTCCCCCGGTAAATCACTAAAAACCGCTAAATCTCAGCGTCAATATTGGGGCTTTTTATATACTGGGGGGAGTATATTTTGGGCGGATTAACGCTCTGTCAGCAATGGATCGTTGGAATCGGGGTCGCCAGGTGCGACGAGGGGTAATCTGATTTCGAAGCGGGAACCCTGATCTGGTTTGCTGGTGACATGGATCGTGCCGCCAAGCACATTGGTGATAATGTTAAACGTGATACTCAGGCCCAGGCCACTACCGCCCTGACCAAACTTGGTGGTGAAAAACGGTTCGAAAATGCGGTTGATAATTTCAGGCGGTATGCCTTTGCCATCATCGGTAAAGATGATGAGAACGAACTCGCCTTGCTTGACTGCAGTGCAGTGCATAACGCCGTGGTTGCGGCCTTCCAGCCCGTGAATCACAGAGTTGTTAACGAGATTGGTGAACACTTGTCCCAGCAAGCCGGGATAGCTGTTGAGCTGAATGTCATCTGGAATATCGAGTTCCAGCGTGAAGGGTGTTTTGCGCAAACTGGAATGCAGCAGTGCGGATAATTCCTGCAGCGTGACCTTCAGGCCAAACGTGCGCCGTTGTGCACTTGACTGATCGACCGCCACTTGTTTGAAATCACCGACCAGATGCGCAGATTGCTGCAAGCCGCGCAATAACAGTTTGGACGAGTCCAGCGCAGTGGTGGCGTAACGGGTCAGGTCGGAACGCCTGATCTGGTTGTCTTCCACCATTTTCAACAACTGACGGGTTTCTTCTTCCAGTGTGCTGGCAACGAGCAAACAGTTACCCAGCGGCGTATTCAGTTCATGCGCGACCCCGGCGACCATAGAGCCCAGTGCCGCCATGCGTTCTACCCTGGCCAGCTCAGATTGCGCCGTGTTGACATTGTGTAGCGCGGCTTCAAGGTTGCGATTGACCGATTCCAGCTCTTGCGTTCTTTGCCGTACTTTGGATTCCAGCGTGCCCGAGTATTCCAGTAATTGCTGGTTTTTGATTTCGAGTTCGCCAAATGAACGCTTGAGTGCCTGACGGGTTACTTCCAGACTGGTGGCGAGGTGGCCCAGTTCGTCTTCACGATTGAGGGTGATCGGTGCGTTGAGTTCGCCATTGGCAAGGCGGTCAGATTCGTCCATCAGCAGGCGCACTGGCTTCACCAGACGCCATTGCAATACCATCAGAATAAAGACGATTGCCAGAAACAGTGAGAGCACGGCGGTTGTCACATAACGGCGGAAGTCAGAGCGCAGGCTTTCGCGCAGTAAATCTTCAGCAAGTGTCAGTTTGACTTCACCGATGACCTGGCCGCCGTGCTTGATCTCACGAACCATGCTGGTGAATGGTCCCACCTGGTTTTGCATGTGAACGTCATTTTTAATGAATTCTTTGCGGTCTGGCAGGGTGATGACTTCGATCTTCGCAACGCGCGGATCGGAATAAACAACTTCGCTCGAAATATTCGCGATTTCCGGTGTGATTTGCCATAACGGTTCGCTCAGAATCACAGACAAAATATCGACCAGACGATTGTGATCTTCGTTATTGCGAATCCGCGCTGCACTTTCTATTGTGCTCAGATGGTAGGGAACCAGAATGGCGGAAGGAACTGCGACACCGAAAACGACCGCTAAGATAATGGCAAGGCGAAGTGTGATGCGGCTGCGGATGGAAGAAAGAAAGTTTCGAAACCGCATTACTATGTCCTTGAACGTCACAGTTGTGTGGAATGCCGGGGCCAGTTGCGCTTGCTGCGAATTGATCCTGAGCACAATGTCAGACGAGTCAACCGGGTGACCGGAGACGCATGATTTTGCATCGGCAAATCGGTAGACAATCAGGAAATATTAAGAGGTTTTTTGTTTTTGAGCAAGACATGCATGTGATTGTTTGGGCAATTCACATGCATTGCGTTGTGATAGCAACAAACAGCTTTTATTTGGCTTCTTCTATCCAGGCAGCCTGGATAGCTTCGAGGACTTTTTCGCCGCCACGGGCGTGGTCATCGTCAAACTCCGCAAGATCGACGATCAGGTTGTGCAAATCGGTGAAGCGCAAGGTTAGCGGATCAATATCCGGAAATTGATCGTATAAAGCCTCAGCAATACGGTGTGTCTCAGACCATTTCATGGCGTTCACCTGATGTTTAATGATTTTCGCGAGCGTGATTGATCGTGTATTTCGGAATCTCTATCGTGATGTCCTGTTTCCCCAGTTTGACCTGGCAGGACAGGCGTGAAGTTGCTTCGAGTCCCCAGGCGGCGTCGAGCAAGTCTTCTTCATCGTCAGACGATGCATTCAATGACTGGAAGCCTTCGCGTATGACCACGTGGCAGGTGGTGCAGGCGCATGACATTTCACACGCATGTTCGATTTCAACATCGCTTTCAACCAATGCCTCACACAGTGATTTTCCTTCCGGCGCGTCGATCACGGTGCCTTCCGGGCAGAGTTGAGGGTGGGGCAGAACGATAATTTGTGGCATGTCAGTCTCAGTATTAGTCAATGTTAGCCGATGGCGATGCGGCGAAAATCAGGCGATCTCGTCAAGTTTTTTTCCAGCCAGTGCTGAACGTACGCTCTGATCCATGCGACGGGCGGCGAATTCTTCGGTGCCATGCGCCAGAGCAGTAATCGCGTTGTGTAAAGCCTGATGATCGTCTTGCTGTGCCAGGTTTTTTACTTGTTGCATCAACTGCGAGATTGCGTTGTATTCTGCGTCTGAAATCAGATGGCGATCTGCCTCTAACGCGGATTGGGTTGCCAGCAAAATTCTTTCTGCTTCCACCTGTTCTTCACGCAATGCCCTTTGTTGCATGTCCTGATCTGCGGAACTGAACGAATCTTGCAACATGCGTGTGATGTCGTCGTCGGCAAGGCCGTACGAAGGCTTGACGGTGATCGTCGCTTCAACGCCGGAGCGCAATTCACGCGCTGAGACCGATAACAGGCCGTCGGCATCAACTTGATACGTAATCCGGATGCGCGCAGCACCCGCAGCCATTGGTGGAATACCGCGTAATTCGAAACGCGCCAGTGAGCGGCAGTCGCTGACCAGTTCACGTTCGCCTTGTACGATATGAATTGCCATCGCCGTCTGGCCATCTTTGAATGTCGTGAATTCTTGCGCGCGGGCGCAAGGAATCGTCGAATTGCGCGGAATGACTTTTTCCGCCAGTCCACCCATGGTTTCTACACCCAGCGAGAGTGGAATCACGTCCAGCAGCAACCAGTCATCGCCAGCAGCGCGATTACCCGCCAGCAGATTGGCCTGTATTGCGGCACCGAGGGCGACCACTTTATCCGGATCGATATTGGCCAGCGGCGTTGTATGGAAAAATTCACCGACCGCTTTGCGCACATGCGGCATGCGCGTGGCACCGCCGACCAGCACGACGCCGTCGATGTCGTCAGCCGACAAACCGGCATCGCGCAGCGCTTTGCGGCACGGTGTGATGGTTTTCAAAACCAGATTTTGCGTCATTTCCGAGAATTGCGCGGCGCTGATCTGCAGATGTACGCTTTCGCCTGAATTCAGCTTGGCATCGATATAAGTGCTGGTTTTGCTGGATAGAATCTCTTTGGCTTCACGTGCCTTGATCATCAGTGTGCTGGTATCTTCGTCGGATAATGGCGCCAGCTGGGATTCCTGCAAAATCCAGCAAAACAGGCGATGGTCAAAGTCATCGCCGCCGAGTGCAGAGTCGCCACCGGTCGATAAAACTTCAAATACACCCTTGCTCATTTTCAGTATCGAAATATCGAAAGTGCCGCCGCCGAGGTCATAGACCGCATATGTGCCTTCCGATGCATTATCCAGACCATACGCAATCGCGGCGGCGGTCGGCTCATTCAGCAACCGCAATACATTGAGGCCAGCCAGCTTGGCCGCATCTTTGGTTGCCTGCCGTTGTGCATCATCAAAATAAGCAGGAACAGTAATCACGGCACCGACCAAATCATCGCCGAGTGCATCTTCGGCTTGCTGGCGCAGTGTTGCGAGTATCTGGGCGGAAACTTCGACCGGACTTTTGATGCCGGCGATAGTTCTGAGTTGCACCATGCCTGGCGCATCGATAAAGTCATACGGAAGATTTTCGGCGTGGCTAATATCTTTCAGGCCACGTCCCATAAAACGTTTGACTGACGCGATCGTATTTTTGGGGTCGTTACTTTGTTCTGCCTGCGCTTTAAAGCCGATGTGCGCATGTCCATTCGGAAGATAGCGAACGACAGAAGGAAGTAAAGGACGTCCCTCTTCATCGTTTAATACTTCGGGGATACTGTTGCGTACAGTGGCGACCAGAGAGTTAGTCGTACCAAGATCAATTCCGACAGCCAGGCGGTGCTGGTGTGGAGCAGTGGACATGCCGGGTTCGGAAATCTGCAGTAAAGCCATGGTGTTATATGCGTGGATGGCAAGCCATCAGATGGGCGCAAAGAATGCGCGGGTTATTCGGATTTACTCTTCCAGTGCTGCAATATCGGCGATGAATTTTTCCAAAAACATGCAGGTGCGGATATGTAACGTCGCTGCCTTGTAGTCCTGCGCATCAAGCGCTGAGCCAACTTGTTGCAGCGCTGATTTCAGTGCGTCGTGCAATTCTTTTTCGAGTGCAAACAGGGCGCTGATGTTATTGGTGTGACGCGCGTCTTCGAACGTTTCGCGCCATTCCATTTGTTGCATCAGAAATGCAGCGGGCATGCTCGTATTGGATTCAGTCTGTAAATCAACGCCCTGTAATTGACAGAGGTAGGTTGCGCGTTTTAACGGCTTTTTCAGCGTCTGGTAAGCTTCATTGGCGTGTGTCGCCCATTGCATTGCAACGCGCTTTTCTGCGTCACTGGCCTGCACAAATTTGTCTGGATGCACGGTGTTCTGGACTTCGCGATAAGCGCGGTCGAGTTGTGCGCTATCTACGGCGAACTGTTGTGGTAATTGAAACAGCTCAAAATGATTTTGCATGCTAAACCTTAAATCCGGAAGCTTTCACCGCAACCGCATTCATCCTTGACATTCGGGTTATAAAATTTAAAGCCTTCGTTCAGGCCTTCGCGCGCGAAGTCGAGTTCAGTGCCGTCAATGTAAGGCAGGCTTTTCGGGTCGACAAACACTTTGACGCCGTGCGATTCAAACACCTGATCATCACTGCCGACTTCATCAACGTATTCGAGTTTATACGCCATGCCTGAGCAACCGGTCGTGCGTACGCCAAAGCGCAGGCCTATGCCTTTGCCGCGACGCTCCATATAGCGGGAAACGTGTTTTGCTGCTTTTTCTGTCAGTGTGATTGCCATGGTATTTCCAATCTCTACGGCAGCACCGCTGCCGTATTTATAGTCAAGCCTGATGCTGCGTTGTTGATACTGATTGATGCTTCGCTGCTGGTTTGTTTATTGCGCGCCGTGCTTGTTTTTGTAATCCAGCACTGCAGCTTTGATCGCATCTTCCGCCAGAATTGAGCAGTGGATCTTGACCGGCGGCAAAGCAAGTTCTTCTGCAATCGCGGTATTTTTGATTTCCAGCGCCTGATCCAGCGTTTTGCCTTTTACCCATTCGGTGACGAGCGATGATGAAGCAATCGCAGAGCCGCAGCCGTAGGTTTTGAATTTCGCATCTTCAATCACGCCATTCGCGCCCACTTTGATTTGCAGTTTCATTACGTCGCCGCAGGCAGGTGCGCCTACCATACCGGTGCCAACCGTTTCGTCGCCTTTTTCAAATGCGCCGACGTTGCGTGGATGTTCGTAGTGATCTAAAACTTTATCTGAGTATGCCATGATGATGCTCCTGAATTTTTTACTGTTCGTTCTCTCTGGCGAACAATATCACCAGAATCCGGATACGTTAATGAACGTGTTGCCTTAGTGTGCTGCCCACTGAATTGTCGAGATATCGATGCCTTCTTTGTACATATCCCACAGTGGTGATAATTCGCGCAGTTTTTCTACTTTGGTTTTCAGCAGATTGATCGCGAAATCAATGTCTTCTTCGGTAGTGAAACGACCGATCGTAAAGCGTATCGAGCTGTGCGCGAGTTCATCGCTGCGACCCAGTGCGCGTAATACATACGATGGTTCCAGGCTGGCGGAAGTACATGCGGAACCGGATGAAACGGCGATATCTTTGACCGCCATGATCAGAGATTCACCTTCAACGTAGTTGAAGCTGACGTTCAGATTATGCGGAACACGGTGCGCCATATCACCATTCACATAGGTTTCTTCGATTTCATTCAGCCCTTTGGCCAGACGATCACGCATGGCACGTACATGTGCCAGCTCGCTTTGCATTTCTTCTTTAGCGATACGGAACGCTTCGCCCATGCCTACGCATTGATGCGGAGCCAGTGTGCCGGAACGGAAACCGCGTTCATGACCGCCACCATGCATTTGCGCTTCGAGGCGCACGCGTGGTTTGCGGCGAATGTACAAGGCACCTATGCCTTTTGGGCCATACGTTTTATGCGCAGAAAAAGACACCAGATCGACTTTGACTTTTTCCAGATCGATTTCAACTTTGCCGGTTGCCTGTGCTGCGTCTGAATGAAAAACGATGCCTTTTTCGCGGCACAGTTCGCCAATTTCAGCGATAGGCTGAACCACGCCGATTTCATTATTCACCCACATCACCGACACCAAAATCGTATCGGGGCGGATTGCTGCTTTCAATTGCTCGACTGTGATCAGGCCATTGTCCTGCGGTTGCAGGTAGGTGGCTTCAAAACCCTGACGTTCCAGTTCGCGCACAGTATCGAGCACAGCTTTGTGCTCGGTTTTCACCGTAATAATGTGCTTACCTTTGGCTTTATAGAAATGCGCTGCACCTTTCAGTGCAAGGTTATTGCTTTCCGTTGCGCCGGATGTCCAGATGATTTCGCGTGGGTCAGCGTTGACCAGTGCTGCGACATTGCCGCGTGCTTCTTCAACCGCAGCTTCAGCATCCCAGCCGTACATGTGACTGCGGGATGCAGGATTGCCATACTGGGCACGCAAAAACGGGATCATTTTGTCTGCAACGCGCGGATCAACCGGGGTCGTCGCCGAGTAATCCATGTATATAGGAAAATGCGGTGTTTTCAGCGTATCGAGCAGGCTTTGTTCTAAAGGGGCATTCATTCAAGACTCCAAATATTCAAGTAGCAGTGTGATTGGCATGCGGCTGACGCACGACAACGACCTGGTTTTCCGAGATTTTCTGTTTTTGCTGATTGACCAGATCCTGCAGGGAAACTGAGTCAAGATAATCGACCATTTTAGCGTTCAGCGTCGCCCATAAATCATGCGTCATGCAGTGCAGGCCATTTTCATGATCGCTGCCGTGACAACTGCCTTTACCGCCGCATTGTGTGGCATCGAGCGGCTCATCAACGGCAATAATAATGTCTGCCACCGTGACCTGTTGTGCTTTGCGGGCAAGATTGTAGCCGCCGCCGGGGCCGCGTACCGACTCGACGATTTCGTGTCGGCGCAGTTTGCCAAACAGCTGTTCGAGATAGGACAGGGAAATATCCTGACGTTGGCTGATGCCGGCGAGCGTGACAGGACCCTTGTCCTGACGCAATGCCAGATCAATCATTGCCGTAACGGCAAAACGTCCTTTAGTAGTGAGGCGCATACGCTAGCTCCTGGTGCCTGAGACAGAAATTCCTTAATGCCCTGAGTTGTTGAGCATTTTGATCAAGTATAGCAAACTTGAGTAATTCTGTCAGGCAAGGGCTTTTTTTGCGATGGCGGGGAAGGTGCGGCGTTTGTCACGGCTTGGCGCAAATGTCAGCGCAGATCAGGATTGCAGAAATAGCTGTTCGACTTTTTCGCGTGCCCACGGCGTTTTGCGTAAAAATTTCAGGCTCGATTTTACACTCGGATCGGAAATGAAGCAGCGCACCGGGATTTTTTGCCCTAATACTTCCCAGCCGTACTGATCGACCAGATGGTGAAGAATTTGCTCTAAGGTAATGCCATCGAGGCTGCGTTTTTCCATGATATATGCCAATATTATGCCAATAAGGGGGAGTATGTGTGATTTTACGGCTAATGTCCGCGTAAAGTCTGGGCTTTTAAATATACTCACCCCAGTATATTTTGCTGATTGCAAAGGCTTTTAAGCATCTGTGATGGGCTAGGCGGCGTATTCGGCACTCTCAATCTGGTCTGTTTCATCCTGAAAAAAAGCCCCGGCAACGTAGCCGGGGCTGAAGGCTGGAGGCAAACCCTGATTCAGATATCGAAGCTGATTCCCTGCGCCAGCGGCAGCGAGTTGCTGTAATTAAAGGTATTGGTAGTGCGGCGCATATAGGCTTTCCAAGCATCAGAACCAGATTCACGACCGCCGCCGGTATCTTTTTCGCCGCCAAAAGCCCCGCCGATTTCCGCACCCGACGGGCCGATATTCACATTCGCGATGCCGCAATCGCTGCCGGTTGCCGAGACGAAGGTTTCCGCTTCACGCATGTCGGTGGTGAAAATCGCAGAGGATAAACCTTGCGGAACCGCGTTATTCCATTCGATCGCCTGTGCCAGATCCTGATAGCGCACGATGTAAAGGATAGGCGCGAAGGTTTCGTGATGCATCGCTATCGTTTGTGCTGGCATTTCAACGATTGCCGGGCGTACGTAATAACCGGCTTCGCAGCCGGACACAGTAATACGTTCGCCGCCGGATACTTTGCCATGTTCGCCCTTTGCAATCGCCAGAGCACTTTGCATTGCTTCAAATGCAGCCAGGTCAATCAAAGGGCCGACCAAGGTGGTTTTTTCCAGTGGCGAGCCGATAGGTAGGCCAGCGTAGATTTTCTGCAGGCGTGGCACCAGTGTGTCGTAGATGCTGTCGTGCACGAATAAGCGGCGCAGGGTGGTGCAGCGTTGTCCGGCTGTGCCCACCGCTGAGAAAGTAATCGCACGTACCGCCATTTCCAGATCGGCGCTGGGAGCGACGATCATCGCATTGTTGCCGCCGAGTTCCAGTATGCTGCGGGCGAGTCGCTGCGCGCATACGGCGGCGACCTGTTTTCCCATGCGTGTGCTGCCGGTGGCGCTGACGAGTTTGATGCGTGGATCTGCCACCATGCTGGCACCGGCATCACGACCGCCGATAATCAATTCGGCTAAACCTTCGGGTGCATCGCTGCCAAATCTGGCCACGGCCTTCATGAATAAAGCGTGGGTGGCGATTGCGGTCAGCGGCGTTTTTTCTGATGGTTTCCAGATCACGCTGTCGCCGCAAACAAAGGCGAGTGCGGCATTCCATGCCCATACTGCGACCGGGAAGTTAAACGCTGAAATCACGCCGACCACGCCCAGCGGCAGCCATTGTTCCATCATCCTGTGCCCCGGGCGTTCCGAGGCGATGGTCAGACCATACAACTGGCGCGAAAGCCCGACAGCGAAATCGCAGATATCGATCATTTCCTGCACTTCGCCCAGACCTTCCTGCAAAATTTTGCCAGCTTCGAGCGTGACGATTTTGCCCAGCGCTTCTTTGTGCGTGCGTAACTCGTCACCAAACAGGCGCACCAGCTCGCCGCGGCGTGGTGCCGGCACTTGTTGCCATTGCTGAAATGCCGCTTGTGCACGGCCGATGCGGGCATCGATCTGCGCAGCGGAGTCGGCAGCCAGACTGGCGAGCGGCGTGCCATCGACAGGGGAAATGCTGTGCAGTTCTGTTCCCTGATAATGGCGGAGATCAACTCCCATGCTATTGAGTAAGGTGTGAAGTGTCGCGTTATCCATGATCGTGATTGCTCATTTGGGTGGAAGCGGGTCTTCTTGTGGATGACCCGCTTCGGTTAAAAATAATGACGTCGCAGCAGAACGTCAGCCTGCCGGATATCAGACAGCGTAATACTGACCAAAACGGTTACTGAGGAAATCAGATAACTTCGTTTGCTCTTGTCGCACCAGTCCACGTTGTGGCAGCTTGCCGCTGACCACCAGATCCACCATCGCGCAGATGCCGGAAGCGGTTGTTAATTGTATGGCAGACAGCAACTGACCATTCACATTCTGAGCATAGATTTTTTTCGCATACGATTCTTGTTCCAGCCGGCCAGCGCGCATACCGACCACGCTGACGAATACCAGCACCACGTCTTGTTTGGTCATAGGAATGGACGTTTCCAGTACATCTTTCAGGATGGGGCGGCGTTCGATTTTGCCGAGTTCCAGATCACGGATCAGCATTTTGACGATGTCGCGATGGCCTGGATAGCGTACGGTTTTGTAATTCAGATTTTGTACCTTGCCCTCCAGACTTTCGCAGAGTGTGCCGAGGCCGCCGGAAGTGTTAAAGGCTTCGTAGTCGATGCCGTCGAGTGAAAAGTGTTCGATTTCTTCGAGCGCCGCGGTTTCACGTAGTTGGCCATCGACGATCGCTTCACAAGGATTGCAGTATTCGTTGATCAGACCGTCAGTGCTCCAGGTCAGATTGTATTTCAGCGCATTGTTCGGAAATGTCGGCAGGGCGCCGACGCGCATGCTGACATCACGCAGGGTGTCGAAACGCTGAGCAACGTCGTTGGCAACGATAGAGATAAAGCCCGGCGCCAGACCACATTGCGGCACAAATGCCGAATGCGCTCCCTCGGCGAGTTGTTTGACGATACGCGTGCTTTCCACATCTTCGGTCAGATCGAAATAGTGCGAATTTGCCTCGCGCGCAGCACCGGCAATAATGGGAGTCAGAAAATAGGGACAAGCGGACAGCGTTACCTGATGACCGCGTATCAGTTCCGTCACCGCAGCTTTGTCGCTCAAATCGGCCTGCACGATGCGGGTGTGTGGAAACGCGGCCTGTTCTACGTACTTCAACCGTTGTGGGTCGCGGTCTGCCACCGTGATTTCGTAGTCGCCGGTGTGCGACAACAGGTTCAGAATTGCGTCGCCGATTTTACCTGCGCCGAGCAGGATGAGTTTGCTTGTCATGATGTTCTCCAAAACCTGATTGATGTTGTAAAAAGGTGCTGGAGCAAGTGTAGATGTAAATTTTGTCAGATAATAGTAGGTAAAATATCGTCAAAATGTAGCAATATAATTCAATATGACGATATATAAAATCAAAATGACGATATGAAGCCTGCGCTCGATGATATTGACCAGAAAATACTGGCCTTGCTGATGGATGATGCACGCACGCCGGTGACGACGATTGCCCGGCAGGTGGCGATTGCGCGCACGACCGTGATCGCCAGAATTGCGGCATTGGAAAAGCGCGGCATTATCGAAGGCTACGGCGTCAGGCTCAGTCATACGATGCGCCAGCCCGCAGTCAGGGCGTATGTAGGGATGTCGGTCGAGGCTAAATGCGCGCCATCGCTGATCCGTCATTTGCAGCAATTACCGGAAACCGAAACCTTGTGCGCGGTTAGCGGAGCGATCGACTACATGCTGACTTTGCGCTGCGATACGACAGAAACACTGGATCGTTTGCTCGATCAGATCGGTGCGATGGATGGGGTGCGGCAGACTTCCACCTCGGTCATCCTGAGTAAAAGGATAGACCGCGCCGCTTTATGATACTGCTGGAGATGAGATACTCCCGGTGAGTATGCTTAAAGAGTCAGCGCCGTTACTTGAGTCCGGCGCGATGGCATAGGGGAGTATCTTACGAAATCAGGGCTTGTTCAGGAATTACTGGATGCTTTAATCTGCGCTTTTTTATCGTAAGCACCGGTTTTTTTCGCGACGTTGTTGTCTGAAAAATGGGTGTTCGACTGCTGCAGGATTTGCAAATGTACCGATGCGCGATCAACGCCACCACGATCAAGCTGTGTCTGAACTTGCGCACTTGCGCTGGCAGAGGCAGATTCCTGAGCGACGTCAACGGTGTTTCTGTCTTGCGGATTCTGCGGAATTGTCATGGATGTCATGGCCAACACGTTGCTGCAAAAGACAGTACCAGCCAGCATAGTGGCTGAAAGCAAACTCAGGAGTAGCGGTTTTTTTAACATGATTACCTGCTGATATGTGAATGCTGCAAACGGAAGTACATGCAACTATAAGGTAAGTGTTGTGACTTGCCAAACAATTTAGTGTAAATTTTTTTTCAGATCGTCAGTATAGTTGCTTACTTATACCAGCAATGCTGGCTTTTTATGCAATTTTGTTCTGGCTTGCTGAATACTTTGATCCTGGCGGTCAAATGCCAGTTTTTCTTCGGCTGTCAGGCGTTTTCCTGTAATTTCCACGGTGTGTACAGTGGATGCGGATTGCGCAAGGTCGAAAGCGATCTTCTGTTGCTCCGTCATTCTCTGGGCTGTTATTGTAACGACAGGAATCAGTGGGTCGCTGATGGCTGTTTGCTGGAATGCTGTTGTCAGTGCGATGGCTGCGGCAAATCCAGCGATGCTGAAGATGCTTAATTGTGAAGTTGTCAGTGATTTCATGGTTGTTCTCCGGTTGTTTGATTGGTGTTGCGATGGTTGTACTGTAAATAACGCCCCAACATATCGCCAGCGGGATGCGATGAAATGCAGAAAGTCAAGGTTAAAGCTAAAAAAACAACGACTGAAATGCGATGACCTGACTGCGATTTTGTGAACCGGGATTAGGAATGACGTTTTACTGGAGGCGATATGCCTGAATTCAGAAGTGCTTGTCTGTGGTTGGTATTGAGTGCATTCCTGCCTGGAATGGCACAAGCACAGACATGGGGAGCGTATCCTGCGATGCCGCCAGCGGTGGTGCAGGCGGTTCAGTCGATCAGAGATAATGCCACCAGTGAAGCGGCAGCCCCTTTTCGCCTGTTTGAACAAACGGAACATGTGCAGATAAAGGATTGGCTGCAACGACAAAATGCACTAACGGATAGTGTGATGGCAAGGCTGGAAGGGCGCGACGCCTTGCTGGCACGTCTGCGCGGACAGATCTTGTCTGAAGTGCCGACTGTTCCCGTCACCGGGAAAGCTGCTGCGATTGAAGATATAGAAAACGCCGACAGCAGGATTTATGTGCAGGCGGGTGCGGATCAGCACAGACGCGTCATTATTCAGAGCAAGGCAGTTGGCGCTGAGCGGGTCTTGTTTCTGACCACAGATAATGAGCAGATACAGCGCTTGTTACCCGCGCCCGACATGAGCAAACTGGGCGTACTGACACAAACTAATAACAATGGTCGTACAGAATTGCATCTCAGCGTCGTCCATATCAGTGAGGGGCGGCTATTGGATGATCGCATTACGCTGGCTGATGATGCTGAAAATAATGCGTTCTGGAAAGCGGATAGCAAGGCAGTTTTTTATACCCGCTCTGCTGATCGCCATAGCAATGGAATTCAGCAGAGAAAAACTGAAATTGCGCAGCACATCATCGGCGAGCCGGTGCGCATTGATAAAGTGATCGTCGGTGCCGGTATGGCAAAACCTGCCCGCTTGTCGTCTGACGACACTGTGCGCATGAGAATCGTACCGGACGCGGCGCTGGTATTCGTTGAAGTGACGCACGCGAACGGTAAAGTAAAAAGCTATTTTTACGCAAAACAAAGTGACGTGACTGGTGTCGGCACAGCCTGGAAATTATTTGCGGCGCCTGCGGATAAAATCGAGAGTCTGGAGTTCGCCGGGGACGCAATTTATCTGCTATCGCGTAAGAAAACGACCAATGGCAGCCTGTTAAAAATCGATTTAAAAACGCTGAAGCTGAATCAGGCAAAGCCATTGGTGAAAGATGGAGCCGCGATCTTGCATGAATTATTCGCAGTAAAAGACGCGGTGTATTGGCATGCGAGTGAAGCGGGCGTGAGTCAATTGCTGAAAGCTGACGCGAATAGCGGGAACATCAGTGCTATCGTTTTGCCTTTGCGGGGACAAGTCAGTGAAATGTCGCTGGAGCCTGCTTCCGGCCAGCTTTCTTTTATTCTGCAGTCTGCCAGTGTTGCACCAGTCAGATATCGTCTTGGTAAAGACGGACAGCTTGTTTCAGTCTTGACCGCAGGTACGGCAGCGCAGCCAACCGCCGGTATTCTGAGTAAAACTTTCTATTTGGCCGCCGCCAATGGTGAGCGTATTCCTTTAACGCTGATTTATCACGCAGGCCTGGAAATGGATGGTAGCCATCCGGCCCTACTGGTGACTGACTATGCTACGCCGCCATTCTTTGCCCCGGGGTTTGATACAAGCAGAATGGCGTGGCTGGAGCAGGGAGGTATTGTAGCGATTGCACAAATGCGTTCTGCAACAAATGATGTTGATAGAAAAGCTGCCAGACTGGCGAAATACACTGCAGCGGACAATAAAAACGACCAAAGTGCGAAGGTGATTCTGGCGGCAGAGTATCTGATCAAGGAGGCTTATACATCACCCGGAAAACTTGCTGCAGAGGAGTTGGACTCCGGCAAGGATGCCGTGATTAAAGCGGCATTGCGTCGCCCGGATTTGTTCGCGGCGGTGCACGTGCATAACGTGCGTAGTGAGGCTTTGCCTACCGCCGATGAAAAAATCACGCCGAAAAAAAATCGCACGACTGCAGTAGAGACGGCATTCGCGTTTGATGAATTGCGTTCTGGCGTGGCTTATCCCGCGATGCTGATATCGGCTGATGCCACTGAGACTGGTGTCCCGCTGTGGATGTCTGCCAAATTAGCCGCTGGCATGCAAATACTCAGTGCCAATAAAAATCGTCCAGTTTTACTGCGAACATCGGCAAAGAGGTCTGATGCTGAAATGCAGACTGCACAGTCAGCACAGTCTGAGCGCGCTGATGCGTGGGCTTTTCTGCTATGGCAGGCCGGAGTTAAGAAGTTCTCTTTGATCGGTAGTAAATAATCGGATAGCGAAAACTTCGCGATCCGATTGTGGGTGCTGCTTATTCCTTGTCAGCAAGCCGCATAGTTTACAGTCACGACGTGAATGGCGAGGCCACCTAATGAGGTTTCTTTGTATTTTGCCTGCATGTCAGCACCAGTCTGACGCATCGTTTCTATTGCATCATCTAAAGTCACTTTGTGCTGACCGTCACCGCGCAACGCCAGTGATGCGGCGGTGATGGCTTTGACGGCACCCATGCCATTGCGTTCTATACAGGGAATCTGTACCAGCCCGCCGATAGGGTCGCAGGTCATTCCCAGATGATGTTCTATGCCGATTTCAGCCGCAGCCTCGATCTGTGCATTAGTACCGCCGAGTGCAGCGGTCAGACCGGCGGCAGCCATCGCGCAGGCGACGCCGACCTCGCCCTGACAACCTATCTCAGCGCCGGAAATAGAGGCATTTTTTTTGCACAACATCCCAATCGCGGATGCAGCGAGCAAAAAGTTACGTATGCCTTGCTCAGGGTTAGATGGCTTACAGTCTTCTGCGTAATAGCGCAACACCGCAGGAATAATGCCGGCGGCACCATTGGTCGGGGCCGTCACAACGCGGCCACCGGCCGCATTTTCTTCATTGACTGCCATCGCGTACAAGCTGACTCTGTGCAAGCCATCATGTGGCAGCACATCAGCGCTGGAATTCGCCGCACGCCATAGATTCGCAGCGCGCCTCTGTACCTGCAAACCACCAGGCAATTCACCACTCATCTGCAAGCCACGGGCGATGCAGGTTTTCATCACCGCCCAGATGTTATCGATACCCGCATTCAACTCTTCGTCACTGCAGTGACAGTTTTCGTTCGCGCGTAACATCGTCGTGATCGACAAACCTGTGCGTTGGCCATGAGCGAGTAAATCTGCCATGGTATTGAATGGGAATGGCACTGGTTTCGTAGTGTTCTTACTCTCTGTGGGAGTGGCTGTTAATTCCTCTTCAGAGTAAATAAAACCGCCGCCGGTAGAGTAGTAAGTTTTTTCAGAAATACTGCCGTCGCTGCGCGTGAGGAAAAATTTGAGACCATTCGGATGGCCGGGTAAGACTTCCTGTTTGAACCAGAGCAGATCGGTTTGCGGATCAAACGCAACGCTGTGCTGTCCGAGTAATTTCAGCTGTCCGGTTTGCTTCAGAATGGCAAGCTTTTCTTCTACGCTTTCTGGCGCGACATCTTGCGGAGTTTCTCCCATCAGGCCGAGCAGCACCGCTTTGTCTGTGGCGTGACCGACACCGGTCAGGGCGAGTGAACCATACAGCGCAACCTGCACATTTGTTGCCAGATGCAGATCGGGTGTTTCCAGTAAAAAACGCCGGCCTGCCAGCATGGGGCCAACGGTATGAGAGCTGGAGGGGCCGACGCCAATTTTAAATAAATCAAATACACGCATGTCCATCGTCGCCACTCCAGTCTCAAATTTTATTTATGCAGCCTTGTCTAATCCTTTGGCTGCTACGGTGATATTTTTCAGCATGTCAGCGACCAACGCATCGAGACCGATGTTCGCCTGCCATTTCCAGTCCTTCTGTGCCTGACTGTCGTCCAGACTTTGTGGCCAGGAAGCTGCAATTGCTTGTCTGCTGTCCGGGGCGTAGTGTATTTCAAATGCAGGCAAATTTTGTTTGATTGCAGCGGCCAATTCACGCGGATTGAAACTTAAACCTGCGACATTATAGGAAGAACGTACAGAAAGTTTGGTCGGGTCTGCATCCATTAGCGAAATCGTGGCGCGGATCGCATCTGGCATATAGATCATCGGCAGCGTGGTTTCTGATTCCAGAAAACACTCATAGGATTCGCCACGCAATGCTGAATGGAAAATCGCAATCGCATAATCAGTAGTGCCGCCGCCTGGTGGAGACTTGTAACTGATGATGCCGGGATAGCGAATGCTGCGGACATCAACGCCATATTTTTCGAAATAATATTCGCACAGACGTTCACCGGCGAGTTTGCTGATGCCGTAGATCGTGCTTGGGTCCATCACCGTGTATTGTGGCGTATTGACCGGCGGTGTGTTCGGGCCAAACGCGGCGATGGAGGAAGGCCAGAATATTTTCAGTGGTTTTCCGGCTTCACCTCGGATGCGGGCGATTTCCAGAATATTCAGCAAACCATCCATGTTCAGTTCCCAGGCTTTCAGCGGCGCTTTTTCGCCGGTTGCCGATAACAGTGCTGCCAGTTGATAAACCTGCGTGATGTTGTACTGTTCTATCACTTCGCTGATACGGGCTGCATTCAGTACGTCGATGATTTCATAAATTTTTGCGCCGTACAGGCTGGCGTGGCTGATATCGGCCGCCACCACGTTGTCTGCGCCATGCTGCAGTGCGAGCGCTTCAACCAGCTCACTACCGATCTGACCGTTGGCGCCAATGACTAATATTTTTTCCATGTCCATTCCTTATTTAATCAGACCCAGTTCGCGGCCAGCTTGTGCAAAAGCAGCGAGTGCGGTGTTGAGTTGTTCTGTTGTGTGTGCGGCAGATAGCTGGACGCGGACCCGTGCTTGTCCCATTGGCACGACCGGATAGAAGAAGCCGGTGACAAACACGCCGAGCTCATACAAGCGAGCGGCAAATTTTTGCGCAACTGGCGCATCGAACAGCATGACCGGAACGACAGGGTGCGTACCCGGTTTAATCGTGAATCCAAGCGAGACGATTTCGCGGCGGAAGTGCTCGGTATTCGCATGCAGACGGTCGCGCAACTCGGTTGAAGAAGATAGTCGTTGCAATACCGATAAAGAGGCACCGGCGATTGAGGGCGCAAGCGTATTCGAGAACAGGTAAGGGCGTGATTTCTGACGCAGGGTGTTGATCACTTCTTTGCGTCCCGCTGTAAAGCCACCCATCGCACCGCCCAATGCTTTGCCCAGCGTGCCAGTGATGATGTCGATGCGCCCGATCACATTGTGATGCTCATGCGTACCGCGACCGGTCTTACCCATGAAGCCGGAGGCATGGCACTCGTCTATCATCACCAGTGCATCATATTTATCCGCCAGTGCACAGATTTTATCGAGCTGGGCAATCGTACCGTCCATCGAAAATACACCGTCAGTGACGATGATACGATGGCGTTTATCAGCAGCAGCCTGCAGTTGCGTTTCCAGATCAGCCATGTCGTTATGTGCATAGCGATAACGTGCCGCCTTGCATAAACGGATGCCGTCGATAATCGATGCGTGATTCAGTGCGTCGGAAATGATGGCGTCATTTTCATCAAACAGGGGTTCAAACACACCGCCGTTAGCGTCGAATGCGGCAGCATACAAAATGCAATCTTCGGTACCGAGAAATTCTGCGATCGCTTTTTCCAGCTGCTTGTGTACCGTTTGCGTGCCGCAGATGAAACGTACCGACGACAAGCCATAGCCAAATTGTTCTGTTGCAGCAATGGATGCCTGCACCATCGCTTCGTCGCCAGATAGACCCAGATAGTTATTTGCGCACAGGTTAATTAACTGGCGACCATCGTCGCAAGTGACAACCGCACCCTGACGCGACGCAATCACGCGTTCTGATTTGTACAAACCTTGCTCGCGTAAATTGTTCAGATTTCCCGCTAAATTGCTGATGAAGTGTTGTCTGGATGTAGTCTGGCTCATGATAGTCTCGGTAATTGCTGCGGCTGACGGGTTTCTGCTGTTAGACTGAAAAAAGAAAGTTTTTTTAACTTATTTAGAATAAATTGAAAAATTCAATATCTAGAACATAAATTCGATATATCGAATATTAAGCATTAATTTTTAATGATGCAAGAGCCTTTATGAAAAAAGTTTTATCAAATACACCGCCGGAAGTAGGCGCAACCTTGCAGAAATTGCGTCTCGACCGCGGCCTGACGCTGGAAGATTTGTCGCGTACCGCGGGTGTTTCCAAATCGATGCTATCGCAAATTGAACGTGAAAAAGCGAACCCCACCATTGCTGTTGCATGGCGACTGGCAAATGCACTGGGTGTGACGATGGCTGAGCTGTTGTCGTCGGAAGTGCCGCAGCAGGATGTAATCCGTTTGCTGGAGTCACACGAAACACCGACACTCTCCGGTGAACACGCTGGCTATGTTTTACGGATTCTTGGCCCTATGGATCTGGCCGGTAAATATGAATGGTACGAGTTAATGCTGGCACCCGGCGGGGCCTTGGTATCGAATCCGCATGATCCAGGCACGACTGAACATCTGACGGTGCTGCAGGGCAGTGTCGAAATTGAAGTGGACAACACACGCAAGAAAGTTAAAGTCGGTGCCACGGCCCGTTACGAAGCCGACAAAAGTCACGCCATCAGAAACACTGGTAAGACTGAAGCAAAAGCGTTGATGGTGGTGATACATCGTTGATGCAGCACCTTGCCAGCTATTGTTGAGAGTGTTACAGCAAGAGCGCCGCGTTGCACTGCCGATTTACCGCTGGTTTGCGGACATTGATAACGGGCGCTTTGTGAATTGACCTGATCAGAAATTTTCCTCATCAGAGCGGTAGCGCAGGTGGTCAAAAAAATAAATTTTAGTAACAAAATGCAATATTGATCTGGATCAAAGCGCTTACTTTGATAAGCTCAGGCCATATTATTGAAAAAGCATTTTTAAACAGGAGTGTTGTATGTCGCAAACGCAACCGGGGTGGTTTGCTAAAGAGCGCACGATCGCAGGCGAGGGTTTTAACCGCTGGTTGGTGCCGCCAGCCGCATTAGCGATACATTTGTGCATAGGCATGGCGTATGGCTTTTCGGTGTTCTGGTTGCCTTTGTCGCGTGCCATCGGGATTAAGAATCCGGTCGCCTGTCCGCAGGATATGAGTTTGCTGGCTGAGTTGTTCGCCAGCGATTGCGACTGGCGTATTTCTACTTTGGCGTGGATGTACACCTTGTTTTTTGTGTTTCTCGGCAGTTCGGCCGCCTTATTCGGTAAGTGGCTCGAGCATGCCGGGCCACGCAAGGCAGGCATCGTGTCTGCACTCTGCTGGTGTGGTGGTCTGGTCATTTCTGCTTTTGGTATTTATATCCATCAAATGTGGCTGATGTGGCTGGGTGCCGGTGTGATCGGCGGTATCGGACTGGGTCTTGGCTACATTTCGCCGGTCTCTACTTTGATTAAATGGTTTCCTGATCGTCGCGGTATGGCAACGGGCATGGCGATTATGGGTTTTGGTGGCGGCGCGATGGTGGGAGCTCCGCTGGCCGACTGGCTGATGCGTTTCTATACGACGCCGGTGTCCGTCGGTGTATGGGAAACCTTCCTGACGATGGCGGCGATTTACTTTGTCTTTATGCTTGCCGGTGCTTTTGCTTATCGCGTACCAGCTTCCGGTTGGGCACCTGCAGGCTGGGCGCCAGCGGCGACCCAGATCAGCAATGTCATGATTACCAGTCGCCATGTTCATCTGGAAAAAGCGTGGAAGACGCCACAATTCTGGCTGATATGGAGTGTGCTGTGCCTCAATGTTTCTGCGGGGATTGGCATCCTGGGTATGGCATCGCCATTATTGCAGGAGGTGTTTGGCGGTAAGTTGATTGGTGTTGACGTTGCTTTCAATGATCTGACCGCGGCACAAAAAACGCAGATCGCAACCATTGCAGCAGGCTTTACCGGTTTGCTGTCCTTATTCAATATCGGTGGGCGGTTTTTCTGGGCTTCGTGTTCCGATTACCTGGGGCGCAAGGCAACTTATTTCATTTTCTTTGTTCTTGGGTTCGTTTTGTATGCGTCCATCCCCAGTGCTGGTAAGACTGGCAGCATGGCGCTGTTTGTGCTGGCGTTCTGCATAATTTTATCGATGTACGGCGGCGGATTTGCTACGGTACCTGCATATCTGGCAGATATGTTTGGCTCGCAAATGGTGGGTGCAATTCATGGCCGCTTGCTGACGGCATGGGCAACGGCTGGTGTGCTGGGCCCTTTGCTGATTACGTATATCCGCGAATACCAGATTGCTCAAGGCGTACCAAAAGCACATGCTTACGACGTCACGATGTATATCCTCGCCGGATTGTTGGTGCTTGGTTTTGTCTGCAATTCAATGATAAACCCCGTGGAGCCGGAGAATTTCATGAGTGATGAAGAGCTGGCATTGGAACGTAAGCTCGCGCATGATCGCAGCGTTACCGTTACTGACAACGGCGTTGCCCCGGTTGCCAGCGTATCCAGCCATCCTGTCTTGCTGATTGCCGGATGGGCGGCGGTCGGCATTCCTATGTTGGCAGGAATCTGGATCACCTTTCAGAAAGCCATTGTGCTGTTTAAGTAACGGATAGTCACAGAGGTTCTGATGGATAAAAAGGTCATACAAGTCTATACCCAGCCTGCCGGTGGCTGGGGTGCTCTGAAAAGCGTGGCGCAACAAATTCTTGAGCAAGGAAATCCTGCCAAGGGCGCACGCACGCTGTTATCCGCGAATCAGCCTGATGGATTCGATTGTCCCGGCTGCGCGTGGCCGGATGCCGATCACACATCGACGTTTGAATTTTGTGAAAACGGCGCCAAGGCGGTTGCTGCGGAGTCAACCGCGCGACGAGCCACGCCGGACTTGTTTGCTGACTACACCGTGACCCAGCTTGCTGAAAAAACGGATCACTGGCTGGAAGCGCAGGGGCGTCTGACACATCCACTGGCTTATGACAGGGTTAGCGATAAGTATCTGCCGGTGTCGTGGGATACCGCGTTTGAATTAATTGCCATGCATTTGCGTGCTCTGCCGACGCCAGACGATGCGATTTTTTATACCTCTGGTCGTACCAGTAATGAGGCCGCATTTTTGTATCAGCTGTTTGTGCGTGAATTCGGTACAAATAATTTTCCTGATTGTTCCAACATGTGTCACGAACCTTCCGGATATGCGATGCGTGAGGCCATCGGAACTGGCAAGGGTACGGTGCTATTAGCTGATTTTCAGAAAGCAGATGCCATTCTGATTTTTGGACAGAATCCCGGCACCAATCATCCGCGTATGCTTGGTGAGTTACGCGCAGCAGCAAAGCGTGGCGCCGCGATCATGTCATTCAATCCTTTGCGTGAACGTGGTCTGGAAAAATTTCAGAATCCGCAAGATATGTCTGAGATGCTGGGCGGCAAAGTAACGACAATTTCCTCGGATTATTTTCAGCTCAACATTGGTGGTGACCTCGCCGCCGTTAAAGGCATGATCAAGTGTGTGCTGGAGGCTGATATCGTCGCGCAGGCCAATGCTCAACCGCGTGTGATCGATGTCGCGTTTATTGCAGAGCATACGGCGAATTTTGAAGTTTTTGCGGCGGATGTGCTGGCCGAGTCCTGGGATGTAATCGTCAGCGAGTCCGGTCTGGATCGCACGCAGATACAACGTGCTGCTGACAGTTACATGGCGGCAGGCAAGGTGATCGCGTGCTGGGGAATGGGAATCACGCAGCATAAGCATTCGGTGGCGACGATACAGATGATATTGAATCTGCTGCTGTTGCGCGGCAATATCGGCAGGCCGGGTGCCGGCCCATGTCCTGTGCGCGGGCACAGCAATGTGCAGGGCGATCGCACAATGGGCATCAATGAAAGACCGAAGCGGGCTTTTCTTGAACGTCTTGGTAAAGCGTTTGATTTCGCTCCGCCGCTGGAAGATGGTTACGACACTGTCAGCGCAATTCAGGCGATGCTGGATAGCCCCGATAAAGTGTTCTTTGCCATGGGCGGTAACTTTGCCACGGCGACGCCGGATACACCATTGACCCATCGCGCTTTGCAAAACTGCGCGCTGACCGTGCATGTCACAACCAAGCTCAATCGCAGTCATCTGGTTTGTGGTCGCGAGGCATTGATTTTGCCTTGTCTTGGTCGCACTGAAATCGATATTCAGGCCAGCGGGCCGCAAGCGGTGACGGTGGAAGATTCGATGAGCATGGTGCATTTGTCGTCTGGCATCAACCCACCGGCATCGCCAGATTTACTATCGGAACCCATGATCGTAGCGCGGCTGGCGATGGCAACTTTAGGTGAAAAAAGTAACACCGATTGGATGGGGCTAGTTGCTGATTACGACCGCATCCGCGACAAAATCGCGCTGGTATTTGATGAGTTTGCCGACTTTAATGCGCGCGTTAAAGCGCCGGGCGGATTTCATTTGCGGAATTCTGCTGGTGAGCGGGAATGGCTGACCACATCGGGGAAAGCCAATTTCTATGCGCATCCGGTACCGACTGATCTGCCAATTCATCAGGCGCGTGAGCAGCGTGATTCGCCGGTATTTAACCTCGCAACGATGCGCTCTCACGATCAGTACAACACGACCATTTATGGTTTGAATGATCGCTATCGCGGCGTGTTCGGCGAGCGTCGCGTTTTATTTATTCATGCGGAAGATATCGCTGCCATCGGCATGCAGGCGGGTGACTGGGTGGATATCGAAAGCCTGTCTGACGATGGCATCCGGCGTCAGGTAAAGCGCTTTATGCTGGTCGAATACAATATTCCGCGTGGTTGTCTGGCGGCTTATTTCCCTGAAACGAACGGGCTCGTTCCACTCTCCAGTTTTGCAGATCACGCCCGCACGCCGACCTCTAAATCGATCCCTGTGATCTTACATCCGCATCTGGCTGGCAATGAATAATGAACCGGTATTGTTGCGTCCGGCATCGTCAACCTTGGTTGATGCTTTACTACATGAGCTGGCATTGAGCAGTACCCCCGTTCCCGTCCTGCGTCTGACCAAGCGCTTACGTGTGCGCCTGAGCAGCTTGCTGCGTTGCGTCGCTTATCTGGGTGAGGACATTATCGCTGGCAACCCCGGCCCCGGTTGGGTGCAGTTACATCAGGATGGCGACAGAACTTTGTTGAGCCTGACACAAAAAGGTCGTGATAAATGGCAACAGGAACGCTGAATCCGCCGGATATATTTGCGCGCGGCAGCCGTGAAATGACTGTGGACCAACATAAGTTTGCCGATGGATGGTTCTTGCAAACCAGCGACAGTATTGCTGAGGAAGTGCCGGTTGCGCTGGTCTTTAATGGCATTTCACATGCGGTGATGATGGCGACGCCGCTGGATCTGGAGGATTTTGCGATCGGCTTCAGTCTGGCAGAGCGTATCGTCGATCAGCCTTCGGAGATTTACGATATTGTGGTGGTCAGCAATACCGCGATACTCGGCATTGAATTGCAGATACAGATCGCCTCTCAATGTTTTGTCAGACTCAAAAATAAACGTCGCAGCCTGTCGGGCAAAACCGGCTGTGGCTTGTGCGGTCTTGAAAGTTTGCAGTCATTGGATCTTGCCACGCCGCGTCTGAATGCTGATCATCGTGTGAGTAAAGCAGCACTGGCCAAAGCGTTTGGGCAACTCAGCAGCAAGCAGGTACTGAATGCCGCTACAGGCTCTATGCATGCAGCCGCATGGGCTGATCTGGACGGCGACATCCTTTGCGTGCGGGAAGATGTCGGTCGCCACAATGCGCTGGATAAACTGATCGGTGCATTGCGTTGTGAGCGCGGTGAGGTTGCCGATATTCGTGATTCTGTTGCGGGAAACGCATTGGCAGCCGGTTTCGCGATCATGAGCAGCCGCGCCAGTTACGAGTTGCTGCAGAAATCGGCGCGTGCGGGCATCAGTATACTGGCGACGATTTCTGCCCCGACCAGCTTAGCCATCAGCATGGCGGAATCAGCCGGTATCTGTCTGATCGGTTTTGTCCGCGAACATGGCTTTGTTGTGTACACCCATCCGCAACGCCTGCAAGCTGGAAGTGCATGATGCTGTTGCATTGTAAAACTGTACTTAGCTGTTACGGCAGTTCATCGTCTGATTCGTGTTACTGACTGCCGCACCGTAACAACGCCAGACTTACTTTCATTCGTTTTGCCTGGGTTTTGAGGGGGTAAGGGCGATATAATAGATGGAAAATTCATCTAACCTCTTAATATACTTCAGTCATCTTATGCAATACGCTTCAACCCGCGGACATGCCGCCGCACAAAATTTCTCAGAAATTCTCTTAGGTGGTCTGGCGCCGGATGGCGGATTGTATTTACCCACCAGTTACCCGCAAGTCAGCGGTGCTGAACTGGATGCATGGCGCGGTCTGTCATACGCCGGTCTGGCGTTTGAAGTGCTGAAAAAATTTGCGACTGATATTCCGGCAGACGACCTGAAAGCGATTGTTGAAAAAACCTACACCGCTGATGTGTATCGCAATGCGCGTCAGGGTGAAGACGCAGCGCAGATCACACCCTTGCGCGTGCTCGAAGATAAAGATGGCCGCAAGCTGATCCTGCAAGCCTTGTCGAATGGCCCGACGCTGGCGTTCAAGGATATGGCGATGCAATTGCTCGGTAATCTGTTTGAATATGCGCTGGCAAAAAAACAAGCGGAACTGAATATTTTTGGTGCCACTTCCGGCGATACCGGCAGCGCAGCTGAATATGCAATGCGTGGCAAAAAAGGCATACGCGTTTTCATGCTGTCGCCGCATAAAAAAATGAGCGCGTTCCAGGCCGCACAAATGTTCAGCCTGCAAGATCCGAATATTTTTAATATCGCGGTCGAAGGCGTGTTTGACGATTGTCAGGATATGGTGAAGGCCGTTTCCAATGATCTGGCGTATAAAGAACGCCAGAAAATCGGCACAGTCAATTCGATTAACTGGGCACGTGTGGTCGCGCAAGTGGTCTACTACTTCCGTGGCTACCTGAGTGCAACGAGCAGTAATGCGCAAAAGGTGTCGTTCACTGTGCCTTCGGGTAATTTCGGCAATATCTGTGCCGGACACATCGCACGCATGATGGGTTTGCCGATTGATAAGCTGGTCGTGGCAACCAATGAAAATGATGTGCTTGATGAGTTTTTCCGCACAGGTGTTTATCGCGTGCGTAAATCGGCTGAAACCTGGCATACCACCAGCCCGTCGATGGACATTTCCAAAGCCTCGAACTTTGAACGCTTTATTTACGATCTGCTCGATGGCGATGCAGACCGGGTGAAAGCCTTGTTTGGCAAAGTAGAAACAGCGGGCGGTTTTGATTTGTCTGGTCAACCTGGCAGCGATGGCGACGAGTTCAAAAAGGTGGCCCGTTTCGGTTTTCAATCAGGCAAATCGGTGCATGCAGACAGGTTGAACACGATACGTCAGGTTGAAAAAAATTACGGCATCACTATCGATACGCATACCGCCGATGGTATCAAGGTCGCGCTGGAGCATATAGAAACCGGTGTGCCTATGATCGTGCTGGAAACTGCCTTGCCAGCGAAATTCAATGAAACCATCCGTGAAGCGCTGGGGCGCGATGCGGAACGTCCAGCCGGTTTTGAAAACATTGAAGCGCTGCCGCAGCGCTTTGAAGTGATGACAGCCGATGTCGATAAAATGAAAGCGTTTATCGCGGCGAACACTGGTTTGTAATTGGTTTCTAGTAGGTTTTTAACTTCTGCTGATTGCTTGTTTATTGATGCGCCTTTCCGCAGGTTTTTGCCTGCTGAGGCGCATTTTTATTGGGCGTGTTTTTTTTCTGATTGCGATTTTGTTTTTTGGGTTTGTATGTGAGGGCCGATCACCGGGAGCGGAAAATGTCCCGCAAGTGACTCAGTAATCGCGGTCCGAACACATTGATCAGCAAACCTCCCATCACGATCAGCGCACCGGTAATCTGCAACGCGCTGAGCGCCTCGCCGAGTAATACCCATGCGGCTGTCAGGCCGATCACCGGCACCATCAAAGTCAGTGGCGCGACCATGTGCGTTGGCAAACTAGCCAGTAATCGTCCCCATAAAGTGTAGCCGGTCAGGGTGGCGGCAAACGCCAGATAGACGATGGTCAGTGCCGATGGCAGGCTCATATTCAGCAGGCTGTGGCTGATCTGATCGGGGCCTTCAAACCAGAGCGACAGCAGAAAAAAAGGAATCACCGGCACCAGCGCACTCCATGAGACCAGGCTCAGTACAGCTGTCGGGCCGATTTTCTTACTGATTACATTGCCGCTTGCCCACGAAATGGCGGCGCAAATGGTCAGTGCAAAACCCGCTAAGGTGACCTGACTTGCTGAACTGGTGATGCTGGCGCTGCCGAGTAAGACCAGCCCTGTGCTGGCAATCAGCATGCCCAGCAGGTTGCTGGGGCGCAGCTTGTCGCCAAAAACGAGCGCCGATAAACCCACCGTAAAAAAAGCCTGCGCCTGTAGTACCAGTGATGCCAGACCCGCTGGCATACCTATCGCCATGGCGGAAAACAGAAAAGCGAATTGCCCGAGGCTGATCGTCATCGCATACGCCACCAACAGTTTCAACGATACCTTTGGACGCGGCAAAAACAGTATTGCCGGAAACGCGACCAGCATGAAACGCAGGGTTCCCATCAGAAACGGTGGAATGCCGCGCAGGCCGATTTTGATGACGACGAAATTCATCCCCCACAAAAACACCACGATCAATGCCATCAGAAGGTGGCGGGGGCTAAGGCTGTTCTGCGACATATCGTCCGTCAAAAAAGGTGGGGAAGGTGGAGGGCTGCTTTCAGGTAGCTTCTGGTTCTGCTTAGTTGAAAATCAGCGTATCAGCGTTGATCCGCAGCGCGTCCTTGCAAACGTTGCAGCAACTCCTGATGCGCAGCAAGATCAGCAGGGTGGTATTTTCTGCTGGTGCTTGCCGGATAATTTGTCAGATCATTGCCGCCTTTCCAGTTCTGCGCCGGACGCACCGGGCGCGGGCTGAAACCACCGCCACAATTCGGGCAAACGTTATGCAAAATCGTTTCAGCACAGTCGGCACAAAAAGTACATTCAAAACTGCAAATCCGCGCATTGCTCGAGGCAGGCGGTAAATCGGTATCGCAATGTTCACAGCCGGGACGAAGTTCTAGCATGATGATCAAAATGGTCGGTGGAAGGTATGCCTTCAGCATAACAGCCTCTGTTGGCGATAAAAACATTTTTGCTTGTCTTTTACGGTTACCTTGAGTGTATGTGTATTTTTTGTCGATGTGCCTGGGGCTTACTTGATTGGAGTTATGCCTGATCCATGATTCTTATCTTGTATCTGGACGACCAGATCGTATGTGGCGTGCAACTTCGCTCAGGACGTAGTTAAAACAACAGATAAATAGAGATATCATCAAATTACGAAATTCATCGTATATAATTACGATGAATTTCGTAATTAATGTTTTTGGAATGTGACTATATGAATCCTCCCACCCCCGCTGAACTAGAAATTCTTGCCATTTTGTGGCGATTAGGTGAAAGCAAAATCCAGGCGGTAAATGACGAACTTTGTCAAATACGCCCTGTAGGTTACACAACTACTCTCAAGACCATGCAGATCATGGAGCAAAAAGGTTTGCTTGGACGGAGGAGGGATGGTAGGAGTCATATTTACTACCCGCTTGAAAATCAACAATCGACCCAAGTGTCTTTGCTCGAGCGGCTATTGAATAGTGCATTTGCCGGATCAAAGACAGCGCTAGTGATGAGCCTCTTTGGAAATCAAGCTGTGAGTAAAGGTGAGGTTCTGGAGTTAAAAAACTTCCTGGATCAGCTTGAATCCTCCTCTCCAACAGATACTCAGCCTCGGAGCTCATTGAGTGCCCGTTTAATTGAAGACAAAGGAGGAAAATCATGAGTGTCGATGCCGAAACGATTTCTTCCATTGTTTTTGCATTGGGATGGACCGTCATTCATTCAATATGGCAGTGCAGTTTGATTGCTCTATTTGCTCTGGCAATTTCACAATTGACGGCGCTAAATAATTCCAACCTGCGTTGTAATCTATATAGTCTTAGTATGGTGATTTGCGGAGCATGGAGCACACTCACTTTTTCTCAGTTGTATAAATCACGCGTTACACAAGACATAATCGCTCCAACGACAGGTCGTTTGACCGAAACAATGGCTGCATGGTCAGCAAGTGAGCTGCCAGTTGAAATGCGCTTTCTGGTTTGGATAGCATTATTCTGGGGCATCGGCATTCTATTTTTTCTGGTGAAATTAGTCACTGAAGTAATACGTAGCTGGCTATTGAAGCGGCAAAGTACAGAGATACACAGCGCCGAATGGCAGATCGCATTGGCACGATTAAAAAAGAATATCGGCGTAAGTAGAGATGTTGCTATTTGCTTGTCTCAGAAATTATCTATTCCATGTGTTGTCGGTTACTTTAATCCCATCATACTGTTGCCAAGCAGTGTATTTCTCGGCTTGAGTCCGCTGCAAATTGAGATGATTATCCTTCATGAATTGGCACATATCAGACGCAACGATGTCCTGATTAATTATGTGCAGATTGTGTTGAAAATCGTGTTCTTTTTTAATCCAGCATTGCTTTATCTTTCACGCTGCACCGATCTGGAGCGTGAGCATGCTTGCGATGATTTGGCGGTTCAGGCTTGCGGCGATGCATTTTTATATGCGCGGACCTTGCAAGTGTGCGCGGAAATGAATTTATCGGTGTCGCGTCAAATAGCTTTTGGGAATCAACTTTTTGAAAGGAACACGATGTTAAAGCAGCGCGTATTTCGTTTGTTTATGAGGGAAGTCAAATCGCAGCAAGGCTTCAAAAAAACAGCCAGTGTTTTTGGTTTGCTTGTCTTATCTCTGACAATTGCTAGTTGCAGCTTGTTGAAGTTGAATGAAGCTGATCTTGATATTCGTGGTAAAGGAGTGCGTTTTGAGATATCCATCAAGAGGAATGGTGAAATTCTGGCACAACCCGTACTGTTGTCTGAATTTGGTCAAAAAGCCAGTGTCGAAGTAGATAATCAGATAAAAATAGTCAGCATAGCGCAAAAACCTCAAGGTCAGCGTTCATATGTGGAATCGCTTATTTATCAAAACGGAGACAAGGGTTGGATTCTCATTCAGCAACTAGATATGTCTGCTGCTATTGCACAAACTCCCTCATTTGAATACACAACCCCAGACAAGCAATATCGCATCGTGATTAAACAGAGGCTCGCAGATCTTCCGCGCTAAGCAATTCGTTTGATTGCATCATGCGCGAAGCATTACGGCGATTTGCTGCCGACTTTGTGAGGTTAAGAATTGCTCCTTGCCTGTCGATTTTTCGTGCCGATAAAATCAGTTCGACATGAAAAAAATCTGACTCATCAATAAAAATATGTGGTCATTTGATATTGCACGTTGAATTCTCAGGAAGAGTGCGCTCGTATGCGGTGGGGTACGGGTGTATTGCTCAAAAATAATACTCCCTGGAGTATTTTTTAGGCACCTTATTTTATGCTGACAATAAGGCGAAAATTGCACATACTCCCTTCTTTTCTTGTTTTTTGAAGTTTCCTGAGACGAGTGCAACATGCTTTGCGCTGGTCAGATGCGAGACCACTCCAATCAACCATAGTCGTATGAATAAGGTCAGGACTGACGCAAAGTTGCACCGGCAAGGCAAGGCATGGCGACGAAGACAGTACGAATAGTACGGCTAGGAGCCATAACGCCGCTGGGGCGGTTTTGCGTCAGTCCTAAAGGTGAATGATGATGCGTAGCTACCCATACCGAATCCTGAATGTGTTTGCTGAGTCTGATTTTGGCGGCAATCCTTTGTGTGTGTTTGAACATGCCGATGGCTTGTCGGATGCTGAAATGCAGGCGCTGGCTTTGCAGTTCAATTTATCGGAAACAACGTTTATTCTGCCGTCCGACACAGCAACAGCCCGCATGCGGATTTTTACGCCGGGTACAGAAATGGCGTTTGCCGGTCATCCCAGCATTGGTACTGCGCATGTTGTGTCTGCGCTTTGTCATGTGGGAGATGCTGCAGGAGATGCGCTGACACTGGAATGTAAAGCTGGAATAGTGCCGCTGAACCTGCGCGATCAGGTGTGGACGTTTGCCGCGCCGCAGGCGGTGCAGACTAGGGCGTGTGAGGTGAGTCCGGCAGAGATTGCCCGCTTGCTAGGCTTGCGCGAAGACGACTTATTGTCAGCACCGCTGTGGGTGAGTACCGGGTCTGATCAGTTATTGGTTGCCCTGAAAACACCGGATGCAGTGCGTCGCGCGCGGCCGGATGCCGCTTTGCTGGATACCTGGCCTGTAAGCAGTTTGGGGCGGCGCACTGCGTATCTCTTTGCGTTTGATGCTACTGCCGGTGCGGATGCGGCAGGCCGCCAGCCGGTGACTGCACGTTATTTCTTTGTCCGCCCTGAAGGGGGCGTTGGTGAAGACCCCGCGACCGGCTCTGCCTGCGCCAATCTGGGTGGCTGGTGGCTGACGTCAGGGCGTAATCTACCCGCCAGCCTCGTGGTGGAGCAGGGTGTGCAAATGCGACGCCCTAGCCAGTTGTATCTGGACGTGGCGCTTGATAAAACGATCAGGGTTGGCGGCAAAGTTGTTGAAATCGGCCGAGGCATGATTCAAATCAGCTAAAAAGACGGCGGAATCCGCAGAAAGCACGGGAAGTGTTTCTGGAAATCCTTTAAAATAGCGACTTCATTCAAATGCAGTCAGTGGAGCGCCGCCTCAAGCGCCGGTGCTGAGCCCACTACAGGATATTCCCCTATGAGCATGTCAAATACATTAGAAATCGTCGCAGAATTGCGCGCCGGACGCATGGTGATTCTGGTTGACGAAGAAGACCGTGAAAATGAAGGCGATCTGGTGATGGCAGCGGAATTCGTCACACCGGAAGCGATTAATTTCATGGCGAAATATGGCCGTGGTCTGATCTGCCTGACATTGACAGAAGAACGTTGCGATGAGCTGAACCTTGCCATGATGACGAGCCGTAACGGCACCTCGTTTGGCACTAATTTCACGGTATCGATTGAAGCTGCAGAAGGTGTCACTACGGGTATTTCCGCCGCAGACCGCGCCCGTACTGTGCAAGTGGCGGTGGATAAGAAATCGACTGCGCATGACATCGTGCAGCCAGGTCACGTGTTCCCGTTAAAAGCACAAAAGGGCGGTGTGCTGATGCGTGCCGGCCATACGGAAGCGGGTTGCGATCTGACTGAAATGGCGGGGCTGATACCAGCTTCTGTGATCTGCGAGATCATGAAGGACGACGGCACGATGGCACGTCTGCCGGATCTGATCGAATTCGCCAAAGAGCATCAACTGAAAATCGGTACGATTGCTGATCTGATTCATTACCGCAGTCAGACTGAAAGCATCGTCGATCGCGTTGCCGAACGTAAGATGGATACAGTGCATGGCAGTTTTCAGGCAGTGGTGTATCGCGATAAGCCTAGCGGATCAGCGCATCTGGCTTTGATCTACGGTGATATTTCGGCAGAAAAAGAAACTCTGGTGCGCGTCCATCAGCCGGTATCGATCCTTGATCTGCTGGAAAGCAAGGCGACCACGCACTCATGGAATATCGCAGCGGCGATGCAGACGGTGCAAGCGGCGGATTCCGGCGTCATCGTGTTGTTAAATTGCGAAGAAACTGCCGAGCAAATGTTTGATCAGTTTAAAGCGCTGCAAACGCCAGACAGCCGCCCGGCGACTGGTCGCGCTGCCCGCATGGATTTGCGTAACTATGGTATCGGCGCACAAATTTTGAAAGATGTTGGTGTACGTAAGATGAAGCTGTTGGCCAGTCCGCGTAAAATGCCTTCAATGACAGGGTTTAATCTGGAAGTAGTCGGTTACATGGATAAGCCGGAAGCAGCGCAATAATATTGTCGTCGTGCTCAGTTGTTTCTGGTTTCTAGTTTTTGTTAACCATCCCATTCAGGCGCGTCAGCGCGAGAGAGAATATTATGACAGTAGGACATTACGAATCAAATCTGGACGGCGCGGGTGTACGCGTCGGTATCGTGCAGGCACGTTTTAACGAAGTCGTCGGCAACGGTTTGCTGACGGCCTGCCTCGCTGAACTCGCACGTCTTGGTGTGATGAACGAAGATATTTTGCATGTCACTGTACCGGGCGCACTGGAAGTGCCGTTGGCATTGCAAAAACTGGCTGAAACCAATCAATTCGATGCGTTGATCGCGTTAGGTGCTGTTATCCGTGGCGAGACTTACCACTTTGAGTTGGTATCGAATGAATCCGGTGCAGGTATCACCCGTGTTGGTCTGGATTCTGGCATTCCTATTGCGAATGCGATTCTGACGACGGAAAACGATGAGCAGGCAGAAGTCCGCATGTTTGAAAAAGGTACAGATGCGGCACGGGTCGCAGTTGAAATGGCGAATCTGACCCTGGCGCTTGAAGAATTGGCCGAAGCCACAGAAGAAGTCGATTACGACGCTTAAGTTGTGTTCAGGCCGGCTTGCATCTGTATTGATGCAGGTTCGGCACTGACACCGCAGTTGAAGAACAAGTAAGATCAAGCAAGAATTCAGCAAGAGAAAATATGAATAATAATTCCATACACGCCAATCCAAGTAAAAGCCGTTCACCACGTCACCGCGCGCGCGAGTTTGCGTTGCAAGGCCTGTATCAATGGCTGTTGAATAATGAAGATTCCGGCGTGATTGATGCGCATATTCGTCAGGCACATGGCTTTGATAAAGCGGATCGTGAGCATTTTGATGCCTTGTTGCATGGCGCGATCAATAATTCCATCGCCTTGCGCGAAGATTTTGCACCGTTGATCGATCGTACGATTGCTGAATTGTCACCGATAGAACATGCAGTTTTATTGATCGGTGCGTATGAGCTAAAAAATCACGTAGAAATTCCTTACCGTGTCGTGATTAATGAAGCGGTAGAGTTGACCAAATCTTTTGGCGGTCTCGATGGTCATAAATACGTCAATGGTGTTTTGGATAAGCTGGCCGCTAAATTGCGTCCGAACGAGGTCGCAGCGAAGTAATTCTTTGTATTCCGGTAACACAGATCACACCGCCTCTTTTCTACGAAAGAAAACAGGCGGTTTTTTTCAGGGTTTCATTTGTATGCATAATAATCTCGCCTCCCGTCTTGATAATATCGCCCCGTTTCATGTCATGGAGTTGATGAAAATGGCCGCCGCGCTGGAAGAGCAGGGGCGTCATCTGATTCATATGGGGATAGGCGAGCCGGATTTTACGGCGCCGCAGACGGTAATTGATGCAGCAGCTAAAGCGATGGCAGATGGACGTTTGCAATATACGTCCGCTCTCGGCCTGCCTGCTTTGCGCGAAGCCATTGCGACGTATTACTTGCAGCAATACG
Organism: Undibacterium sp. FT79W; assembly: GCF_014284215.1. Taxonomy (NCBI): domain Bacteria; kingdom Pseudomonadati; phylum Pseudomonadota; class Betaproteobacteria; order Burkholderiales; family Oxalobacteraceae; genus Undibacterium; species Undibacterium sp. FT79W. The sequence goes on along the minus strand of NZ_JACOGB010000002.1, from coordinate 258,655 downwards.
GTCTGACGATTCCGGCTTCACGCATTATTGTGACTGCCGGCGCCTCGGCTGCGCTGTTGTTGGCATGTGCGGCATTGGTTGAGCCAGGCAAAGAAGTCTTGATGCCAGATCCTTGTTATCCATGTAATCGCCATTTTGTTGCCGCGTTTAATGGTCAGGCGAAACTGGTGGCAAGCGGCGCCGAGGATCGTTTTCAGCTTTCCGGTCAGATGGTGCGTCAGAACTGGGGTGACAACACCAGCGGCGTATTATTGGCATCGCCATCCAATCCAACGGGCACCTCGATCAGCACCTCCGAGTTGAAGGCGATCATTGCCAGCGTAAAGCAGCGCGGTGGCTTTACGATTGTTGATGAGATATATCAGGGCTTATCCTATGATGCAGCGCCATTTTCTGCGTTGTCACTGGATGACGATGTGGTTGTGATCAATAGCTTCAGCAAGTATTTCAACATGACGGGCTGGCGTCTGGGCTGGATCGTCGTGCCGGAACGCATCGTGCCACAAATCGAAAAACTCGCACAAAATCTGTTCATCTGTGCGTCGTCTGTCGCCCAGCATGCAGCACTTGCCTGTTTTACGCCTGAAACAATGGCGATTTACGAAAACCGTAAAGCAGAGCTTGAGCGCCGTCGTGATTACATCGTGCCTGCTTTGCGGGAGTTGGGTTTTGGGATTCCTGTGATGCCTGACGGTGCATTTTATGTCTATGCCGATTGCTCGCGTTTTACCGACGATGCCGATGCTTTTGCAAAGGAAGTCCTGACGCAAGCGGGAGTCGTGATAGTTCCCGGGCTGGACTTTGGTCCTGCGACAGCCAATACCTATGTGCGTCTTTCGTATGCGAATTCATTTGAGAATCTGCAAGAAGCCGTGGCGCGGCTCAGTCAGTTTTTGCAATCAAGACCAGCATACAAATAAAAAAAGCAGCCTGATGTAACGTCAGGCTGCTTTTTTTTAGCGGAACAGCTTACAGCGCAGCAACCTGTTCGGTATGCGTTGTTTTTGCTTTTGCTTCCGTTGGTTCGGATTTTATTGCCGGTGCCGCTTCCAGTGGGCGCGGTAACGGTGCTGCGGTCGCTGGTGCGGCAAATGTTGTCGGTACTTTCTTACCGGCAGAAACGTCTTTCAGGCGTTTATATTCGGTCAGAACCCTTGAGCCGTAGCCGGAATCAGAGTCAAAAGCCCCTGCGCCAACATACATTTTCAGACCAGCTTCGACAGAACCGGTGCGTGACACATAATCCTTCAGAATCAAAGCGCCGACTTTGATATTGGCGACCGGGTTCAATGCTGCTTTGACGCCGCCCATATCCTCAAATTTTTCATGATGGACTTTGGACATGACCTGCATCAGGCCTTGTGCGCCGACAGGGCTTTCCGCGAACGGATTCAGGCCGGATTCAATCGCCATCACTGATAGGATCAGTAAAGGGTCAAGCTTGATTTCTTTGGCTGTCAGATACGCTGCCGATACCAGCATATTGGTTGCATCACTGGCGACGCGATAACGTTTTGATAACCAGTTGGTAACCCATTCCTGCTGACGCTGATTGCCCAGCATTTTGGCATCTTCTTCAGAGTATCCAGCCGCATGTACGTTGGCACTGGTATTGACCTTGCCTGGTGCTTGCATCAGCATCGCAAGGCTTGGTGGTGGCACTTCTGCTTCGACCGTGGCTTCTGCCTCAGCGAAGGGGGACAGATTTTTAAATTTGTCAGCCAGTTCAGGTTTGATAAACATCATCGCCAGCATAGCGATGGAGGTGATACCGAAAGCCATGAACAGGTGGCGCATGGAAGTGATAAAACCGCTGGTTGTATCACGTGCTACTGATTGCAGCGCGGCGCGCTTCTCTTGTTTAGTTAAATTACTTTGTTGTACAGCTAAAATAAAACGTTGAAACATATTACCTCCTGAATATACGCGTCGCAAAAAAGCCGAACGACAAGCCGTTTGCAAATTTATACTTTCGCGAATCAGAAACATCGTCCTCGTCGCAAGTCGCGATCGGAAGACGCCGGAGCTGTTTATCAAATTAAGTCCGTCAGACTTGGTACTGGAGTGTCCAGTGATAAACAACTATTTTCGGGGGAAGGCAGACGCCTTTTGAAAACAATCCTTACAATGTTGTGTGGGGCCCGATCCCCGTGAATGATGTTACCGATATTGGCGAAACTTTCCTTGTATCGAAAGTGGCGGAAGTTTTGACTTCTGCATCAAGTTGGGCGAATTGTAGGGGCGGTTTTATATCGAGTCAATACTATCAAACTTGTTTTATATAACTTATAGGTATAATAAAATCTACCGCAATGCAGCAAAAATCAATAAAATCAAGCACTTGGCGAATTAAGCTTGATCATCTGATTCAGACATGTAAAAAAGCGAAAAATGATTAAATATTCTGATTTGAGAGACTTTATTTCTCAACTGCAACGAATCGACGAGTTAAAGCAGATCGATATCGAAGTTTCACCTCATCTGGAGATGACTGAAGTCTGTGACCGCACTTTGCGTGCTGAAGGCCCTGCGCTTTTATTCAATAAACCAACCGGCCATCGCATCCCTGTGTTGGCAAATTTATTCGGCACGCCGCGTCGCGTTGCGCTTGGCATGGGCGCGGATGATGTCAGTGAGTTGCGCCAGATCGGCCATGTGTTATCGGCTCTAAAAGAACCGGAACCGCCAAAAGGTCTCAAAGATCTGATGGGTATGGGGTCTTTGGTGAAAGCAGTGTGGGATATGGCGCCGAAAGAAGTTCGCGGTGCTAAATGTCAGGAGATCGTATGGGAGGGAAATGATGTTGATCTTTCCCGTCTGCCGATACAGCACTGCTGGCCGGGCGACGTTGCGTCGCTGATTACATGGGGATTGGTGATTACCAAAGGACCGAATAAGAAGCGCCAGAATCTGGGTATCTATCGCCAGCAGGTGCTGGGGCGGAATAAGGTGATTATGCGCTGGCTCGCTCATCGTGGCGGTGCGCTGGATTTTCGTGAGCACTGTATCGTCAATAAAGGAAAGCCATATCCAATTGCCGTGGCGCTGGGCGCTGATCCGGCGACAATTTTAGGTGCTGTAACGCCTGTGCCGGATAGTCTGTCGGAATATCAGTTTGCCGGTTTGCTGCGTGGCAGCCGCACTGAGCTGGTGAAGGCGATAGGCAGTGAATTGCGCGTGCCGGCATCGGCAGAAATTGTGCTGGAAGGGCATATCTATCCTGATGAGAACCATTCATCGGGGTATGAACATGCTCTCGAAGGGCCGTATGGCGATCATACCGGTTATTACAATGAGCAGGACTGGTTCCCCGTATTTACGATAGACAGGATCACCATGCGGCGTGATCCTATATATCACTCGACTTATACCGGCAAACCACCTGATGAGCCGGCGATACTTGGCGTTGCTTTAAATGAAGTGTTTATCCCGTTGCTGCAAAAGCAGTTCAGTGAGATTACTGATTTTTATTTGCCGCCGGAAGGGTGCAGCTACCGTATGGCGGTAGTGCAAATGAAAAAATCGTATGCAGGCCATGCCAAGCGTGTCATGTTCGGCGTCTGGAGCTTTCTGCGTCAGTTCATGTATACCAAGTTCATCGTGGTAGTGGATGAGGACGTGAATATTCGTGATTGGAAAGAGGTGATCTGGGCCATCACCACCCGCGTCGATCCGGTGCGGGATACCACGCTGGTCGATAACACACCTATCGATTATCTGGATTTCGCCTCGCCAGTCAGCGGGCTTGGTGGGAAAATGGGGATAGATGCGACCAATAAATGGCCAGGTGAAACTGATCGCGAATGGGGAACAACAATCACGATGGCACCCGAAGTGAAAACCCGGGTCGATCAGATCTGGCGACAGCTCGGGCTCTGAAGTATATTCAGTTTGCAGGTTCATCCGCTGCACCGTTCACATACTCGGGGGGAGTATGGGTCTATATAGCTAGAAGGTCGTTTGTTATTAACGGCAAGGAGCTATATTTCCTACATACTCCCTTGATTGTGTGCTGCTACATATATATGAGTAACATTGCTTATCGGTATATCGGTTCTTTAGTGTTGCTGGCGGCGCTATCGTTTGTCTGAATAGACTATTCTCTGGGTCAGGGCGTCACTCTAAGTTGAGTCAGTGTGACAAAATATCCTGTCGAGTGTTGGCATCATCCGGCCCGTTAATTTGAAGTAGCATTTCTCGCTCGGAAACTTGTGTATATCTATGCAGGATTGCGCTATAATGCGCACTGGCGGGCCCCTGCGCATTGCGGCATGGCCAATCTGGTCAGGTCGGGAACGAAGCAGCCACAGTCATTTACCGCAAGTGCCGCAGATCAGGCTCGCCAACCTTCCTCCGTTTCCCATCCGTCTGTTTTCCACTCTCCCACCCTTACTTTTTGCCAGTATTGTTGCGTTCAGCGTCGTTCATTTTCGAATCGTTTTGATTTTAATTGCACACCAGAATGAAAGCTGAAATCATGGCTGTTTGCATCCATTGTTTTTTCCGCAGAATTACCAATCGCTGTCTTTTCCTTCTGAAATGTATATTTGAAATGAGTCGTACTCTCTATCCGATGACGCAAAGGTTTATTGCGTGGTTTTCTCGTCCCATTTTGCTGGGCGGCTTGTTGTTGTCTATCCCCGCCTTTTATTTGTTGCTGGCTGGTGAGACCGATGTGTACCGGAAAATCGGGCACGGCACATACATTTTTTCCGCGCTCATTATCGCTGTCGATGTTTATCTGCAGTGGGCAAAAAACCGTCATCGTCGCCGCCGTCGCCACGGCAAACTGATTATGGACGCCATCATTATTATTGGTTGTGTGCTGAGTGGCTGGCCGACCAGTGGTGAGTGGGGTGTGATTGAGTGGTTACTGCGACTCTCTCTCTGCACGGTGATACTGCTGAGAATGGCAACGCTGCTCTTGCAGAAATTAAAACCCAGTCATCTGATGCAGGTGATTGGTTTGGCTTTGTTAATGCTGAGCACCGCCGGTGCCGGTTTTTACTGGCTGGAACCGAACGTGAATAGCTACGCCAATGGTGTCTGGCTTGCGTTTACAACGGTGGCAACTGTTGGTTACGGCGATATAGTGCCATCGACCCCGGCATCAAAAATTTTCGCGGTGTTTATTGTGCTGCTCGGTTACGCGATGTTTTCGATAGTCACTGCAAATATCGCAGCGCTGTTTGTCGGTGAAGAGGAAAAACTGTTCGAGCGGGAATTTCATGCTGATATCCGGGTGTTGACGCGCGAAGTTCAGGCCTTACGTGAAGAGCTGCGTCAGCGGGATAAGATCATGTTGCATTTGCAGGAGCAATTGGATAGGCATGAAGGGCGGGAATGATGGTGATCAGTTATTTAAATTTCCTTTGCGGCAGGTACTATGTCGCGCAACGAATAGGGTAAAATCGCAGGATGTCCTATCAAGTTCTCGCCCGAAAATATCGTCCCAAAAGCTTTGACACGCTGGTGGGGCAAGAGCACGTGGTCCGTGCTTTAACGCATGCGCTGGAGCAGCAGCGGTTGCATCACGCCTATCTGTTTACCGGAACCCGTGGTGTCGGTAAAACGACGTTGTCACGCATACTGGCCAAATCCTTTAACTGCGAAACTGGTATTACCGCCAACCCTTGTGGTGTCTGTGATGCCTGTGTCGCCATTGATGCTGGCCGCTTTGTCGATTATATAGAGATGGATGCGGCGTCTAACCGTGGTGTCGATGAAATGGCATCGCTGTTGGAGCAGGCAATTTATGCGCCGTCGAATGCACGATTTAAAGTGTATATGATCGACGAGGTGCACATGCTGACCAACCACGCTTTCAATGCCATGTTGAAAACGCTGGAAGAACCGCCTGAACACGTCAAATTCATTCTGGCAACGACAGACCCGCAAAAAATTCCGGTCACAGTCTTGTCGCGTTGTCTGCAATTTAATCTCAAACAAATGCCACCGGGCCATATTGTCGGCCATCTGGAAAATATTCTTGGGCAGGAGCATATTGAATTCGAGCAGCCGGCGCTGCGTTTGCTGGCGCAAGGCGCGCATGGTTCCATGCGTGATGCCTTATCCCTGACGGATCAGGCGATTGCTTATGCCGCTGGTAAAGTGAGTCTCGATGCGGTGCAAGGGATGCTCGGTGCGCTGGATCAATCGTATCTGATCCGTTTATTGGATGCGCTGGCTGAGAATGACGGCAAAGCCCTGCTGGATGTGGCAGATGAAATGGCCGCACGCAGTTTGTCGTATAAATCCGCGTTGCAGGATCTCGGTACTTTGCTGCATCAGCTGGCGATTGCGCAAATGGTATCGGCAGCCGTTGCTGATGATTTGCCTGAGCGTGAACAGGTGCTGCGCCTGGCGAACGTATTTAACAAAGAAGAAGTGCAGTTGTTTTACCAGATCGCTGTGCATGGTCGGAATGAATTGGCGCTGGCCCCCGATGAATATGCTGGTTTCAGCATGACGCTGTTGCGTATGCTGGCTTTCCGTCCGGTGGATGGTGGCGTGCTGACGCAGTCAGGCGGCACGGGTATATCGCCAGCTCCTCGCCCGGGTAATGGGATGCCTTCTGCTCCGGTAAGGGGAACTGCTTCGTCAACACCGGCGGCACCTGCAATACCTGTTAAAACGGCGGCGGTAAATTCTGCTTCTGCTTCTGCTTCTGCTTCTGCTCAGACTCAGCAGAATGTCTCTACTCAGCCAGCGGCGACGGTTGCAACTGCTGTTCCGGCTGCAAAGCCGATGAGCCCTGCAATGGCCGCGCTTGCGGCTGCCCGAGCGGCCAGCGCAAAAGCTGGATCGACGACAAAGCCTGCGGCATCGAAGCAAGAAAATGATGTCGCGCCGATTGTGACGCCAGTTGTTCCTGTTTCTCCTGTCGCCTCTGCAATGCCTGCCCCGGTTGCTGTTGCTAAGATTGCGCCTGCTGTTGCTCCGTTGGTTGCTCCAGTAGTTGCTCCTGCCACTGAACCTGCACCGGTACCTACGCCTGCGGCTGCCAGAGCACCGCAGGAAATGGAGCCGGTCGGCATGGATGGTATGCCACCGCCATGGGATGACGACGTCTGGCAGGCATCAGCATTCGCATCTGCGCCCGCACCTGCACCGATTTCGAGTCCCGCGGTGACGCGAAATTTTCAGCAAAATACAGTCGCTGAGTCTGTGGCGCCGGTGGCTGTATCAGAAACGCCTGCTGTGGCAACTGCCACAGTTACACCGGTGGCAAATGTTGAGCCAGTGGCTATGGACCGCACTTTGTGGTCGGGCCCGGTTCCAGCGTTGGAATGGGATGGTAACTGGCCAGTCCTGGCAGCGAGTCTGCCTGTGCGCGGTGTGGCGCAACAACTGGCGCAACAAAGCGAACTGATTCATTGCAAGCAAGACGGGAATGCTTTTGTGTTTGAATTGCGCGTTCCGCTATCGACCTTATTGTCTGCGGGGAGTATCGATAAGTTAGCTGCCGCTTTATCCGAACGTTTCGGTAAAAACATTCGGGTGGAAAGCAAAATCGGTGCTGTTGAACTGACGGCCAACGCAAAAGCAGTCGCGGACCGCGAGGTGCGGCAGCAACAGGCTGAGTTGGCAATACAAAACGACTCTTTCGTGCAAACCCTGATGCGGGAATTTGGCGCTGCGATTGTGACTGGCAGCGTGCGTCCGATCTGATCTGGTTTGTACATTCCTTCCTAATTTATTTATTTCCTTACTTTTCAGGAGCAACTCTTATGATGAAAAATCAACTCGCTGGCTTGATGAAACAAGCGCAGGCTATGCAAGACAATATGAAAAAAGCGCAGGATCAACTTGCTCTGATCGAAGTTGAAGGGCAGGCGGGAGCAGGCATGGTGAAGGTGGTTATGACATGTAAAAACGATGTGAAGCGCGTGACCATTGACCCATCCCTGTTTGGCGATGATAAGGATATGCTGGAAGATCTGGTCGCTGCGGCGTTCAATGACGCTGTGCGTAAGGCAGAAGCAACATCGGCTGAAAAAATGTCAGGTTTGACGGCAGGCATGCCTTTGCCTCCTGGCTTCAAAATGCCATTCTGAACGTGAAAAAAAACGGTAGCCTCGAACATCTGGCGGAAGCCCTGCGCCGCTTGCCCGGCATAGGGCCGAAGTCGGCGCAGCGCATGGCATATCATCTGCTGCAGCATGACCGTGAAGCCGCATCCGGGCTCGGCCATGCTCTGCTGAACGCAGTTGATCGCATTCATCACTGCGCTTCCTGTAACACCTTTACTGAGATCGACATCTGCGAAACATGTCAGGATGCTGAGCGTGATGACAGTATGCTGTGCGTCGTCGAGACGCCATCAGATCAGATGATGATAGAACAGACCCTGACATTCAAGGGAATGTACTTTGTGCTGATGGGGCGTTTGTCGCCGCTGGATGGCATAGGTCCGAAAGACATCTATCTGGAAAAGTTGATTGCACGCGCGACCAATGGCATTGTGAAAGAAGTGGTTCTGGCGACCAATTTTACGAACGAAGGCGAAGCAACCGCGCACTACATCAGCGAAACTCTGAAAGCACGTGGTCTGAAAGTCAGCCGTCTGGCACGAGGCGTTCCTGTTGGCGGCGAGCTTGAATACGTTGATGCTGGCACGATTGCGCGCGCCATGCTGGATCGGCGTACGACCTGAAGCAATCACAATGTCTGTGCTGATGCCACCGCCTTGTTCTGCTCGTGCGAGTGCACTGCATTGTTTCAGTGATTGTTTTTCTATCGATGTTGATGAATCTGTGAGGTGCAATCCAGACCCGGAAATCCATTAACTTTCTTTCTTCCCTGACTTCCTTTTACTTTCTTCCACCTCATGACACAAAATCGCAAGGGCCCTTTGGCAGGTATCAAAGTTCTTGAATTGGGCACTCTGATTGCAGGGCCTTTTTGCGCTCGCATGCTGGCAGAATTCGGTGCTGATGTGATTAAGGTTGAGTCGCCGGATGGTGGTGATCCTTTGCGTCAGTGGCGGATATTAAAAGATGGGACTTCACTCTGGTGGAGTGTGCAGGCGCGCAATAAAAAAAGTATCACCCTGAATATGAAAAGCGCGGAGGGGCAGGAGATCGCCCGTCGGCTTGCGCTGGATGCCGATATCATTATCGAAAATTATCGTCCCGGCGTGCTGGAAAAATGGCAGTTGGGCTATGAACAGTTGAAGGCGCTGAATCCGGCGACGATCATGGTGCGTTTGTCTGGTTATGGCCAGACTGGGCCAATGAAAGATCAACCTGGTTTTGGTGCTATCGGTGAATCTATGGGCGGCTTGCGTTACGTCTCCGGTCACGCTGACAGGCCGCCGGTGCGGGTGGGTATTTCTATCGGTGACTCGGTCGCCGCGTTGCACGGCGTGATAGGCGCGATGATGGCGTTGCGCCATCGTGATGTCACAGGTGGTCGCTGGAATGGAAAAAGCGGTGAACACAGTATCGCAGGGCAGGGGCAGATGGTGGATGTTGCCTTGTATGAGTCGGTCTTTAATCTGATGGAATCGCTGGTGCCGGAATTTGATGTGGCCGGTGTTGTCCGCGAACGTACCGGTGGTGCGTTGCCCGGCATTGTGCCATCGAATACCTATACCACTGGTGACGGTGAAAATATTGTGATCGCCGGCAATGGCGATGCGATTTTTCATCGCCTGATGAAGGCGATAAAGCGCGAAGATCTGGCGCATGATCCGGCGCTGGTACGGAATGACGGCCGCGTGCCGCGCACGGCGGAAATTGATGCAGCGATACAGGATTGGTGCGCGACACAGAATATCGATAGTGCCTTGCAAATACTGAAAGCGGCGGATGTGCCAGTCGGTAAAATATACTCGGTGCGCGATATGATGAATGATCCGCAATTTCAGGCGCGGCAGATGTTTGAGCAGCATCATTTCGCGGATGGTGAGGGAATTAAGTTGCCCGCGATTTCGCCTAAGTTATCAGAAACACCGGGACAAACCGCGTGGCTGGGCCCTGAGCTTGGTGAGCACAACGACGAGGTATTATCTGCGCTCGGTTACTCCGAGGCAGACATCGCAGAATTACAAAATAAAAAAATTATTTAAACGGAGATCGCAATGAATCGTCAGTTCTGGAAGCAGTTCCTGATTGCCCTGGTATTATTTTTATTGGGCTACTTCACGTTTAACAGCAAGTTGTTTGCGGCAGAGTTGCCGCCAGTTGAGAATATGGCTGTTGTCGGCTGAAATCTGAGAGCGTCAGAGCAAGAATCAACCAGAGAAAATCCGCCTGAATTTTAATCAATTAAAAACTCAGGCTGATCGCGTGGTCTTCTTTCTGTCTCTGACTTAGAGGATGTTTCGTCAGCTCAGCGTTTTGATATATTCGCGGAAGCCGGCTAGCAGCATTTCTATCGACATCGCGGCAAGTATTAAGCCCATCAGGCGTTCAAATGCCGTCATCACGTGAGCACCTAACACTCGTTGCATACGTTCTGCACTTAGTAAGACGATCAGCCAGACCACCGCCACGGCGGTCAGTGCACCCAGATGCACCAGCATTTCCTGATTATTGTCAGATGAAAACAGCAGTACCGTCGCCAGTGCAGACGGGCCCGCCAGCGCTGGGATGGCGAGCGGCACGATGAAGGGTTCGTGATTATCCTCAGTGTCGCCAAAAATACCGCCTTCTTGCGGAAATACCATACGCAGCGCGATCAGGAACAGAATCACGCCGCCACCAATGCGGATGGAAATTTCTGATAATTGCAAGGCTGTCAGAAAATTTTTGCCGAAAAACATAAACAGCAGCAGCAAAATAAAGGCAATGCCGCATTCGCGTACGATCACGCGCCAACGCCGTTCTGGTGAAACGTGTGAGAGTGCGCTGACGAAAATCGGCACGTTGCCGAACGGGTCGGTAACGATGACCAGAAGGATCAGGGTTTGAAAAAAATCTTGTGCCATGAATTACATTTTCTATTGAATAGTGAAACCAGAATATTCTGATGGTTGCGACCTGTGTCGCTGCGGTAGTGATGACAGGAACTGGTGCTACAGATGGTCAGTGTTGATCAGTTTGCAGTGCCTTTTATGTTGAGTCGCAAGCTGAAGAGGCTCAATTTTCCTGTGCTTTGACTGTGGCTGTCAATCAAAGCAGCGGCTAGTCGGCGGTTTTGCCGGAAATAGAACTTTCGCACCAGAGCGATACAGCATAATTAGCGTTACTATTACTCCCCGGATAGGTGCATGCCTGTCTTTTATTTTTTTGAATGTGCCTGCTTCGTCTTGTACGGTAAAGACAAGCAGAGTTGCGCTGGATGGTATGAATCATGAGTGAAACAAAAGAACGCCCGGATACGCCTTGTGTGGCGGTGTGTTCCACGACCTTCGATGAAATTTGTCGCGGCTGCGGCCGCACTGTCACCGAAGTGGCGGACTGGGTGTTTATGAATGCAGAACAAAAAGAAGTCGTCTGGCAACGTATTTTGTCGCAAGGATATCCACGAAGGAATAGCTGAGACGACAAGCGAGGCAAATTTATTGATCCTTGATCACTCTTAATTTAAAAAATAAAAAATACTGAAAACGGAGACCAGGTAATGTCAGACATCAAGAAAACAGGGCGTCGCCGCTTTATTTTAGGCGCGGCCGGTGCTGCTGGCGCTTTGCTGGTTGGCTGGGGGCTGATGCCGCCGCGCCAGCGTTTGAACGCGGCGCATTCTTTGCCTTTGGTGAATGATGAAGTCGCACTCAATGGCTGGATAAAAATTGCCAGAGACGGTAGCGTCACCGTTGCCATGCATCGCAGCGAAATGGGGCAGGGCATACATACTGCGCTGCAAATGCTGGTGGCGGAAGAGCTCGATGTCGCGATGGCGCAAGTCAAAACCATGCCAGCGCCCATCGATAAAATCTACGGCAATCTTTCTATGCTGGCCGATGGCCTGCCTTTTCATCCTGACGATCAAGGTGTGATCAAACAATTCGCTCAGTGGATGACATTGAAAACCTCACGCGAACTGGGTCTGCAGGTAACGGGTGGGTCTTCCAGCGTCAAGGATGCGTGGTTGCCTATGCGTGAGGCGGGGGCGGCAGCGCGTGCGATGCTGATTGCCGCGGCGGCGAAAGAGTGGAACGTGCCTGCAGATCAGTGCACGACCGCGAATGGTATGGTGAAGCACACATCCGGCAAGCAAAAGTCTTACGGTGAGCTGGCAGCCAGTGCAGCTGAAACCAAGCCCGCGCAGATACGGCTGAAAGCGCCTGCAGAATTTAAACTGATCGGCCATCCCGAGCCGCGCACCGATGCCAAAGTGAAGGTGGATGGCAGCGCGCAGTTCGGAATCGATGCGCATCCGGCTGGAATGCTGTTTGCGGCACTGAAATTAAGCCCGGTCATCGGCGGCAAGATTAAACGCGTGGATCAGGCCCCGGTGCTGGCGATGTCTGGCGTCACGCATGTCGTCGATTTTTCCGCCGCCGTTGGCGAGGCCGGTGTTGCTGGTGTGGCTGTCGTCGCCAAAAACTATTGGACGGCGAAAACGGCCTTAGCCGCATTGCCGGTGGAGTGGGATGCCGGTGCGCACGCGCAGTTATCGACCGAATCTGTATTCAAAGAGCTGGCAGAAAAACTCGATAGCGAATCTGGCTTCACTTATTACAAACAAGGTGATGCTACTGCGATTTTGGCCGACTCTAAGGAAGTGGCTGTGGCTGGCGCCTCGGTCGCAAAAACCATCAAGGCAGAATATCGCGCCCCGTTTCTTGCACACGCCACGATGGAGCCGATGAATTGCACGGCACAACTGAAAGATGGCAAGCTGGATTTGTGGGTATCCACCCAGGTGCCAAGCATTGCCGTGGCGGTGGCCGCCAAAGCTGCGGGCATCGGTGCTGAACAGGTGCAGTTGCACATGTGCTTTCTGGGTGGTGGCTTTGGTCGCCGCTTAGAGGTGGATATGGTGGTGCAGGCGGTAGCGATTGCAAAACAGACGCAGGGCTTGCCGGTCAAGCTGATCTGGAGTCGAGAAGAAGATATGGCGCATGATATGTATCGTCCGGCAGCGCTGGCGCGGTTTACGGCGGCGCTTGACGATAAGGGTAAGGTACTGGCCTACGATAATAAATCGGCGTCTGGATCTATCATGCATCAGGTGCTGAAACGGACTTTTGGTTTGCCGGGGGCGGGGCCGGATAAGACGACGGCGGAAGGTGAATTTGATATGCCGTATCAAATTGCACATCAGAAAATCGCCCATGTGATTGTGCCCACGCCTGTGCCTGTCGGCTTCTGGCGTTCGGTCGGGCACTCGCATAATGCCTTTTTTAAAGAGAGTTTTATCGATGAGCTGGCGCATGCTGCGGGCGCTGATCCTGTCGATTTCCGGCGTGGTTTGCTTGCGAACCGGAAACGTCATCTGACGGTGCTCGATGCCGCGATGAACAAGGCGGGGAAGCCAGCCGAAGGTCGTGCGCACGGCGTCGCTTTGCATCAGTCATTCGGTACTGTCGTCGCGGAAGTGGCCGAAGTCTCGGTGCAGAATGGGCAAATCCGCGTACACCGGGTGGTCTGTGCGGTCGATTGCGGCATTGCCGTCAATTCCAATATCATTACGCAACAGATGGAATCGGCAGTTATTTTCGGTCTGAGTGCGGCATTGTATGGCGAAGTGACGATCAAAGACGGCAAGGTCGTGCAGAGTAATTTTCATGATTACCCGGTGTTGCGCATCAACGAAGCGCCACAGATTGAGGTCGTGATTATTCCGAGCGCAGAACCGCCTGAGGGCATCGGTGAGCCGGGCGTGCCGCCAATCGCGCCCGCAGTCGCGAATGCGGTATTTAAACTGACAGGCCAGCGATTACGCAGTTTGCCTCTGAAACTGGCTTGAATGGCCTAAATATACTGGGGGGAGTATTTATTTAGGCCCTTTGTTTATGCAGACATTAAGGTGGTTTTCAGAAAAACAGGGGGGAGTATAGTAAAAATTCACTTTTTTTGTTATTTTTAAGTAACAAATAATCATGTTGTCATGTTCCCGCTTTATACTGCTTCGCTTTGGATGAGATGGGTAATCGCAAAGCAGATAATCAAGCTAATTCAGGGTGCCAGAGTTTTTGTGTTCAGGATTCCTTGGTTGTGCAGAGACCCTCTCAGAGCGGATTTACAGAATTAACCGAATTAATAGATAGGCTTATGTTTACTTCTCAATCGATTTCAGTTTTGCCAGCGGCATCTCGTCAATCCCGTCGTTCGCGTGGTTTTACGCTGATCGAAATTATGGTCGTCGTTGTGATTATGGGTATCCTTGCAGCGCTGGTCGTGCCTAAGCTGATGGGGCGTACCGATGATGCGCGTATCTCGGCGGCTAAACAGGATATTTCCACCCTGATGTCGGCGCTCAAGTTATATCGTCTCGATAATCAGCGCTATCCCACCACAGAACAAGGTTTGCAGGCCTTGATTACCAAGCCGACTTCCGGTCCTGCGGCGAACGGCTGGAAAACCGGTGGTTACATCGATAAATTACCTAAAGACCCATGGGGCAGTCCGTATCAGTATCTGTCACCAGGCATTAAAGGTGAAGTCGATGTTTTCTCTCTCGGTGCGGATGGTCAGCCGGGTGGTGTTGAAAAAGATGCCGATATCGGCTCCTGGGATTTGTAAACTCTGCATCGTTTCCCACTCATGACACTGCGAAGCAGGCAGCACGGCTTTACACTACTCGAATTGCTGGTAGTGATGATGATCGCCGGTCTGATGCTGGGCGCGGTCGCGTTTAACGCGATGCCGAGTCCGCGTCAGCGCGTCGAACAAGACGCGAATCGGATTGCCTTGCTATTGCAACTGGCGCGGGATGAGGCCATTCTGCGCAATTTGCCAGTCGCATTTGAAGCGGATCAGTACGGCTACCGTTTTCAGGTGCGCGAAGACCGGGTCTGGTTGCCGCTGCGCGACGACATGTTGCGTGATCGCGCATTTGAAATTTCTCCGGTAGAACTGAGTATGGAGCCGCCAAGCAATCAGGCGGCAGCGGTGCGGGTTGTGTTTGGCCGCGAGCCTGTCGATAAGCCTTTCATTATCACTTTACGTGTGCCGGATGGCAGTGTGCGTATCCGCGCTGATGGCGTCGGACATTTTTCCGTGGAATGAGATGCGTCTGAAACTCCCTCGTCACGCTGGATTTACCTTGCTCGAAGTGCTGGTGGCGCTGGTCATCGTCGGTACTGCGCTTGGCGCGAGCCTGCGTGCGGTTGGCAGCCTGACGCAAAACAGCAATGACCTGCGTATCTCGCTGATGGCGACATGGTCGGCAGAAAACCGCTTGTCGCAAATCCGTCTGGCGCGCGAATGGCCTTCGCTGGGTGAGCGTACGTTTGAATGTCCGCAGGCTGATTTAAAGCTGACCTGCGAAGAGCATGTGATCGCGACACCGAATCCCTCATTTCGGCGCGTCGAAGTCTTCGTTTATGAAACAGATAAACCCGCGCGACGCATTATCAAGCTGACTCAGGTGGTGCCGAATGCACTGTAATCACCGGTCCGCCGCACCGCGCGGTTTTACCCTGATTGAATTGCTGGTGGCAATCACGATACTCGCCATTGTCGCCGTGCTTGGCTGGCGCGGTCTGGACGGTATTGTGCGTGCGCGTGTCGCTTTGAATGCGGAAATGGCGCAGACACGCGGTATCCAACTGGCGTTTGCCCAGATAGAGAATGACTGCGCGCATCTGATGGATGCCAACTTGCTGCAAGGACGCAGTGTGTTGCGGGCGGCGGGAAGCAAGCTGATGTTGATACGCTCGGTACTGGAAGATAACCAGCCGCTGCGTTTTCAGGTGATTGTGTACAGCGTGGTCGATGGCAAACTGGGGCGGCGTGAACTGATACCGACCCGCGAAATCGCGGCATTGGAAAACGATTGGCAAAGTGCTGCTGCAGATACCGATGTGACGCCGGTCATACAGTTGCAGACCGATGTGACATCGCTGGCGATGCGCACCTGGACGCAGGGCGAAACTGGCTGGCGGATCGATGGCACTGATATACAAAACGCTGCGACGGATGGTGCAGCAAAGAATCCCGCGATCAAGAGTGCGAAATTGGCCGGGCTGGAAGTGTCCATGCAAGTACAGGGGCGTGAAGCACCGATGACAAAAGTATTTTTGCTGGGGGCGAGCTGATGCAGATTGCCTTTCATCATTCCCGGCAACGTGGCGTCGCTGTTGTGACCGCGCTGTTGCTGACGACGCTGGCGATCACGATTGTTGCCAGTCTGTTCTGGCAGCAACAGGTGCAGGTGCGTTCGATAGAAAATCAACGCATGCAGTTGCAAAAGAAATGGATATTGCGTGGCGCGATCGACTGGGCAAGGCTGATCCTGCGCGAAGATAAAAAGCAGAGCAATGTCGATCATCTGGGGGAGCCATGGGCGGTCAGACTCGAAGACACGCGTCTGGATCAGTATGTTGAAAATGGTCGGGCCGACACCGATGCCAGCGATGCGAGTTTGTCCGGGCAAGTGATCGATGCGCAGTCTTTATATAACTTAAATAATCTGGCGACGGACGGCGTCGTTGATGGCCGTGAAACTGCCGTCTTTGCGCGCTTGCTGACGAATTTGCGTTTCTCCGGTGATCTGGCGCAGCGCACTGCCAGCGCGATTGCGCAAAGCCAGCCAAAAGCGGTGGTACCGAAAGGCGCACCGGACAGCGCCCCCGCCAGTGCGCCTGCGAATTCTGGTGGTAATGTAAAAACCACATCGGAAGACGCGCAAGCTGCAGTACAATTCCTGCGGTTTACACAGGTCGATGATTTGTTGTCCATCCCGGGATATACGCCAGAGATGGTGAATAAATTGCGTTCGTATGTGATCGCCTTGCCCCGCAAATCCGTTATCACAACGATTAATCTGAACACGGCTCCCGCCGAGGTGTTGGCGGCGCGGATCGAGGGCATGAGTTTATCGGATGCGGCAATGGTGGTTGCCAGCCGCGAGCGTGCTTATATCACCGGCTTCGCCGATTTTGAGACGCGTTTTCCGGATAAGGCAAAAATGACTTCTAAAAAAGAGGTCGATACCTCAACCAATTATTTTGTGGTGAACGGTAAGGTTAAAATGAACCGCTCGCTGATGGATGTCAGCGCATTGATAGAGCGGGCAGAGGACGCATCGACGACGGTGCTTTGGGTAAGAGACAACTAAATTACATGGCAAGTACACTCACTATTTCTTTACCCTCGCGGGTGGCTGCTCAGAGCAGCCCGGACTGGTCTTCGCAGACATTTCCGTTCGCCTTATTTTCGGCAGAAGGCAATATATTGCAGCAGGGTCTGCAAACGCTGACAGAGTTACGCGCCTTGTCGGTTGGTGCCCGCCAGCTCCATTTACTGCTGGCTGCCAGTGATGTCAGTTTACTCACGATTAAAGTGCCGCCCATGTCGGCAGCGAAATTTAAAACCGCGTTGCCGAATCTGCTCGAGGAACAACTGACTTCCGACCCTGCCGATGTGGCGCTGGTGGCGACACCGGTGGTGAATGGTGAGGCAACGGTTGCCGTCGCAGACAGGGCTTGGCTGGAGACGATTGCAGCAAAGGTCAAAGACTGGCCGGTAAAGAAAATCGCCGCATTTCCATCACAACTCGCACTGACGTTGCCGGGTCAGGAAAGTCACGCGGCAGCGTTGATTGAAAACCGGGATGGCTTGCTGGCGCTGACGATCAGGCAATCTGAATTGCAAGGCATGGGGCTCAATCTTGCTGAGGCAGAGCGGGATAGCGCAATCGCGATGCTGAATTTGCTGGCACCGGAAACCAATGTCGAATTGTATGTTGGCGTTAATGAAGTCGAGCAATATCAGGCACTGTTGCAGACACTGGAGTTGAACGAGCGTATTCAGGTGCGGGCAATCAGCTGGCAAAACCGAGTTGGCGGCGTCAGCCTGAAAACACCGGATCTGATGTCAGATGTCGGCGCGATTCATAAACCATCAATCGATTGGTCTTTGTGGCGCTGGCCTTTGCGTTTGCTGGCAGTGATGGTGATACTCAATATCGCTGCATTAAACATGGAATGGTTCACTCTGAAACGTGAAGCCAGAAATTTAAGCGCTGCTTTGACGCAAACGTATAAAAACAGCTTTCCTAAAGAAACGACGATTTCTTATCCACTGGAGCAGATGCGGCAGAAAGTGGATTTAGCGAAACGCTTGTCCGGTCAGTTTGCACCGAATGATTTTGCTGTGATGGCGGCGCAGTTTACCCAGGTGTGGGAACGTGTGATGGTTGGCAAGCCAGCCGATGTGGTGTCGGTGGAATATAAAGATCGCGGTCTGAATGTCAAAGTGAAATCGCCGGGGCAGATTCCGTTGGATCAACTGCGCGGCGCACTGGCGGAACAGTCTATGCGTATGGAAGCCACACCCGATGGGATATTGCATATCACCATGGGAGGAAAAAACTGATGAAGAAGCAATTGACGCAAGAGTTTGCGCTGTTCTGGGAACAACGTGACGCGCGTGAACGCCGCATGCTGAGCATTGCCGTGGCGGTGATTTTGTTGGCGCTGGTCTATCAGATTTTTCTTGACCCGGCGTTATCGGGGCGGACTAAATTGTTGAAACAGATTCCTATTTTGCGCCAGCAAGTTGCCGAGATCAGCGCGCTCAGCGTACAGCAATCCAAACTGGCGGCGGGTTTGTCGCAGATGATAGAGCCGATTACCCGGGAAAGTGTGGAGGCATCGTTGGCGACACGCGGCATTAAGGCGCAAACACTCAGCGTGACGGATGATATCGTGCGTTTGCAAATTCAGACGGTCGCCTATGCGAATATTATGGAGTGGCTGATGGAAACGCAAAAATCTTCGCGTTTGACGGTTGAGGAAGCGCGTTTTACCGCTTTGCCAGAACCGGCGCAGGTGAACGTCAGCCTGACATTGAAACAGCAACGCGGTGGACTTTGAATTATGGCGGTAAAGTCAGCAGCGGGATCTTGGGTTTGGATTTTGACCGGCATCGTCAGTATCACGTTATCCGTCTTGTTTTTTTTGCCTGCCAGTTGGCTTGGTGCTTTACTGGAAAAGCAAACGCAGGGGCGACTCAGTCTCGGTGACGTGCAGGGTTCGTTCTGGCGTGGATCGGCGTTTGTCGGTGTTGCTTCCGGTGTCAGCGGCCCGGTAACGCCTTTGTTTGCAGGGCGCTTTGCATGGAAAATTTCGCCGCTGATTTTGCTGGCACAAGTGGAAGCTGAGTTGGATAATCCTGAATCGCTTTCGGCCATCGTCAAGATACAGGGTAATTTTTCAGAGTTGCAGGTGAGTCCGGCAAGTTTGCTGTTGCCAACAGAGCGGTTAGAAGGGTTGGGGGCACCGCTGAATACGATAGGGCCTACCGGGAAATTGCGGATGTCGTGGAATAATTTACGCTTTGCCCGGGATGCAGGCAGACTGAACGGATATGGGCAGTTGCAGCTGGAATTATCGGAAATGGCATCGCGTCTGTCGCCGGTCAAACCTTTGGGCAGCTACAACATGGCGTTTGATTTACACGGCGCAAATGCCGATCTGCATCTGAATACCTTAAAAGGGCCGATGATGTTGGCCGGCAGCGGTACATTAAACGGTGGCCATTTCCAGTTTTCAGGCAAAGCCTGGGCAGAAGAAGGGCAGCAGGCAAGATTGGCAAATTTATTGAATTTGCTGGGGCAGCGCCGTAAGGACGGCGATCAGGATGTCATCGCTTTAGAGTTTAAATAGTTCAAATGAAAAAATATCCATTAAAAAACAAGGCAGCTATGATCAGCAATTCCTTACGCAAACCGATGCGTCACTTGTCCGTCATGACAGGGGCGGCAGTATTGAGTGCCGGTTGTCTCATCAGCTCTTCTGTGTTGGCACAAACACCAGCGCAAAATACGGCGGATTTAAATTTTGTCGGTGCCGATATTGAATCTGTTGTTAAAGCGATTGGTCATTACACAGGATCGACTTTCATCATCGATCCACGGGTGAAAGGTCAGGTCACACTGGTATCTGAAAAACCGCTGACGAAAGATCAGGCGTTCAAGTTGCTGACATCGACATTGCGTCTGCAAGGGTATGCGGTTGTGTATGCAGATGGCTATTATAAAGTGGTGCCGGAATCTGACGCCAAACTGCAACCAGGTCCTACGCAGTCTGTGCAGAATGAGAAAGGTGAATCGGTCAGAGGCGATCAGGTGGCAACCCAGATTTACCGACTGAATTATGAGTCAGCGACCAATGTAGTGACGATTTTGCGGCCATTGATTTCGCCTAATAATACGATTAATGCGAATCCAGGTAATAACTCGGTGGTGATTACCGATTACGCCGATAACTTAAAACGTCTGAATAAAATTATTGCGTCTTTAGACGTTCCCGCGACGGTGGATATGGATGTGATTCCTATCAAACACGCGATGGCGAGTGATATTGCCGCACTGGTGAGTAAGCTCAGCGATAACGGCGCAGCGACGGAAGGTGGACGTGCAGTCTTACTGGCTGATCCGCGCACCAATTCCGTTTTGTTGCGCGCGCCTTCGGCAGCGCGTGCAAATCTGGTTAAAGAGCTGATTGCCAAACTGGATCAGCCAACGGCATTGCCTGGTAATGTGCATGTGGTTTATCTCAAGAATGCCGAGGCGGTGAAGCTGGCGCAGACTTTACGCTCCATTATTTCCGGCGATACCAGCGCCTTACCTGCCAGTACCGGTTTGTCGAATACAGGCAGCGCTGCGAATGGAACGAATAGCCCGCTGACCTCTAATTCCAATGCAGGTGCAAGTAATACCGGTGTCACCGGCGGTTTGCCGCAATCGTCCGGCAGCAGTTCTGCATCGGGCAATTCCAGTGGCGCAGCCGGCTTCATTCAGGCCGATGCGGCGACGAATACATTGATCATTACGGCGAGCGAAGCGGTGTATAAAAATCTGCGTTCCGTGATTGATCAGTTAGATGCACGACGTGCGCAGGTGTATGTCGAGGCGCTGATCGTTGAAATCAGTGCAGATAAAGCGAATGAATTCGGCGTGCAATGGCTGGGATTGTCTGGCGATAGTAATAGCAATTATCGTGTTGGTGGCGGCACTGCATTTACGACAACTGGAAATAACATACTCAGTCTTGCCACAGCAGCGACGCCCACACCAGGCAATGGTTTGTCTATCGGTGTGTTCAAGCAGATCAACGGTAAACTGGGTCTGGGGGCTGTGGCGCATATCCTCAATAGCAGTGGCAATGCAAATATCTTGTCGATGCCAAATCTGGTTACTCTGGACAATGAAGAAGCAAAAATTGTAGTTGGTAAAAACGTGCCTTTCATTACCGGCCAGTTCACCACTTCTGCATCCACCGGCACGGCTGGTGTGAATCCGTTCCAGACCATAGAACGTAAGGAAGTTGGTCTGAAACTGACTGTCAAACCGCAAATTTCCGAAGGCGGTACGGTGAAGCTGGCGATCTATCAGGAAAGCTCAAGTATTGACGAATCTGCGGCGGTGACCTCGTCAGGCCTGATTACCAAACAACGTTCCATTTCCACCAATGTGCTGGTTGAAGATGGGCAGATTCTGGCGCTGGGTGGCCTGATGGAAGACAGTACTTCTGACTCCGTTGAAAAGGTGACGGGTCTGGCGGATATTCCTGTTATCGGTAATCTGTTTAAGTATCAGACGGCCAAGCGCGGCAAAACTAATCTGATGGTATTTTTGCGCCCGACGGTGATACGTAATGCAGATCAGAGCAACAGTGTTTCTGTTGATCGCTACGACTATATGCGTACGCAAATCGCACCGAATAAGGATGGGGTACCGGCTGCGCAGTTGCCTGAGATGGAAAAAGGCAAGCTGATGTCGACGTCGACTTCGCTACCGTCAGATAAGCCGAAGTCCGGCGGTCAGGAAAGCAAGTAAGCCATGATGGAGAATCGCTTATTGCCATACGGGTTTGCGCGAGATTTTTCTGTGTTGGCCAGCCGCGACAATGCTGTCGCAGGGGCGCCGGTAGAGTTATCCGTATCGAATAAAACCAGCCCTGCTGCGATCGCTGAGGTCGGGCGTAAATTTGGCACGATCAAGCTGAATATGCTCAGCCACGATGCGCTGAGTGACCTGATTGCTAAAGCGTATGCAGGCTCCGGCGGCGATGCCGCTGATGTTGTTGGTGAGGTGGAGTCCGACCTTGATCTGGCGAAGCTGATGCTGGATATGCCAGCGATAGAAGACTTACTGGAATCGGCTGACGATGCACCCGTTATTCGTATGATTAATGCTCTGCTGACGCAGGCATTGCGCGATGGCGCCTCCGATATTCACATAGAACCGTTTGAGCAGATTTCAGTCGTGCGTTTTCGTATCGATGGATCGTTACGGGACGTCGTTCGGCCGCGTAAAGCAATTCATGCTTCCCTGATCTCACGTATTAAGATCATGGCGCAACTGGATATCGCCGAAAAGCGTTTGCCTCAGGATGGCCGTATCACTTTACGGATTGGTGGCAAGCCCGTCGATGTGCGTGTATCGACTTTGCCGACCGGTCATGGTGAGCGTGCTGTTTTACGTTTGCTGGATAAGGAAGCTGGGCGTCTCGATCTGAGTAATCTTGGTATGAGTCCGGATGTTCTTGAAAATTTTGATAAGCTGATCGCGCAGCCGCACGGCATCGTTCTGGTTACCGGGCCGACTGGTTCGGGTAAAACGACGACGCTGTATGCTGCGCTATCTCGCGTCAATGCTGGCACGACCAATATTCTGACAGTCGAAGATCCGATTGAATATGAATTGGCGGGGGTCGGGCAAACGCAGGTCAATGCGAAGATAGACATGACGTTTGCCAAAGCGCTGCGCGCTATTTTGCGCCAGGATCCGGATGTGATCATGATCGGTGAGATCCGTGATCTGGAAACAGCGCAGATTGCCGTGCAAGCCTCATTGACAGGCCATCTGGTTCTGGCGACTTTACATACGAATGATTCATCTGCCGCAGTGACCCGTTTGCTGGATATGGGGATAGAACCTTTCTTATTGTCTTCTTCACTGTTGGGTGTTGTGGCTCAGCGTCTGGTACGCAAACTTTGTACGCATTGCCGTCGTGAAGAAGGTGGGCAATGGCATGCGACTGGCTGTGAACACTGCGGCCATACTGGTTATCAGGGACGTGTTGGCGTGTACGAATTGTTGCAGACGACGGAAGATATCCGTGCGCAGATTCACCATCAGGCATCAGAGGCGGAAATCCGGCTCGCCGCTCAGCATAATGGTATGAGAACCATGCGCGAAGACGGCGATCGCTGGGTGAAGAGTGGCGTGACAACGCCTGAAGAATTATTGCGCGTCACTAAGGAATAATTATCGTGCCGGCATTTCGATATGAAGCGATAGATAGTCATGGCAGCAGCAGTACCGGTGTGTTAAACGCCGATAGTGCGAGAGCGGCGCGCAGTGATTTACGAGCACAGGGTCTTGTTCCTGTGTTGGTTGAGGCTATCAATAACAATGCTGACGGCGGTGCCCGTCAGCGACGCTCTTTTTTCTCCGAGCGCTTATCCAGCGTGGAGCTGGCTTTATTTACCCGCCAGCTTGCAAGTTTGCTGGAGGCAGGATTGCCACTCGAACAGTCATTAACAGCGTTGCTGGAACAATCTGAGCGTACCTTTATCCGCGACATCATTGCTTCTGTGCGATCCGAGGTGATGGCTGGAGCCGCCTTATCAGATGCACTGAAACAGCATCCGGATGATTTTGCCGATATCTATTGCGCTCTGGTGGCGTCAGGCGAACAAATTGGTCATCTGGCGCGTGTTTTGTCGCGTCTGGCCGATTACATCGAACGTCGTAACGCGCTGGTGCAGAAGGTGAAGCTGGCTTTTACTTATCCGGCGATTGTGACGGTCGTGGCATTTGCGATTGTGATTTTCTTGCTGACGTATGTGGTGCCGCAAATTGTTTCTGTGTTTGCGAACACCAAACAAAAACTGCCGCTGCTGACCGTGTTGATGCTGGCCGTCTCAGATTTTGTGCGGGTGTATGGTTGGCTGGTTGCTTTGCTTGGTGTTGCGGCTTTTTCAGTCTGGCGTCTTGCATTAAAAAATCCCGAAATAAAAATGCGCTGGCATCAGTGGTTGTTGACCGCCCCTGTTTATGGCAAGTTTGAGCGCAGTTTAAACACGTCCAGGTTTGCCAGCACGCTGGCGATTACGACAGGTTCGGGCGTGCCGATTTTACGTGCGCTGCAAACGAGTCGGGAGACCTTATCGAATGTCGCAATGCGCGCGCAGGTCGAGGATGCTACGGCAAGTGTCCGTGAGGGCGTCAGTCTGGCACGGGCATTGTCTGCGCATAAGTATTTCCCACCTATGCTGATTCATATGATACGCGCAGGCGAAGTCACGGGTGAGCTGCCTGCTATGCTGGAACGTGCATCGAATGCGCAGGAGCAGGATCTGGAGCGCAGGGCGCTGACGATCGCGGGTTTGCTGGAGCCTGTACTCATACTCGCAATGGGCGCGGTGGTGTTACTGATCGTGTTGGCAGTCCTGATGCCTATTATTGAAATTAATCAGCTGGTACGCTGACAAGGATAGAAATGAAGCGTTTACCTCTTTTGTGTAGTGTGATTGCATTTGCATTATTGTGCGTGACCGTCAGTTTCTGGGGCTTGCGTATTTTTAATCCACAGAACCGTAGTGTTGCGGCACCAACGCAGCAGAACAGCATAGAGCCTGGTTCTGGGCAGTGGGGCAGCTTGTTCGGTGCTGCGCCCGCAAGTCAGATGGCAGCCAGCAATTATCAATTGAAAGGTGTGATCATCGCAAAGCGATCAGCAGAAAGTCTGGCGATTGTCAGTGCTAATGGCAAACCTGCGCAGTCAGTCGCGATTGAGATGCAGATTGCGCCCGGTGTTGTATTGAAGGAAGTGCACGAGCAGTATGTGCTCATTTCAGATAACGGCGTGGTTCGTCGAGTCGATCTGCCACAAAATGCGGTCGTGAATATCGCAGCAAATCCGGTTCGTCCTCCGCCAACCGAGATTATCGGCATTAACCCTGTGGCACCGGTGGCATTTCCTGCGCATCAGGCGCAGCCGGTTCCGCCAGGCGGTCCGGCACCGGTTCCAAGCCCGGTTGTCACTCCGGGGCTTTCTACCGCCTCGTTGCCTGCAGTGATGCCTGGCGCACCGGGTGCTGCACAATGACTGTACGTAGCCCAGACAATTTACCAGCGCAGATTACTGATTGCATACAACTCGCCGATTCATCCTGGCATCCTGCGATATTGAATGGTTTACAGGCGATGCATGCAACAGATACCACTTATTTTTCGCGCTTATGCTCGACTGATTTTTTACCGACGGAAGGGCGTTTGTTTGCAGCGTTTCAACAACCGTTAAATGAAGTTCGCTATGTGTTGGTCGGTGAGGGACCTTATCCGCGCGCTGATAGTGCAACTGGTGTTTGTTTTATGGATGGTGCTGTCGATAGTCTGTGGGCTGAAGATGGTTCCGGCTTATCTAAAAAAGTCAATCGTGCGACGTCGTTACGCAACTTTATGAAAATGCTGCTTGTCGCTTCCGGTGATCTCAATCAGGAGCATACGAGTGGTGATGTGATGAAAGCTGTTGCCACCTCTGCTTTGAATGATGAGGCAAGGTTTATCCGGAAACTCGCTGATTTGCAACAAAATATGCACAAGCACGGCTTTCTGCTACTGAATGCGACGCTGGTTTTTCGTGATAACGTGGCACCAGTCAAGGATGGCAAATCCTGGCAGCCGTTTTTACAAGCCGTTTTTTCCAGTTTACTGGAGCAGAAGTCTTCTACATCTCTGCCATCCCTTGTTTTGTGGGGGAAAATTGCGGAACAGTTGAAGCAGATTCCGGAAACGGCGTACTTTCCGCAAATCCTTGCAGAACACCCGTATAACCTGAGTTTTATCAAAAATCAGAAGATGCAGGATTTTTTTCGTCCTATGCAATTACTACATAATTGCTCAAAGGAAAATTTTTGTTAGAAGCATGCGCTTATTGTGGCGTAGTTCCTGCCTTTGTAGAATAATCTAAGCTTGGGTTTTTACAGGCTTCACGTCGTCAGTTATCGCTTCCACTCGCTTCTTTATGCTAAAAAAAATTAAAACATCTGAATTGAGAGTGGGTATGTTTGTCACTGAGTTATGCGGCTCATGGATAGATACGCCATTCTGGAAAAAATCGTTTCTTCTGTCGGATTCCGCGGAATTGCTGGAGATCCAGAAATCAAAGATACAGGAAGCGTGGATAGATACAAGCAAAGGCCTTGATGTTCTTCAAGCCGAGCCTGAAGCAAAGCAAGAACCTGACCCAGTCGTCGAAACCGTTATCGTAAAAACGCCAGTTCCAAGGCAGACAGCACCGGTTTCTATGGCAGAGGAGATCGACAGAGCATCCTTGATTGTGAATAAATCGCGTGCGGCGGTTTTTTCTATGTTCAGTGAAGCGCGGATGGGAAAAGCCGTTGATGTCGGTAATGCGCAGGAAATGGTTGAGGAAATTGCAGACTCTGTGATGCGTAATCCCGGTGCTCTGATTGGTCTTGCGAGACTGAAAACCAAGGATGATTACACTTACATGCATTCGGTTGCGGTCTGTGCGTTGATGGTCGCGTTGGGCAAGCAATTAGGCTTAAGTGATGTGGACACCCGTGAGGCAGGGCTGGCAGGCTTGTTGCATGATATTGGTAAGATGGGCATTGACCCTGACATCCTGAATAAGCCAGGTAAGTTGACTGATGCGGAATTTGTCTCTGTCAAAGAGCATCCGGCGGCTGGATACAAAATGCTGCTGGAGGCAAATGGCGTCAGTCAGGTTGCGCTCGATGTGTGTTTGCATCATCACGAAAAAATGGATGGCAGCGGCTACCCGGATCGTCTGAAAGGTGAAGAAATCAGCCTGTTTGCGCGGATGGGAGCGGTGTGTGATGTGTATGATGCGATCACCTCAGACCGTCCATACAAACAAGGTTGGTGTCCTGCAGAATCTTTACGGAAAATGGCCGAGTGGAGTAAGGGCCATTTCGATGAAAAAGTATTCCAGGCATTTGTAAAGAGTATAGGCATCTATCCTGTAGGTACTCTGGTGCGGATGGAGTCCGGGCGACTCGGCGTCGTTGTTGAGCAACAGGTCGGCAAGTCTTTGTTATCACCCAAAGTCAGGGTGTTTTTTTCTGTCAAATCTATGGGTTATATCGTTCCTGAGTTGCTGGATCTGGCTGGCCCGGGCTTGCAAGATAAAATTGTCGCAAGAGAAGATGCATCGAAGTGGGGGTTAAAGGACATCAATCGCTATTGGCTTGGTGATGCTGCTCCATATTGACTTGTACGGTTTCATTTGATTCGATATAAAAAAACTCCACGGCATAGCGTGGAGTTTTTTTTCAATAACGCGTGATGCATTATCTTTCTGGTTGTATCACCACTTTACCGGTCACTTTGCGGGCTGCGATATCGTTTAACGCGTTGGCTGTTTCGTTCAATGCATATCGGGCAGAAATATGGGGCTTGATTTTTCCCTCCCTCAGCCAGCCTATCATTTCGCTCATTGCCGCCATATTGGCTTTGGGTTCGCGCTTGGCAAATTCACCCCAAAACACACCGACCAGAGATGCGCCTTTTAACAGGGCGAGATTCAGTGGTAATTTCGGAATCTCACCATTTGCAAAACCGACGACCAGATAACGTCCACGCCAAGCGATAGAGCGGAATGCAGGCTCAGCGTAGATGCCGCCAACCGGGTCATATATCACGTCCGGTCCTTTGCCTCCAGTCGCGTTTTTGATCGCCTCACGTAGATCAGTGTTGCTGTAATTAATCGTCATATCGGCGCCATGCTGGCGGCAGATGTCGAGTTTTTCATCTGACGAAGCTGCCGCAATGACTTTGGCACCGATCGCTTTTCCGATCTCAATCGCAGCCAGTCCGACGCCGCCTGCGGCACCCAGTACCAACATGGTTTCACCCGCTTTCAGTTGCGCTCTGTCAACAACCGCATGATGTGATGTGCCATAAGTTAGCGTGATTGCAGCAGCTGTATCAAAATCCATTCCTTCCGGCATAGGAATAACAGCGTTGGCGGGCGCTAAAACTTGTTGGGCGAACGCCCCTTGACCGATAAAGGCAATTACCTTGTCACCAGTCTTGATATGTTTTACACCCTCACCGACAGCGTAAACAATTCCGGACAACTCGCTGCCCGGCGTAAACGGTAGCTCAGGTTTGAACTGATATTTGTTTTGTATGATGAGGAAGTCAGGGAAGTTAACACCAGCGGCCTTGACCGCAATCGCCACCTCTCCGGCGCCGGGTGTCAGGTCCGGGAGTTCGATTACTTCCAAGGTGTCCGGGGTGCCCCAGGTTTTACATACAACGGCTTTCATATGAAGTCTCCAGTTTTAAAAATAGTACGACCGTTTAATTTTTTTTGATTATGCCGTAAAAATTGATGACAGGAGGAATTTGTTTTTCCGCATCAGGTAGAATGTGGCTTATGAAAATCTTAATTAGTAATGATGATGGTTATCTTGCCCCTGGCATCGTTGCTCTGGCGGAAGCGCTGATGCCTTTTGCCGAGATTACGGTTGTTGCGCCAGACAGCAACCGCTCAGGTACTTCGAATGCCTTAACGCTGGACAGACCGTTGTCGGTGCAACGGGCAGCAAACGGCTTTTATTTTGTGAACGGCACTCCCTCCGACTGCGTGCATATCGCATTAACGGCGATTATGACTGAACGACCTGATTTGATTGTTTCAGGCGTTAATCAGGGACAAAACATGGGCGACGATACTTTGTATTCCGGTACAGTGGCCGCGGCTACTGAGGGATACTTATTTGGAATTCCCGCAATCGCCTTTTCTCAGGTGAATAAGGGGTGGCAGCATCTGGATGCGGCGGCGGCAGTGGCTGCTGAATTGGTTCTGCGCGGGTTTCCTGAGTTGCCTTCACCTTATTTGCTGAACGTGAATATTCCTAATCTACCCAGGAGTGACATAAAAGGAATACGCCGGGCGCGCCTCGGGAAGCGACACAGTTCTGAGCCCGTTATTCCGATGAGAGATCCGCACGGACGTGATATTTACTGGATAGGACCACCGGGAGGTGTTCTTGACGGCGGTGAAGGGACTGATTTTGACGTGACATCGAAAAATTACGTGTCCGTCACACCATTGCAAGTTGATTTGACCAATACACGACAATTGGACATGCTGGCCATGAACATTCAATGACAACGAAAGAAAAGCGTTTCCCTCTCTCCTTATCGTCGGTTGTTGATCAACGCGAGGCAGGGCGTGGCGATCGTTCAGGTCGCAGTGCATCGACGCAGACGGCAACGCAAAATGCAAGGCAGGGTGCTAATCTGGCTGCCCGCATAAGTGCTGTGGAAAACGGTGGGAAAAAAGCACCTGAACAAGCTGTGCCATTCGCTAGTCCTTTGGTTTCTGATGGCGTCCGACGTGCAATGGTTGCAAGGGTGGCGCAGCAGGGAGTCAGTGATACTCTGGTTTTAGCAGCATTACAAGCGATTCCCCGGCACATGTTTCTGGACTCCGGTCTCGCCAGTCAGGCGTATGTTGATGCTTCGCTTCCTATTGGTCATCATCAGACTATTTCGCAGCCATACATTGTTGGCCGGATGTTGGAGATTTTGCGGAACGGAGCAGCTCTTGATAAAGTGCTGGAAATAGGAACTGGATGTGGTTATCAGGCCGCAGTGTTGTCGCTAATAGCGAAAGATGTTTATTCTGTTGAGCGTATCAAGGCCTTGCACGAATTGGCGAAAAATAATCTGCGGCCAATGCGCATTGCGAATATCCGTTTGCATTATGGCGATGGCATGTTAGGTATGCCTCAGGTCGCCCCGTTTGACGGTATCATATTGGCTGCTGCCGGCATGGAAGTGCCTCACGCCTTACTGACGCAACTGAAAATCGGTGGGCGCTTGATTGCGCCAGTCGGTGATCGGCATCAGGTTTTACAGCTAATCGAGCGTGTTTCAGTAAATGACTGGAATAGTACTATGGTAGAAAATTGTCACTTCGTTCCTTTGCGCTCCGGAGTCATTTGAGGTCGTGGCACAAGATCGTAATTCACCTGTAAATTTGTAATGAGAATGAACAAAATAAAAAGCCTGAAAAATTTAATGGCGTTGGGATGCGTCGCTTCGCTTCTGGCAGCGTGTAGCTCGACGCCGAATAAAGCGCCAGTGGTTGAGCGCGGTATGTCCTCGTCCAACGAGGTTTATGTGCCTCCACCAGCGCCTAAACAGGTGGTTAAACCAGTTGAATCCGCGCGGGGGAATTATGTGGTCAAGCGCGGTGATACTTTGTACCGAATCGCTTTAGATCATGGGCAGAGTTACAGTGATCTGGTCGTCTGGAATAATCTGAAAAATCCGAATGACATCAAGGTGGATCAGGTGTTGCGGGTTGCGCCTCCTGAAATCAATGGAGCACAGCCAGTGGCAATCGCATCCTCGTCCTCAATTGAGGTGAAGCCGCTGTCTTCAGGTTCGAGTGGGACCAAGATGACACCTAAGGGAGATAAACGCCCATATTCAGAAAGCAATCTTGCGGAGCTTCAGAAACCAGAAGGTAGTGGAGTTGCACCCGTCAAAACTGAAGTTGCAGTAGCAAAACCGCAAGAAAGATCTGCAGAGAGTGCTGCCGATGTTGATGCGGTTGACTGGATGTGGCCAGTTGATGGCAAGCTGTTAGCCGGGTTTGACGATAAGAATAAAGGCTTCGATATTGCTGGGCGTATGGGGCAGGATATTTTCGCAGCTGGCGCTGGTAAAGTGATGTATGCCGGTAGCGGTATCCGTGGCTATGGAAATTTAGTGATTGTGAAGCATAACAACAGCCTGTTGTCAGCGTATGCACATAACAAGACAATTCTTGTCAAAGAGGGGCAGTCCATCACTAAAGGGCAAAAAATAGCTGAGATGGGGAACTCGGATAGCGATGGCGTTAAGTTGCACTTTGAAATACGCTTGCAGGGAAAGCCGGTTGATCCATCACGTTATTTACCTTCGCGCTAGATTTATTTTGTCTGGTTTTATTGGTGATTTTTTTTAAAGAGTGTTGTTGGTAATGTTTTTTTTTGTTGAGGTTGGTCATTTCTTAAAGTTGTCTGTTTCGTATACATATTTTATTCAGATGGAAATCTATGCAAAAAAATACGATCGACCGCAAGTTAAATGTCGCCGCACACGAAGACGCTGAAATCACTCCCGAAGAGTATCTGGATAATGCTGAGACAGGTATTGTTTTGGATGTCGAAGTAAGTGACGATGTTGATGAGCCCAATGGGCGCGAAGTCGATCCCATTTCTTTAATTGTCGCGCCTATTGACGAGCTCAAGACTGTATTAGCGAGTGAATTATCTACTGACACTACCCAGTATTACCTGAATCAAATTGGTACTCGCCCCTTATTTAACTCTGCGGAGGAGTTGCATTTTGCGACGCTGGCAAAACAAGGAGATTTCGACGCCAGACAGAAAATGATAGAGCACAATCTCAGACTGGTTGTCTCGATTGCCAAGCATTACATTAATCGCGGTGTTGCTCTGCTCGATATGATAGAGGAGGGGAATCTCGGTTTAATGCATGCAATTGACAAATTCGAGCCTGAGCGTGGTTTTCGTTTCTCTACCTACGCAACCTGGTGGATACGTCAAAGTATAGAGCGGGCAATTATGAATCAGGCGCGAACCATCCGCTTACCAGTTCATGTGGTTCGTGAGCTGAATCAGATTCTCCGGGCAAAGTATCACCTTGAGTCACGTCAGAGTGATGGCCGCGAGGCAAAAGCTGAGGATATCGGATTGCTGGTCGATCGGCCAGCGGATGAGGTGCAGGATATTCTTGCGTTGTCTGAACATGCAACTTCTCTTGATATGCCTTTGGATAATGACCCGCAATCTAGCTTGATGGATTTGTTGCCAGGCGATAGTGATACGGCTCCTGATGCTCTGGCTGAGCATCATGAAATGACCATCCTTGTCAGAGACTGGCTTTCGCGGCTGTCCGATAAGCAGCGTATAGTCGTTATCCGGCGTTTTGGGCTGGATAATGATGATCCGGCCACTCTGGAAGCTCTGGCTGATGAAATGGGTATCACAAGAGAACGTGTTCGTCAGATTCAGCAAGAAGCCTTGATTAAGTTGAAGCGCTCATTTGCATCGCGCGGACTGGGTCGGGATTCTTTGCTGTGACGGGTATTCGTTCTGGATATTCTGCACTTTAGTTGTTTATTGCTAGGGTAGAGTCTCTCACTTCTTTTATAATTCCGCTTTTGAAATCGATCATTAACATGGCGCAGCTGTTTTTCGCGCCGACATTCCCATGAATAAAATTGAAATACGTGCTTTTGATATGGACGCGCGTGGCGTCGGGCATTTGCAAAACGAAGATGGTACGCAAGGTAAAGTAATTTTTGTCGAGGGTGCGTTGCCAGGTGAGACGGTTACTTTTAGTAGCTATAAAAAGAAGCCAAGCTGGGAAGTGGCGACGCTGACGGATGTCGTTCACGCGTCTTCTCAACGTATTCAGCCTAAGTGCGATTTTTTTGGCACTTGCGGCGGATGCTCGATGCAGCATCTGGAGCCGGATGCGCAGGTGGCGATGAAACAACGCATTCTGGAAGATAATCTCTGGCATATCGGAAAAGTAAAAGCTGAGACAATGCTGCGCCCAATTTATGGACCCACCTGGGGATATAGGTACCGTGCCAGATTATCGGTTCGTCATGTCATCAAAAAAAATAAGGTGCTGGTTGGTTTTCACGAAAAAAAATCCCGCTATGTGGCGGATATGGAAACCTGTCAGATATTGCCACCACATGTTTCTGCAATGCTGGTGCCGTTGCGCTCACTGATTGCCTCGTTGTCGATTATTGAATCCTTGCCGCAAATTGAATTGGCGATAGGCGAGGGTGTGACCGCAATGGTGCTGCGCATCATGGAGCCGCTGACTCCGGACGATGAGGTGAAGTTAAAAGCGTTTGCAGATCAGCATAGTGTTCAATGGTGGTTGCAGACGAAAGGACCGGATACTGCTGCGCCTTACTACCCAGCGGAAAGTGATTTGCATTATTTGCTGCCAGAATTTGGCGTTAAGATGCCTTTCAAGCCGACAGATTTTACCCAGGTGAATCATCATATTAATCGCGTATTGGTGGCACGCGCTTTGCGTTTATTGGATGTGCAGAAAGACGAGCGTATTGCGGATCTTTTTTGTGGGTTAGGTAATTTCACGCTGCCGATAGCAACGATGGCAAGAGAAGTGGTTGGCATTGAAGGTAGTACTGCACTGACTGAGCGCGCTCTTGAAAATGCAATACATAATGGCTTGGCGGAGAAAACCTCGTTCAGTACGCGGAACTTGTTTGAGGTGACGGCGGACGATTTGATTGACTTGGGCAAGTTTGATCGCTTCCTGATTGATCCGCCGCGTGACGGTGCCATGGCCCTTTGTCAGGCCTTGATTGATTTGACCGAGAAAAAACCTGAATTAAAACCGAAACGACTTGTCTATGTTTCGTGTAGTCCATCCACGCTGGCCCGGGATGCAGGTATGCTGGTAGGAAATGCAGGGTACAGGCTGAGTTATGCTGGCGTGGTGAACATGTTCCCGCATACTTCGCATGTCGAATCGATGGCAGTATTTGATCTGATTAACTAAGTCAGATTGCGTTGACGTGAAGCATTTGGCTTTGGCTTACTCTAAAGACATGTTCTGCCAAGTGTTTCATGCTAAAATCGAAGGTTAGATGAATTCTTGAGTTTTTGTCTTAACCCTTTCTTTTTATTGGAGTTTTTGATGGCTATCGAACGTACATTGTCTATTATTAAACCTGACGCAGTTGCGAAAAACGTAATTGGTCAAATTGTCAGCCGTTTTGAAAACGCAGGTCTGAAAGTTGTTGCTGCTCGTCTGACTCAATTGTCCCGCGCTGAAGCAGAAGGCTTTTATGCTGTTCATGCAGCACGTCCATTCTTCAAAGATCTGGTTGATTTCATGATCTCCGGCCCTGTATTCGTGCAAGTTCTGGAAGGTGAAGGCGCGATTTTGAAAAACCGTGATCTGATGGGTGCAACTGATCCTAAGAAAGCAGAAAAAGGTACTATTCGTGCTGATTTCGCTGAGTCTATCGATGCAAATGCAGTGCACGGTTCTGATGCTGCTGAAACAGCTGCAGTTGAAATCGCTTACTTTTTCCCAGCATTAAACGTGTATTCACGTTAATTTGAAGTAGATTGATTAGTAATTAGAAATTATCTCCCTGCGCCACAAAATGTTGTGGTGCGGGGTGTAAGAAAGAAAAACGCATGACGGTACTCATTAATTTATTGGATTTAGATCCTGCGCAGCTCACTGCATATTGCGGCGAGCTGGGTGAGAAGCCGTTCCGTGCAAAGCAGTTGCAACGCTGGATTCATCAGTTTGGCGCGAGTACGTTTGACGAGATGACTGATCTTGCGAAGTCTTTGCGAGAAAAGTTGGCAACCAGAGCGGTTATCGCTGCTCCCTCAGTAATTAGTGATCACACTTCTTCTGATGGTACCCGTAAGTGGTTGGTTGATGTAGGGCAGGGGAATGCTGTTGAAACAGTGTTTATTCCTGAAGAGAATCGTGGAACCTTGTGTATCTCGACGCAAGCGGGATGTGCGGTGAATTGCCGCTTTTGTTCCACTGGTAAGCAAGGATTTAATCGTAATCTGACCGTTGGAGAAATCATCGGTCAGTTATGGATGGCAGAGTTTGAGTTAAGAAAAACTAAAGGCGTAATTCCTGGTCCAAAAGGTGAGCGTCAGATCACGAATGTGGTGATGATGGGGATGGGGGAGCCGCTGTTAAACTTTGAACCAACGGTCGCCGCGTTGCGTTTGATGCTGGATGACAATGCGTATGGCTTGTCCCGTCGGCGTGTTACGGTGTCGACCAGTGGTGTTGTTCCTATGATGGATAAGTTGTCGCAGGAGTGCCCGGTTGCACTGGCAGTTTCTTTGCATGCCTCGAATGACGTGCTGCGCGACAGTTTGATACCGTTAAATAAAAAATACCCGTTAAGTGAGTTGATGGCGGCGTGCAAACGTTATCTGGAATTTGCGCCGAGAGATTTCATCACCTTTGAATATTGCATGTTGGATGGCGTCAATGATACGGATCAGCATGCACGGGAGCTGATTCAATTGGTTAAAAATGTGCCTTGTAAGTTTAATCTGATTCCGTTTAATCCATTTCCGGAGTCGGGGCTGAAGCGTTCTGCCAATCCACGGATTAAAGCATTTGCGCAGGTGTTGATGGATGCCGGTATCGTCACAACGACACGTAAAACGCGGGGCGATGATATTGATGCAGCATGTGGTCAGTTAGCGGGTGATGTAAAGGACAGGACGCGTGTGCAGGAGCGCATGCAAAAAATGGCGGAATATCAAAAGAAGTTTGGCGAAAATTTTGGCAAGATCGTGGAGATCACACAGTGAAAATTTTTGAATTTGGCTCTCGTGCAAAACAGGTATTGCTCCTTTCTCTGGTTTTGTCTGTTTCTGCTTGTGCGTCCAGGCATTTGGATGCGCGTGTCGACGAGTCCGCTGTTTCAGCGGAAAAGCTTGAACTGCAGAAGCGTGCATCCATCAGGATGCAATTGGCTGTTGGCTATTATCAGCAAGGACAGCACAAAGTTGCACTGGAAGAGATCAGACAGGCGTTATTGATTTATCCGGATATGGTTGATGCCTACGCTGTTCGTGCCGTTATTTTTATGGATACAGGTGAAAAGCAACTGGCGGAAGATAATTTTTTGCAGGCACTGAAGCTATCTCCTGGTAATGTCGATGTGGAGAATAATTATGGCTGGTTTCTTTGTCAGAATAGTCGCGAAAAGCAGGGCTTGGCTTATCTTGATCGCGTTATAAATAATCCTGCATATGCCAATTTAGGCAAAACTTATAACAATGCGGGTCTTTGTAGTCTGAGGATGAAGGACTCGCCTCGCGCTGAGAAATATTTCATCGAGGGGTTTAAGCAAGATCCCTCAAATCCGGGTATTAATGCAAATCTCGCCAAAATTCTGTATGACCGTGGTGAATATGGTCAGGCTCGTTTTTACATCAACAGAGTAATTAAGTTTGATGTATTAACTGCAGATGTTTTGTGGCTTGCAATTAAAATTGAAAAGCGACTCGGCGATGAGGCTGCAATGACTGGCTATGCGACGCAATTGCGTCGACGTCATCCGGGTTCGCGTGAATTTGGCCTTTTGCAGCGGGGATCTTTTGATGAGTGATGTGGGATTGAGTCCAGCGTCAGAGGTGCTGCCTTCTGGAGGTGAGTCTAAGCCTGTGCTAAGTGTTGTTCAGACTGCCGGTGGGCTGTTATCTGCAGCCCGCACTTTGGCCGGTCTGAGCGTTGAGCAGGTAGCTGGACAGCTTAAATTGTCTCCTCGTCAGATTATTGCGTTAGAAAATAATGCTTTTGAACAGTTGCCAAAGTTAGTGATTGTGCGGGGATTTGTACGTTCCTACGCTAAGCTGCTTAAACTGGATCCTGCCGAGCTTATCGCTTGTTTGCCTGATGAGCAAACCGGGCAAGCGCTGGATGCTGGTCTGCAACCTACGCTGGCAACCCCTTTTCAGGAATCGCGCTCGCCATTTTTGGGAAGAAGTGAAAATAATAATCGCAAATATTTGATAGCAGCCGCCTTTTTTGCGATGGCTGCATTGTTATTTGTGTCGTATCAATATGTCGAACAATCCTCTTATGTGAAGGCCTTTTTCACGAGACCATCTGTTCAGGTTGATGCTCTGTCTGTTTCGGCAAGTTCTGTAGATGCAGTTTCTGCATCTGTGCCCGTTGTTGAAAAAATCAATTCTGTTTCAGCTCCGTCTTCTGCGGTTGCCGAGATTACCAAAAGTGCGGATGCTGAACGCAGTGAGCCGGCTAAAACCTTAGTCGAAGTGACATCTGCCAGTCATTCCGCTGCTGCTGTAGCTACATCCAATACAGCTGAGAATACGCCTTTGGTTCAACCTGTTGCTGCAGGTAATGATAAGTTGCGGCTGAGGTTTCGCCAGGATTCATGGGTGCAGGTTAAAAAAGAAAATGGCACAGTTCTCACTTCACATTTGGCAAAAGCGGGGACTGAAGAAGTGTTTGAGGTGAAAGAAACCTTGCAACTGAGACTGGGCAACGCCGCGGGTGTTGATGCGTCGCTTCGTGGTAATCCAATGGATATCACAACAGGCAAAGACTCGAATGTCGTTAATTTGATTGTCAAGTAAATATGGAGTCTCTTTTGTCCGAAATTTTGTCTGGTCCTCGCCAGAGGCGTTTCAGCCGTGCGGCAAGCATCGTCTACGGAAAGCGCAAAGTTGTAATCGGTGGTGAAGCGCCAGTTGTTGTGCAATCAATGACAAATACGGATACTGCCGATGTAATTGCGACTGCAATTCAGATCAAGGATCTGGCGCGGGCTGGTTCTGAGTTGGTGCGTATCACTGTCAATAATCCTGAGGCGGCTGCAGCGGTTCCGGCTATTCGCGAACAACTCGACAAAATGGAGGTTGACGTTCCGCTGGTCGGTGATTTTCATTATAACGGCCATACCTTGCTACAGGATTTTCCTGATTGCGCGCAAGCCTTGTCGAAGTATCGGATTAATCCGGGTAATGTAGGTCAGGGGGCAAAGCGGGAATCTCAGTTTGCTCAGATGATAGAGTTGGCTTGCCGCTATGATAAACCGGTTCGTATCGGTGTTAACTGGGGGAGTCTGGATCAAACCCTGTTGGCAAGAGTTATGGATGAGAATGCTCGCCGTTCCGTACCTTGGACTGCGCAATCTGTCATGTATGAAGCGTTGATTACGTCTGCGATAGAAAATGCGCAGCGCGCAGAGGAACTGGGGCTGGCTGGGGATAAAATTATCTTATCGTGCAAGGTTTCTGGTGTGCAGGATTTGATCGCGGTGTACCGTGAACTTTCGACTCGCTGCGAATATCCTTTGCACTTGGGTTTAACCGAGGCAGGAATGGGGAGTAAAGGGATCGTTGCTTCCACCGCTGCGCTCTCGGTATTGTTGCAAGAGGGGATTGGCGACACCATACGTATATCGTTGACTCCCGAGCCTGGAGGAGACCGTTGCCGTGAGGTGATTGTAGGTCAGGAAATTTTGCAGACCATGGGGTTGCGAAAATTCACGCCGATGGTGATTGCTTGTCCTGGTTGTGGTCGCACGACTTCCACGGTATTTCAGGAATTGGCAGACGATATTCAGACTTTCTTGCGTGAGCAGATGCCTGCCTGGAAGAAGCAGTACCCTGGCGTTGAGAGTATGAATGTTGCTGTCATGGGATGTATCGTGAATGGTCCTGGTGAGTCAAAACACGCAAATATCGGTATTAGTCTTCCGGGTACAGGTGAGTCGCCAGCTGCACCAGTGTTTATTGATGGTGTAAAAGCGATGACATTGCGTGGAGATAGAATTGCTGAAGAATTTCAGGCAATTGTGCTGAACTATGTCGCAAAGCGTTATGCACCAACAGTAGTTGATTAATTGAACTGAGTTTCTTATGTCAGAAAATAAAAAAATAGAAAAAATAGTCGGTGTTAAGGGAATGAATGATTTGCTCCCTGACGATTCCGCACTCTGGGAGCTATTCGAAAATACGGTTCACTCAGTATTAAAGAGCTATGGATTTCAACAGGTTCGTACACCGATAGTTGAGCCAACTCCGCTGTTTGCCCGCGGACTTGGTGAGGTGACAGATATCGTCGAAAAAGAAATGTATTCATTTGAAGACTCGATGAATGGCGATAAGCTGACGTTGCGCCCAGAAGGAACTGCGGGTGTGGTGCGTGCAGCAATTGAGCACAATCTTGTTTATGATGGCCCGAAGCGCCTTTGGTATGCGGGCCCTATGTTCCGCCATGAAAAGCCTCAGCGTGGACGCTATCGTCAGTTTCATCAGGTAGGTGCTGAGGCCTTGGGTTTTAGTGGGCCGGATATTGATGCTGAATTGATTATGTTGTGTCAGCGGCTCTGGGATGATCTCGGTTTGCAGAATGTGCGCCTTGAGTTAAATTCGATCGGTGATGCAAACGAGCGAAATTTGCACCGTGCAGCGTTAATCAGTTATTTTGAGAATCACTCTGATATTCTCGATGCAGAAGCGAAGCGTCGCTTACATAGCAATCCACTGCGGATACTTGATACAAAAAATCCAGCGATGCAAGAAATGGTCAATGCTGCGCCAAAACTGTTGGATTATCTCGGTGCTGAGTCGCTGGCTCACTTTGATGGAGTACAAAAAATACTGCGTCACAACAGTATTCCGTTCACGATTAATCCGCGTCTTGTGAGAGGTATGGATTATTACAATCGCACTGTTTTTGAGTGGGTGACAGACGAGTTGGGGTCTCAGGGAACAGTGTGTGCTGGTGGACGCTATGATACTTTATTCTTAACTTTTGGTGGAAAGCCAACGCCTGCTTGTGGTTTTGCAATGGGGATTGAGCGACTGATTGAATTGATGAAGGTTGCTGGTGATGTTCATCAGCCCTCCTTGTGTGATGTTTATCTGGTTCACCAAACTGACGAGGGGCAAATGCAGTCCTTGGTTCTTGGCGAGCGATTACGCGATGCCGGGCTTGATGTTGTGCTACATTGCGCAACCGCGACCGGGGTTGGTAGTTTTAAATCGCAAATGAAGAAGGCAGATGCCAGTGGTTGCGCATACGCGGTGATTATTGGTGAAGACGAGGTTGCCAATAACAATGTCAGTATAAAATCCATGCGATCCGATATTGCTGAAAATAATCAAATCAGTGTTCCGTTTGATGCTGCGGTAGATTATCTGGTTGATCAGATCGCAGGCACTGGTGATGACAGCTCTTGCTGCGATGACCCGAATCATATTCATATTAACCATTAATCTTATAAAAACATGGCATACGATCTCGAAGAACAAGAGCAACTCGCAACACTGAAAGCAACATGGAAGCAATATGGTAATTTGATTACCTGGGTTTTGATCATCGCGCTTGCTGCCTATGCAGGATGGGTGCAATGGAATAACTATCAAACGAATCAGGCGGGGCAAGCCTCACAGTTATATGAAGAGTTGCAGAAGTCTGTAACAGCAAAAGATGCGGCAAAGATTCAGCGCGCTGTGGGTGACTTAAAAGAGAAGTTTCCTGCGACGTCATACGCTTCGATGGCCGCATTGGTGTCAGCTAAAACATCGTTTGATGCAAATGATTTGAAGTCTGCTAAAAGTCAGCTCCAGTGGGTAATTGACTCTGGTAAAGGCGACGAGTACAAGGCTTTAGCGAAGATACGTCTGGCTGGTATTTTGTTGGATGAGAAATTATTTGATGAAGCGTTGAAACAGTTGTCAGGTGAATTTCCAGCTGAGCTGCAAGCAGATGTTGCTGACAGAAAAGGCGATATTTTCGTTGCGCAGGCTAAATTGGATGATGCTCGAAAGTCCTACCAGGTCGCATTGGACAAGGCGATGGAAAAAAATTCAGTAAAACAATTAATTCAAATTAAATTGGATGCGATTGGTGGATCTGTTGAGTCAGTAAGCAAATAACAGGAGTGTTTATGCATTTTTCTGCCAAAATAATTTCGGCGGCTGCATTGTGTGTTTTGGCAGGATGTTCTTCTTGGAACCCATTCGCCTCAAAATCTGAAAAAAATGTACCGGCAGCATTGTTAGAGATAAAACCGACTCTTTCTGTTAAGCAGTTATGGTCCGTTCAGGTCGGTTCGTCTCAA
This sequence comes from Undibacterium sp. FT79W, assembly GCF_014284215.1. Classification (NCBI taxonomy): domain Bacteria; kingdom Pseudomonadati; phylum Pseudomonadota; class Betaproteobacteria; order Burkholderiales; family Oxalobacteraceae; genus Undibacterium; species Undibacterium sp. FT79W. The sequence goes on along the minus strand of NZ_JACOGB010000002.1, from coordinate 217,860 downwards.
AATTACGTGTTCTCTCCGGCAATTGTTGGGCAGCAGCTCTATGTTGCTGCCGCTGACGGAACTTTGTTGAAGATTGATGCGGCCAGTGGTCGCGCAGACTGGCGTATTAACGCTGGCGTGCGTTTGACGGGCGGTGTCGGAGCAAATGCCAGAACGGTCGTCGTTGCAGGTGATAAGGGTGGTTTGTTTGCATTCGATAATGAAGGCAAGCTGCGCTGGAAAAACCAGGATTCCACAGAAATTTTATCAGCCCCGGCGTTGTCTGATAGTTTAGTTGTTGTTCGTAGCATTGATAATAAAATTAGCGCATATGACGTTGAAACCGGTGCCCGTAAATGGGTGGTTGAGCGTACTTTGCCTGCTTTAACATTACGTGCGTTCCCAGGTTTGGTCGTTGCCGGTGATCAGGTGATCATCGCTTTGCCAGGTGGGCGTATGGCAGCTTTATCTCTCGCCAATGGCAGCTTGCGCTGGGAGGCCGTGGTTGGTGAGCCAAAAGGTGCGACTGAACTTGAGCGTGTTGCGGACGTTTCGGGATTTCCTGCGATCATTGGGCGTGATGTTTGCGCCAGTGCTTATCAGGGGCGGGTCGGTTGCTTCGATCTGAACACAGGCGCTGTTCGTTGGGTAAAGAAATTATCCAGTGAGGTTGGTGCCGGTGTCGATGAGCGCTTTGTCTTTGCTGCAGATGTTGGTGGTGCTGTGACTGCTTATAATCGTGAGTCAGGTTCTAGTGCTTGGAAAAATGATAAGCTTGCCAATCGGCGCTTGTCAGCACCTGTTTCTTTCGGTCGCTCTGTTGTCGTGGGTGATCTGGCAGGTTACGTGCATTTTCTCTCCAGAGAAGATGGTTCTTTCATCGGTAGGTTGCCTACTGATGGTAGTCAGATTTTAGCTGCGCCTGTTGTGGTTGGCTCAAATTTGATTGTTCAAACAAAATCAGGATTAGTGGTTGCTATCGCAACTGAGTAATATTAAATGAAGCCGGTTATTGCACTTATAGGTCGACCAAATGTCGGCAAATCCACGCTGTTCAATCGGCTTACCCGTTCACGTGATGCCTTGGTGGCTGATTTGCCAGGGCTTACTCGTGATCGTCATTATGGCGAGGGACGTATTGGTGAGCGACCTTTTCTGGTAATTGATACTGGTGGCTTTGAGCCAGTAGCGAAAGACGGTATCTTGCATGAGATGGCAAAGCAGACCAAGCAGGCAGTTGCTGAAGCTGATGTCATTATTTTTATCGTTGATGGACGTCAGGGTTTGACGCCGCACGACAAAACGATCACAGATTTTTTACGTAAGTCTGGACGCTCGGTGATGTTGGTTGTCAATAAAGCCGAAGGTATGAAGTATTCTTCAGTAACAGCAGATTTTTACGAGCTTGGACTTGGTGATCCGTATGTGATCTCTGCCGCTCATGGAGACGGTGTCGTTGATCTTGTAGAAGAATCGCTCGATATTGCATTTGCACAGCGACCGCCAGAATCGGAGCCAGCTGAGGATGCGGTTAAAGGTATCCGGATTGCTATTGTTGGGCGCCCGAACGTCGGTAAGTCAACCTTGGTGAACACCTTGCTTGGCGAAGATCGTGTGATTGCCTTTGATATGCCAGGGACAACGCGGGATTCAATTGAGATTCCGTTTGAGAGGGATGGTAAGCATTATTCCTTAATCGATACTGCTGGTATTCGCCGGCGCGGTAAGGTTTTTGAGGCTATTGAGAAATTTTCAGTGGTCAAAACCCTGCAATCTGTTTCTGAAGCGAACGTGGTTCTTTTATTGCTGGATGCGCAGCAGGATATTTCTGAGCAAGACGCGCATATTGCTGGGTTCATTCTCGAGTCAGGCCGAGCCTTGGTTGTCGGTGTGAATAAATGGGATGGCTTGCAAAGTGATCGGCGAGATGAAATTAAAATGGACATTGAGCGGAAGTTGAATTTCCTCACCTTTGCAAAATTCCATTTCATCTCAGCCCTGAAATCGACAGGCATCGGCCCGTTAATGAAGTCGATAGATTCTGCTTACGCTGCTGCGATGGCGAATTTATCAACGCCGAAATTGACTCGTGCTCTGATTGAGGCGGTTGAGCATCAGCAACCGAAGCGCAAAGGTTCGATCAGGCCAAAATTACGTTATGCTCACCAGGGCGGACAAAATCCGCCTATCATTGTGATTCACGGTAATGCGCTGGACGCCGTCGGTGATGTATATAAACGTTATCTGGAGAAGCATTTCAGGGAAACGTTTTCATTGGTAGGAACTCCTTTGAGAATAGAAATGCGCTCCGGTAAAAATCCGTTTGATAAAACGAAGTAATTAGTTTTCACGGTTTTGTATGACGCAGTATTTCTGCGAATTGAACTAAAAAACATTACAGATATCTGTAATTTCGGATGGATTGCTTGAAAAATACAAGATAATCCCAAACTCCTGATCACAACAACACAATGGAGCTGTCATGAGCAACAAAGGGCAACTGTTACAAGACCCGTTTCTGAACGCGCTGCGTAAAGAACATATTCCAGTATCTATCTACCTGGTGAATGGTATTAAGTTACAGGGGCATATTGAATCTTTCGATCAGTATGTCGTGTTGCTGAGAAATACCGTTACGCAAATGGTATATAAACACGCTATCTCCACTGTTGTGCCTGCGCGCGCTGTGAGTATTAATTCTGAAGCTGAGGCTGAGTAATTTTTTGGCTCCTGATAATTTGGATACATGTCTTTAAATATGCGCGCCGCTTTGGTCGGTGTTGATTTCGGCAAAGATGGTTTTGCCGATAGTCTCGAAGAGCTTTCACTGCTGGCACAGTCTGCCGGAGCGGATGTTGTAACGACAATCACCTGCAAAAGATCAGGGCCGGATGCCGCATTGTTTATCGGCTCTGGCAAGGCTGATGAGGTGCTTGCCGCTGTTGCTGATTCTGAGCTTGATTTGGTCATTTTTAATCACGCTTTATCGCCAGCTCAACAAAGAAATCTTGAGCGTCGTCTCAAAATTCGCGTGATTGATCGTACTAGTCTCATTCTTGATATTTTTGCCCAGAGGGCGAAGAGTCACGAGGGAAAGGTTCAAGTCGAGTTGGCACAGCTACAGCATCTTGCGACGCGCTTAATTCGTGGCTGGACTCACCTTGAGCGGCAAAAAGGTGGTATCGGTTTGCGCGGGCCGGGTGAAACTCAGTTAGAGACGGATCGGCGTCTTCTGGGAGAGCGAGTCAAAATGCTCAAGGCGAAGCTGGATAAGCTGCGTCAGCAGCGGGAAACTCAGCGGCGCTCACGTGATCGCAGTAAAACCTTTTCGGTTTCATTGGTCGGTTACACAAATGCTGGTAAGTCGACACTGTTTAATGCTCTGACGAAGGCTGGTGCCTACGCGGCAAATCAATTGTTTGCGACGTTGGATACGACATCGAGACGCCTCTATCTCGGCGAGGCTGGAAATGTTGTTATCTCAGATACGGTTGGATTTATCCGTGAATTACCGCATCAACTGGTAGCGGCATTTCGTGCAACGCTTGAAGAGACTATTCACGCTGATTTGCTCGTGCACGTAGTTGATGCAAACAGCCCTGTCAGGACAGAGCAGATTTTTCAGGTCAATCAGGTGTTGAAAGAGATTGGCGCTGACCATATTCCGCAGTTGATTGTGTTTAATAAGATTGATCTGGCGGGTCTGGAACCATCAGTTGCCCTGAATGAATATGGTAAAATTGATCGGATTTTTTTGAGTGCCCGTACCGGCGTCGGACTAAGTCTGTTACGCGACGCAATCGCTGATTTCGCTTCTGTTAAAGCGCAACAAATGTCAGATGAAAAATTGACTTCTCAATTCGATGACGTTCGTTTTAATCTCCATTAGTTCGAAAATTACTCATTGGATATCTAAAGAATGATTGGTTCATTTCTAAAAAAAATTGGTGTTACGTTATCGCTGAATGATCCTCAGTGGGGACGTGGATCAAAAAATAATCAGGATGGCAAGAAGTCACCGGAAACCCCTCCCGACCTCGATCAGGTCTGGAAAGATTTGAATCAGCGTTTATCCCGTTTCTTAGGGCAAAAAAACGGCGGCGGTGATGGCGGCGGCGGATTTAATCCTGATTCATCCACTACCCGATTTGGTATCGGTGCGATTGCTTTTATCTTTGTTTTTGTCTGGCTGGTGAGCGGTATTTTTATTGTCCAGGAAGGGCAGAATGCTGTTGTCACGACTTTTGGAAAGTATAGCCACGTGAATGGCGCGGGTATGAATTGGCGCTGGCCTTATCCGATTCAGAATCACGAAATTGTGAATGTGTCACAGGTTCGTACTATCGAAGTCGGCTATCGTTCAAATGTGAAAAATAAGCAGGCACATGAATCCTTAATGCTGACTGATGACGAGAATATTGTCGATATCCAGTTCGCAGTTCAATACAAATTGAAAAGTGCCGCTGAGTGGCTTTATAACAACCGGGATCAGGATGAAATGATCCGTCAGGTCGCAGAAACTGCGATTCGTGAAATTGTCGGTAAAAGTAAAATGGATTTCGTCCTTTACGAGGGGCGGGAAAAAGTCGCAATGGATGTTGGTGCACTGATGCAGCAGATACTGACCCGTTATAAAGCAGGCGTTCAGATCGCGAATATCACGATGCAAGGCGTTCAGCCACCGGAACAGGTGCAGGCAGCATTCGATGACGCAGTAAAGGCGGGACAGGATAAAGAGCGACAAAAAAATGAAGGCCAGGCCTATGCTAATGACGTGATTCCAAAGGCGCGTGGTGAGGCTTCCCGTACCTTGCAAGAGGCTGAAGGTTACAAGTCACGAATTGTGGCGAATGCTGAGGGGAATGCCTCTCGCTTTAAGCAGGTATTGAGTGAGTATCAGAAGGCGCCTGCGGTGACGAGGGACAGGATGTATCTCGAAACAATGCAGCAAATTTTTACCAGTACGAGTAAAGTTTTGATGGATACAAAACAAAGCAACAACATGATCTATCTGCCGATTGATAAAATGATTTCCCAAGAGGCAAATAGCGTTAAACCAGTTGTTGTACAGCCCGTTACTCCAACGACTGCAGAACAAATTCCGTCTGTGGAGATGCGTTACAATAAAGATGGGCGTGCCAGAGATACTCGTGATTCACGTGACAGAGAGGTGCGCTGATGAATAAGCTGATTTCATTTTTTCTGGCTGTAATCGCAGCACTTTTAGTCACCTATTCGACAATTTTTATTGTTGATCAGAAGTCGCATGCAATTGTGTTCGCCTTTGGGGAAGTTAAGTCCGTTATTAGCGAACCTGGCTTACATTTCAAATTACCGCCACCATTCCAAAATGTTTTGTTGCTTGATAAACGGATTCTGACTATTGATTCAGCTGAGGCAGATCGCTTCATTACAGCGGAAAAGAAAAACATTCTTGTCGATTCCTATGTTAAATGGCAGATTACTGAACCGAAGCTGTATTACGTGAGCTTCAGCGGTGATGAGCGCCGGGCAAAAGATCGCCTGTCTCAGATAGTAAAAGCGGCACTGAACGACGAAATTACAAAGCGGACTGTGCGTGAAGTGATTTCAGGCGAGCGCGGCAAAGTAATGGAGGCGATCAAAAGCAAAGTTACTGACGAAGCTAAGCAAATTGGTGTTGATATTATCGATGTTCGTTTGAAGCGGGTTGATTATGTTGAGCAGATTAATAATTCTGTTTACGACCGCATGAAATCAGAGCGTTTGCGTGTTGCGAATGAGCTTCGCTCTACAGGTTCGGCTGAGTCTGAGAAAATCAGGGCTGACGCAGACCGGCAGAGAGTTGTGATACTTGCTGAGGCTTACCGTGAAGCTGAGCAAATGCGCGGTGAAGGTGATGCAGAGGCGTCGCGGATTTATGCGCAGGCATTTGGGCAAAATCCTGAGTTTTATAAATTTTACAGAAGTCTGGAGGCTTACCGGGCCAGCTTCAAAACTAAGAGTGACGTCGTTGTCGTTGATCCTAGTTCTGAATTTTTCAAATATTTTAAAGCTCCCGGCAGTGCTGTTAATGGTGGCTCGGCAGCAAAGTCTAAGTAATACTTATATATTTTGATCAAACAGCGATCTACGCCAGCTTTGGCGCAGGTCGCTGTTTGCCGGATGAGCCCAATAAAGTTCATTCTCTCGTTTTCTTAATTTTTGATTGTTTTTCATGCCGAACTGGCTCTTACCTGAAAATATCGCTGATGTCTTGCCCTCTGAGGCTCGCAAGATTGAAGACTTGCGTCGTGTTTTTCTAGATCATTTCCGTTTGTATGGTTATGAATTAGTTATGCCTCCTTTGCTGGAATATATAGAATCACTCTTGACCGGTGCAGGTCAGGATATGAATCTACGTACTTTCAAGCTGGTTGATCAGATGTCTGGTCGTACGATGGGCGTGCGCGCAGACATGACTACTCAGGTCGCACGTATTGATGCCCATCTTTTAAACCGCAGTTCGGTGACTCGCCTGTGCTACGCTGGCAACGTCTTGCACACTAAGCCATCAGGGTTACATGCAACGCGTGAACCGATTCAGATCGGTGCTGAAATATACGGACATGCAGGACTCGAGGCGGATGCAGAGATTCAGGAGCTGGTGATTGCCTGTTTAAGGCTGGCTGGCATTGAGCAAGTGCGCCTGGATTTGTGTCACGTGGGTGTGTTGCGTGCAATACTCGAAACAGATCCACTTGCGAAGCAACAAGAGAATATTTTGTTTGCGCTGTTAGAGTCCAAGGATATTCCGAGTATAAAAAGTGTCAGTGAAGGTTTTTCTCCTGAGGTCAGGCGTGCTTTGCAGGTCTTACCAACTTTGTATGGTGATGTGTCTGTCATTGGCCGGGCAAGAAAGGAGTTACCTAATCTGGGTGGCGTTATGTCTGCGTTATCTGAGCTTGAGTATCTTGCTAATCTGGTTGGTAACGACAAGGTAACGATAGATCTGGCAGACCTGCGGGGTTATCACTACCACAGTGGTGTTATGTTCAGTGCGTTCGTTCCAGGTTTGCCTAATGCCGTTGCTCGTGGTGGGCGTTACGATCACGTGGGTGAGGCTTTTGGTCGCTCCAGGCCTGCAACGGGCTTTTCTTTGGATTTGCGCGAATTGGCGCGTCTGATGCCTGTTGCTGAGAGAAAAGGGGCGATCCGTGCCCCTTGGAGTCGTGACGCAGGTTTGTTGTCAAAAATTGCAGCGTTACGTAGTGAAGGGGAGGTGGTGATTCAAAATCTCCCTGGGCATGAGAATGAACAAGATGAATTTGACTGCAATCGTGTGGTCGTATTCGATGGTGAACAATGGATTCTTCAAAATGTAGGTTGAGTAATGTCAAACAATAAAATTGCAAAAAATGTCGTTGTCATTGGTACCCAGTGGGGCGACGAGGGTAAGGGAAAGATTGTTGACTGGCTGACGGATCATGCTCAAGGTGTGGTTCGGTTTCAAGGTGGCCACAATGCAGGTCATACGCTGGTGATCGGTGGACAAAAGACTGCGTTGCAATTAATTCCTTCTGGAATTATGCGTGAGGGTACGGCTTGCTATATCGGTAATGGTGTGGTTTTGTCTGTTCCAGATTTGTTGCGCGAGATCGATAAATTGCAGGCAAACGGCGTGGAGGTTGTTTCCCGTCTCAAAATCTCTGAGGCATGTCCGGTCATTCTTCCTTACCATGCCGCGTTGGATGCAGCTCGCGAGGCTGCTCGTGGTGCTGCCAAAATCGGCACCACAGGTAAAGGTATTGGTCCTGCCTACGAGGATAAGGTTGCACGTCGTGCAATTCGTGTCGCTGATTTATTAAATGCTAAGCGTTTTGCTGAGAAGTTGAAGGAAAACCTGGATTATCACAACTTCGTGTTAACGAATTATCTCAAGGCGCCAGCGGTTGATTATCAAAAGACTTTGGATGACACGTTGGCTTTAGTTCCGCGTATTCGTCCTATGGTTACTGATGTTTCCAGTGCTTTGTACGCAGCGCACAAAGCTGGCGCAAGCCTCCTGTTTGAGGGCGCGCAAGGCAGCTTACTGGATGTTGATCATGGTACTTATCCTTTCGTTACGTCAAGTAATTGCGTGGCAGGCAATGCTGCAGCAGGTACGGGCGTTGGTCCAAATATGTTGCATTACATTCTTGGAATTACTAAGGCGTATACGACACGTGTTGGTTCAGGCCCATTTCCTTCCGAATTGCCGACGGATCAGGGCGTTGGTAAGCATTTGGCGAGTGTTGGGCATGAGTTTGGCACAGTAACTGGGCGTGCCCGTCGTTGTGGTTGGTTTGATGCTGCACTGTTGAAGCGATCTGTTCAGATTAATGGCGTTTCTGGCATGTGTTTGACCAAGCTTGATGTGTTGGATGGTGTTGAAACTTTGAAGCTGTGTACTGGTTATAAACTGGGTGGAAAAATTGTTGATATTTTCCCGGTTGGTGCAGAAGAGGCGGCGATGTGCGAGGCTATCTATGAGGAAATGCCTGGTTGGTCTGAGTCAACTGTAGGTGCGAAGAGCATGGAAGCTTTGCCCGAAAATGCCCGCAATTACATTAAGCGCATAGAGGCGCTCGTCGGAGTGCCAGTTGATATGGTCTCTACCGGTCCTGACCGTGAGGAGACTATCGTATTGCGCCACCCGTTTATTTAAAGGAAAAATAAAAATGAATACACCTGCTTCTACGGATAAGGATCTGTGGGTTTCTTGGGATGCTTACCATCGTTCAATTGAGCAGTTGGCGCTTAAAGTGCATGAGTCAGGCTGGAAGTTTGACCAGGTCTTGTGCCTTGCGCGGGGTGGTTTGCGACCAGGCGATATTTTTTCCAGAATTTTCGACGTTCCTTTGGCAATTCTTTCGACAAGTTCTTATCGTGAGGACGCTGGAACTGTCCAAGGTTCTCTGGATATCGGCAAATATATTTCTATGACCAAGGGAGCTTTGCAGGGCCGTGTTTTGGTTGTTGACGACCTTGTTGATTCCGGTGTGACGCTTGAGCGTGTTCTACATCACTTGCGCGAAAATTTTCCAGCGGTAACGGATGTTAAGTCCGCGGTGATCTGGTATAAAGCTTGTTCTTCTGTCGCACCTGATTTTCATCTTGATTATCTGGCGACGAATCCATGGATTCATCAACCATTTGAAGAGTACGATAGTATCAGGCCGCATCAGTTAAATGCCTGGCTGAAAAAAGGTGAGACGGCTTAATGATGTGAAATAAAAAACGGGAGTTATGTACTCCCGTTTTTTATTTGGTTGATTGCTATGCTTAATTTAAAGATTTATTTTGAGTAAGAAAAAGCCCGTTGATAAAATCAACGGGCTTTCAATAATTTGGTGCCCACGGAGGGACTCGAACCCCCACACCTTGCGGCACATGGACCTGAACCATGCGCGTCTACCAATTCCGCCACGTGGGCGACAGAAGGCGTAATTATAGAGTAATCAGGATTAATTTACTACGACTTTCAGTCGAAAATTTGAATTACTTTTTCGGGAGAAGATGCGAGATGAGTGAACTTTGGAATTATGAAATAGAAAAAGCCCGTTGATAAAATCAACGGGCTTTCAATAACTTGGTGCCCACGGAGGGACTCGAACCCCCACACCTTGCGGCACATGGACCTGAACCATGCGCGTCTACCAATTCCGCCACGTGGGCGACAGAAGGCACTTATTATAGATTGTTTCGGTATTATGTCAAGACGTGAGCCTGGTCGGATTAGAATAGTTAGCTAAATAACGTGCGCTCCGGTAAACTGTAACGATGTCTTGTATATTCGGGGCAAGATTTAACTTTTAGAGAAATTCACAACATTTGAATAAGCATTTATACACAATTCCGAGTCGCGAAGATATTTTAGGTGTTCTGCGTACAACTAAAGTAAAGCTGACGGCGAATGCTATTGCAGCGAAGTTAGGCGTAAAAACCGAGGAGCTTGATGGTATGACGCGACGATTAAACGCGATGGAACGCGACGGTCAGGTTACATCAGATAAATCTGGAAATTTCGTGCTGGCGAATCAGGATAATTTTATTTCGGGTAAGGTCAGCAGCCATCGAGACGGTTACGGCTTCTTGATTCCAGAGGACGGCAGTGAAGATTTGTTTTTGCCTGAACGGGAAATGCAGAAGGTACTGCATGGTGATCGTGTGACAGCACGAGTTACAGGAACCGACAGACGTGGGCGTCTCGAAGGCAGCATTGTTGAAATACTGGAACGTGCAAATACACATGTCATCGGGCGTTTATTAAACGAAAATGGCGTCTGGATTGTCGCGCCGGAAGATAAGCGTTATAGCCAGGATATTTTACTCGCGGGCTCTCCCGGCAAAGCGAAAGCAGGACAGGTTGTCAGCATAGAGTTGACTGAGCAGCCAACTCGTTATGCGCAAGCGGTTGGAAAAATTGTTGAGATTCTGGGCGATATTGACGATCCTGGAATGGAAATAGAAATTGCTGTCAGAAAATTTGGTGTTCCTCACGAGTTTTCGGATGCAGCAAAAAAAATGGCATCCAAATTACCGTCTGAGGTGCTGGCTAAGGATCTGGAAAACAGGGTAGATTTGCGTGATATTCCGTTGGTCACGATTGATGGTGAAGATGCGCGTGATTTTGATGATGCGGTTTACTGTGAACCCGTAAAGATAGGGCGTAGCAATGGACATCGCCTGATTGTCGCTATTGCTGACGTCAGCCACTATGTGACGCCGAATGACGCATTGGATGAGGATGCGTTGTTGCGTAGTACGTCCGTTTATTTCCCACGTCGCGTTATTCCCATGTTGCCGGAAAAACTGTCTAACGGTCTGTGTTCACTGAATCCAGAGGTAGATCGATTGACGTTGGTTTGCGATATGGTGATAACACAAGATGGCGATATTAAGGCCTACCAGTTTTATCCAGCGGTAATTCATTCGGCAGCGCGTTTTACGTACACTGAGGTGGCTGAGATTCTCGGAAATACGAAAGGAACGGCCGCTGCCAAGCGCATGTTGCTGGTGCCACACCTGAGCAATTTATACGCAGTGTTTCAGTCATTATTGAAAGCCCGTCAAGCGCGCGGCGCGATTGATTTTGAAACCACGGAAACGTACATTATCTGTAATGCCGCGGGTAAGATAGAACGAATCGTTCCACGCACAAGAAATGACGCGCATAAGTTGATCGAAGAATGTATGTTGGCTGCCAATGTATGTGCTGCGAATTTACTCGAAACCTACAAGCATCCGGGCACGTACCGGATTCATGCCGGCCCGACTAAAGAGAAGTTAACGCAAGTCAGAAATTTTCTGAAACAAGTCGGCTTATTTCTTGGCGGTGGAGACAGCCCGTCGGCGTCTGATTATGCTGCGCTGATGGAAAAGGTAAAAGGACGACCTGACGCGCAGTTGTTGCAGACCATGCTACTGCGCTCTATGCAGCAAGCAGTCTATAGCCCAGACAACATAGGTCACTTTGGTTTGTCCTATGAGGCTTATGCGCATTTCACCAGCCCGATCCGACGTTACCCTGATTTGCTGACGCACAGAGCGATCAAAGCGGTTTTGCAAGGAAAGGTTTATGAGCCCAAAGGCATCAATCTGAGCTTGTTAAATACGACAATTTCTAATGCTGCGCGTAAGCAGCAGGTTGCGGATAAAGCAGCGGGTAAAAAGAAGCCAGAGAAAGATCTCACCATCTGGGACGCTTTGGGAACTCATTGTTCTGCAAATGAACGTCGCGCTGATGAAGCATCCAGAGATGTTGAAGCATGGTTGAAGTGCTACTTTATAAAAAATAAACTGGGCGAAGAATTTATCGGAACGATTACCGGGGTTACGCAGTTTGGTATTTTTGTTCAGTTAGACGATATCTTTATTGAGGGCCTGGTTCATATCACCGAGCTTGGCGCTGATTACTTTCAGTTTGATGAAGCCAGACATGAGCTGCGCGGCGAACGTACCGGAAAGCGTTACCAGCTGACCGATAAGGTAAAAGTGCAGGTTAGTCGCGTAGATCTTGATGCACGTAAAATTGACTTGAGCCTGGTTCAAAATGTTGTCGGTAGTACGGTTGCTAATCGTGGCTCAGGATCAGATAAGTCAAAAAGAAATTCCCCATTACTTTCTGCATCTGCAGGTAAAACGGTTTCAGGGGCAAGACGAGGATCAGCCACTGAGTATGTGGAATTGGAGCGCGCATCTTCAGGGGATCGTTCTTCTAAATCATCCAAAAAGTCTCCGGTCACCGGTAAAAATAAATTGCCGTCAAGCGGTAAGGTAGCAGGAAAATCAGCAAAAAGAAGACGTTAAGTTAATTAGTAAAGAGCAATATGAAAAGTAAAATGATTTTTGGTTTCCACGCGGTGACTTCACGTATTCGTCACGAAGCGTCGTCGGTGGAAGAGATTTATGTTGATTCCGGCCGTAGCGACCGACGTATGCAGGAGTTGTTGCATGCGGCAAAATCTGCAGGTATCCGGGTTATTCCAGCAGATGATCAGCGCTTATCGAACATCGTTGGTACCCGTCGGCATCAAGGTGTCGTCGCAAAAGCAGGAGAGTTATCTCTGGCTCGCAATCTTGATGAGTTATTGGATGCGATAGATGGTCCGCCATTGTTATTGGTACTGGACGGAATTACTGATCCGCATAATCTTGGTGCCTGTTTGCGCGTTGCCGACGGTGTCGGTGCACATGCCGTTATTGCACCAAAAGACCGGGCCGTAGGATTGAACGCGACTGCAGCAAAAGTTGCCAGTGGTGCGGCTGAAACTGTGCCTTATATCACCGTTACCAACCTTGCACGCACATTGAGAGAGTTGAAAGAGCGTGATATTTTGCTGGTGGGGACATCTGATGATGTCGATCAAACCATTTATGACGTGAATTTTACGGGGGGCAGTGCGCTGGTGATGGGCTCTGAAGGTGAGGGGATGCGCAGGCTGACCAGAGAAACCTGCGACGTTCTGGTTAGCGTACCCATGTTTGGTTCGGTTGAAAGCTTGAATGTTTCAGTGGCTTCAGGTGTTTGTTTGTACGAGGCGAGACGTCAACGCTTAATCAAAGCTGTTTAAAACCAAAATTGATCTTTAATACTATTTCAGTGCGCTTCGGCGCACTTTTTCTGAATAAGCTACTATCCTAGTCCGTCTATTTATTGCACTCCCACATGTTCAGCCATTTTCGTGAAGATATTGCCAGCATTATTAAGAAAGATCCGGCCGCCCGGAATGCGTGGGAGGTAATGACTTGCTATCCGGGTTTTCAGGCTATCGTGATGCACCGTTGGGCAAAATGGTGCTGGACTCATGGTCTGAAGTGGTTGGGGCGTTTTATTTCATATATCGCCCGCGTAATTACCGGTATCGAAATCCATCCTGGTTCAACAATCGGCCGCAGAGTGTTTATCGATCATGGTTTTGGTGTTGTGATCGGCGAAACCGCAGAGATAGGCGATGACTGCACGATTTATCAAGGTGTGACTTTAGGTGGAACATCCTTATCGCGCGGAGCAAAGCGGCATCCCACCCTTGAGCCAGGTGTCATTGTTGGCGCAGGTGCCAAGGTGTTAGGGAGCTTTACGATAGGTGCTGGCGCGAAAATTGGTTCTAACTCTGTTGTGCTGAAACCGGTTCCCGCTGGTGCAACTGCAGTTGGTAACCCTGCGCATATCGTCAAAAAAGAACCCAGTGCGACTGACCAAGTCGGTGACAGTCTGTTTTCAGCGTATGGTGTTACGCAGAGTAGTGATGATCCTGTCTCAAAGGTATTGCATAAATTGATTGATCACGCTGTATCGCAGCAAGAGCAAATTGAAAAATTAACCGCCGCGATTTCCTGTGCCGGGATCGTTTGTGAGCAGGCGACAGAAAAGTTAAATCCAGAACAAATAAATAGTCTGGTTGAGTAAATTTTATACCTGGTTACGGTGTGAATTTACCAGTGAGTTGAGACCCGCTCTGATTTCGACCGGTAATTCACTCGCGCATATACCTAAAGGTCCGACTCCTTTGCTAACCAGAATGTCGGCGGCATTGCCGTGTACCCATGTTGCCAGTTGCGCTGCATGAAAACAATCGAATCCTTGCGCTAACAAAGCACCGCAGAGACCCGCAAGAACATCACCAGTGCCACCTGTCGCTAATCCCGGATTGCCGCTTGTATTGATGCGCAAAGAGCCGTCAGGGCTTCCAATCACGCTGCCAGCACCTTTCAGTATCACGACAGCATTAAACTTAGTGGATAATTGGTTTGCTGTAGATAAGCGGTTGCTTTGAATTTCTTTCACTGTCATTCCAAGTAAGCGCGCTGCTTCCAGCGGATGTGGTGTCAGAATAGACGCTGTAGTTCTGTTTTTGAGTTTTCCCTGCAGAGTTAAATCTGATGCGATCAGATTAAGTGCATCAGCATCAAGCACCAATGGCGCATCTGAATCTAATATTGAATGCAGAATGTCTTTGGCGGTTTGACAGATTCCCATGCCCGGACCGGCAACAATAACTCCCGTTGCATACTGAATGTCTTTCGCATTCCTGCACATAATTTCTGGGTAGCATGAGTCGTAAGTTATTGCTGAATGGATGAATCCGATAAAAACTTTGCCCGCGCCTGAAAATAGTGCACTGCGTGCAGCGAGTATTCCGGCTCCGGTCATGCCGTTCGCCCCCCCGATAATGACGACATCGCCGTAACTTCCTTTATGGCTATTCTGTTTGCGGTCAGGCATAGCGAATTCGAAACTTTCCGGACAATTCAAAAAACAGGTGCTTATCGGGTAGAGATATTCTGGGATATCTAAATCAGCAACGGTTACTTTGCCCGCGTAGTCTTTACCGTCGGCGGTATGTAATCCCGGTTTGTTTCCTATAAACGTCAGCGTATAGTTTGCCCGTATCGCAATATGGTGTTCACCGAGTACAACTCCGGTATCTGCATCGAGTCCGCTGGGAATATCGAGGGCTAATATGGGAATATTTTTTTCACTTGATATGGAATTCAGCTTGGCGACGATATCGGCGCAGACACCAGTGATTTCCCGTGTCAGGCCGATACCGAATAGTCCATCAATAATCAAACGCCAGCGCGGTTCCAGTATTGCTTGAAAATCTTTTGGTGAAATAACTCGTGCACCGTTGGCGATAGCGTGCTCGAAGCAAAACAGCGCATCAGGTGAGTATTTTTCAGAGTTTGCGCAAAGTAAAATGCTGATGTCGTACCCATGTGAGGATAAATTGGCCGCAGTTTCACAAGCATCGCCACCATTATTCCCTGGTCCCGCCACAACCAGAATCGGCGCGCAGACTTGTCCCAGTAATGACATCACAAAATTAGCGGCGGCTTCGCCAGCTTTTTGCATTAACGATGTCCCGGGACTCTGTTTTTTTCCTGACGTTTCCAGTTCCCTGATTTGTTTTGAGGAAAAAAGTGTTAAGTAGTCAGGCATTGGTTTATCCGTCACATTATTTACTGGAGGGAGGTTTTAATTGTGGCGTTGAAGTTGCTGCTGGCGCCCCTAAGGATTGTATTGTTTCTAAACCTTGTTGAAATAAATTTTCAATCGGCAGCAGTAGGTAAGGCAATATCAAACCCACCATCAGGAAACCAACACCGATCGTAATTGGAAAACCGATACCAAATAAATTGAGCTGAGGTGCAGCGCGGGTCAGTATTCCAAGAGCAACATTAATGACGAGTAGTGCCGCAACAATTGGCAATGCCAGTCTGAGTCCGGTGATAAAAATCTGCTCGCCCCAAATAACCAGTTTATGGACATTGAATCCGCTTTGTAGCGTTGTCGAGATGGGTATCGTTTTGAAGCTCTCAATCAACGCGCTGAGCAGTGCAAGATGCGCATTCGATGTCAGGAAGATTAAGGTTGTCAGCAACACCAGAAATTGCGCAATGGCAGAAGAGCGCCCCTGACTCAAGGGATCAAAAAAAGTGGCGAAACCCAGGCCCATTGTTAAACCTGATACCTCACCAGCCATTTCGACAGCTGCAAAAACGATGCGTATAACAAACCCCATGCCTAAACCAATAACAAGTTGTTGAGCAAGGATCACCATCCCCGTCAGTGAGACTGGATCGACGTCAGGGTGTACAGGAATCGTTGGTGCGACAATGAGGGCAATCATGACTCCCAGTGCAATCTTAATTTGTACAGGAACAGTGTTATTGCCAAAAGGAGGGGTGATCGCAATCATCCCCAGAATTCTTGTCAAAGGCCAGATGAACGATGTGATGAGGTTGATTAACTCATTGCTGCCAACGGAAAGCATAGTTGCGATACTACCCAGCCATCGTTGCAATGCTGGTGAATGCTTGTCTCATGTAGTCAGTGAGTATGGTCAACATCCAGGGACCGGCAATAATTAATGTGACGAAAATTCCGACCAGTTTCGGAATAAAAGAAAGCGTGGTTTCATTAATCTGGGTCGCCGCTTGAAAGATACTGACTAACAGGCCGATGACCAACGCAACCAGCAGCATTGGTGCTGAAACCAGTAATGTCACTTCAATTGCCTGCCTGCCAAGCATCATTACGCTGTCGGGGGTCATATTCTTCCTTAGTAAAAGCTTTGCGCCAGAGAGCCTATGATTAATTGCCAACCGTCCACCAATACAAAAAGCATGAGCTTAAATGGTAATGATACGATGGACGGTGACACCATCATCATACCCATAGACATCAGGACGCTGGCGACGACCATATCAATAATCAAAAATGGAATGAAAATAGCAAAGCTGATTTGGAATGCCGTTTTCAATTCGCTGGTAATGAAAGCTGGGATCAATACCCGCAAAGATACTTCTTCAGGGCCTTGCAATTGAGGGGTATTCGATAATTTGACGTATAACGCGAGATCGGCCTGACGGGTTTGCTTCATCATGAATTGCTTCAGAGGCGCAGCTCCCTTGTCCATTGCTTCCATCATGGAAATTTTATTTTCCGCAAAAGGTGTATAGGCTTCGGCATAAATTTTGTCGAGCACTGGTCCCATCACAAATAGCGTTAAAAACAAAGAGAGTCCGACCATGACCTGATTCGGCGGTGCCGACTGTGTTCCCAATGCCTGACGTAATAAAGATAAGACGATGATGATGCGGGTAAAACTTGTCATCATCAGCAACGCTGCAGGAATGAAGCTGAGTGCAGTCAGGAATAAAAGTGTTTGTATGCTCAGGGAGTAATTTTGTCCACCGCCCGGAGCTGGAGTGCTTGTAATCGCCTGTAAAGCGGCGCTAGACTGAGCCAGGGCGATATCCGGAAATATGAGCGAAATCAGAACGACAATCTGACAACAATAAAGAAGTGAAGTGCGCAGGATTTTCATGCGGAATTTACGTATTTGTATCAGTTGGCGTAGTCACACGCTTTTCGATTGTTCGTTGCAGCCAATCCTGAAAAGAGCTGTGATTTGCCGATGTTGCTTGCAATAAGGACTCCTGTTTTGGGAGTGTCGCCAAATTGTTGATATTTGAAGCTGTGACGCCAAGCACCAGCCATTGATCTCCAACTTCAATAACCATTACTCGTTCACGATTTCCTACATTCAGACCGCCCAGAATCTTCATTGGAATCTTATTTGCAGAGGTTGCCGGGCCAATCCGCTTGAAAGCCCAGGCCGCGAAAAACATTAAACCGAGAACAAAAAGCAGGGCCAAGGTGATTTGCAACAAGCCAGCTCCGGGCGTCAGCGGGGCAGCATCGGCAGCGAGGGCATGGTCAGACGCAGCCAGTAAAAATAACGATATGAATTTACTGTGAGGTTTCATTATTTATTCAGTTTGCGAATTCGTTCTGCGGGGGTCACGATGTCAGTCAAACGAATGCCGAATTTATCATTGACCACCACAACTTCGCCTTGAGCGATCAGGCAGCCGTTCACCAGTACATCCATCGGCTCACCTGCCAGACCATCAAGTTCCACAACGGAACCCTGCGCCAGTTGTAGCAAATTTTTAATCGCGATCTTGGTTCTTCCCAATTCAACTGTCAGCTGCACAGGGATATCGAGAATGAAGTCGATATCGTTGTGTGTTTCAGTCGAACTTCCTTTTGCGCTGAATTCTTTAAATATCGCAGGATTTGCTGGCGGTTCGGATTTTTGGCTCGCCGCTGCAGCTGCCGCAGCGGCATCGGCTTTCTCCTGCTCTGCAATTGCTGCGCCCCAATCGTCTTCGCTGATCGGGCTATCTGTATTTTCATCCATGGTTCTCTCCTTGTGCTGCTACTTCTTGTACGCTGGAACTGATCAGTTTTTCCACACGTAACGCATATTGTCCGTTGAATACACCGTATTTGCATTCCATTACCGGGGTGCCATCAACCTTGGCAGAGATCACTTCCGGAATATTTAAGGGAATGATGTCTCCGGTTTTCATATTCAGAATGTCGCCTAGTGTGACACGGGTTGTGCCTAAGTCAGCAACTATTTCCACTTCCGCAATCTGAATCTGCTGCGTCATCAAACGAACCCAGCGTTTGTCAACTTCCAGTGTTTCACCTTGCAGGCTACTGGTCAGAATATCTCTGATAGGCTCAATCGTGGAGTAGGGCATGCAAATATGCATTTCACCGCTAACTGGCCCCAATTCTATGGTAAAGGTTGTCGATACCACTACCTCGTTTGGTGTCGCAATATTGGCAAACTGGGTATTCATTTCAGAACGAATATACTCGAACTCAACTGGATAGACTGGCTCCCACGATTTTGCGTAGGTTTCAAAAATAATTTCCAGAATGCGTTGAATAATTCTTTGCTCAGTCTGCGTGAAATCACGTCCTTCAACACGAGTGTGGAAGCGACCGTCACCACCGAATAAATTGTCGACCAAAAGAAATACCAGGCCAGGGTCGAGCACCACCAGCGAAGTTCCCCTGAGTGGCTTCATGTGCACCAGATTCAGATTGGTCGGTACAACCAGATTACGGATGAATTCACTATATTTGGAAACTCTGACCGTTCCAACGGAAACTTCTGCGCTACGGCGTAAAAAATTAAATAACCCTATGCGTAAAAGACGGGCAAATCTTTCGTTGATAATTTCCAGCGTCGGCATACGGCCGCGAACAATGCGCTCTTGCGTCGCAAGGTTATAGGGACGTACACCCGACGTGTCTTCTTGAGACTGAGAGTCATCTTGATCTCCCGTGACGCCCTTTAACAGCGCATCGACTTCTTCCTGGGAGAGGAAATTATCTGACATAGTGCTATTGAACTACAAAGGAAGTAAAGAAAACGCCCGTTACTTTTTGCGGTTCACCTTTCGCAGTAAAAGGTTGATTAACTTTTTCAATGATTTCGTCTACCAGTTTATCTTTGCCCTCAGTGGAGAGAATATCATTGGCATCTTTGCTCGATAAAAGTAACAGCAATCGACTGCGCACCTGAGGCATATTTGCTTTAATCAGTGATGACTGATCTTCACCTTCCACCTGAAGTGTCATCGCGATTTGCAAATACTTATCGCCGCTATCTGACTGCAGATTTACCGTGAACGCATCTAAAGGAAGAAATACCGGCGCCTTCGCTGGTTCTGCTTTGTGCTCTTTTTCTTTTGACGCAGATTTTTTCGATAAAAAGAAAGCAGCACCACCACCGACGCCACCGAGAACAAGTACCGCGGCCGCAATGATAATAATTAATTTTTTCTTTGATTTTGCTGGAGCAGCTTCACCGGTTTCGGGAGCTGCCTTAGCAGGTTTCTTCGCCATATTTTTCCTCTCAAGCAGCGGTATTTTTCCGCTATTTCTTATATTATCTTCGAAAAAAAGCACCGAATAACAGTAGAAAAGACGGACAAATACCACTCATCTTTTCAATTCTGAAAAAATAATAATGCGGCCTATGCATGAAGAACGCATTATTCCCGGTTAAATGCTTTATTTCTTTATTCTACCTGTTTGAGAGACAAGTTTTTCAACTAAGCACTATGCAAACGTATCGACAGCCCCAATGCGAGAGATTATTTTGGTCGTTTTGACGTCGGATATAGGTTGGTTGCTGATAACGCTTTCGCTCCCACCATTTCTGGCAATTGAGGTGGATGGATTTGTTTGTCTGAATTCGCGACCTTGCTGCCCCTGATTAGATGCTTCTGCGTTGACTGAGAAACCTGATAGTTGGACTCCGGCATCATCCATCATCTGACGCAATTTAGGCAGAGAAGCCTCCAGTGCCTCCCTGACATCTGGATGTGCGGAGATAAAAGTTGCGTTTGCCTGATCGTTCGTGACATTCAATACGATTTGTAATGGACCCAGATCAGGTGGGTTCAGAGTTAACTCAGCCGATTGCATGCTGGCGCCTACCATCCAGATTACTTTTTGTCCCACCGCTTTATCCCATGCGGACGAATTCAGTGGGGGTGATATCTGGTTAGCAGAAACGGCACCGGTGAGCGTCGCATTCTGCGTAGCGTTAAGCTGTTGTTGTGGCGGCGCTTGTTGGACGTTGGCCGGGCTCATCGCTTCATCTTTTCGTAAGCTTAACGCAAGCTGATCAATAGATCGTTCCAGTTTATCGGCAGAGACATTTGTTTTCGGCGATACATCCTGTGGAGTGCTTGTTTGCAACTTGAGCGGCTCACCTTTTTCTGATTTAAGGTCCAGGTGATCTGCAAACGATGTTGATGTGTCAGATCCTATTCCTTTGTCTTTTACAATCTGGGAAGTATCTGTCGCTGGAGTTTCGGCTTTGAGCTCGGGGGCGGTTGTCTCCAGGCGGGCTGATAGGGTATTGCTGACGATGACGTCAAAGGTGCCTTCTTTTGATATTCCTGCAGACGGGGATACATTTTTTTCATTCAACGGCTGTAGCGATAAGCCGCTGTTTGAGGCATCCGAAATGACGCCTGTGTCGCTTTTCAACACGGCATCATCGCCAGATTTTGCTGGTGCCAACTTAGGAATGTCATTTAAGGCGTTAAATAATTGTATCAACTGATGATCGCCGTCATCCGTTTCTTTTTTTTCCGTTTGAGTGTCTTCTTTTTCAGTATCTTCGCTTTTCTTCAGCGCAGTGCTAGCCTCATTCAATTCTTCAGGCGGCGTTGCAGCGTCTTGCTTAGGTGGCTCAACATTTTTTGTAGGCAATTTGCCATTGGTTTCCCTTGGGGCAGGCGCTGACGTCGCTTTATTTCCGCTTATTTCTTTCTTGAGCAGCTTATTAAAAGAGTTATCAGCATTCACCACTGGATTGCTCTTGCTCGTTTTCGCCGCACTGTTCTGATTATTGAGTGCGCTGACAATATTGAGTGTTTGCATAGATGTTGCCGTTATTAAGTTGCTACTCTGATTTATAAAAATACGCCCGTGCAGCAAAATCGTCGGTTTGTTTCTGATCCGATTTGGCGTCCTTTTTTTGCTGCACCATTTTTACCCTGTGATCGAGGGTGTTATATGACAGCCGTTTCTTTTCATTCCCTTGCCAATCAAGTTTCGCTGCCTGAACTTTTGATTCAGCATTTCGTATCACTTCTTTTTGACCTTCAACGGCACTGTCCAGTTTGGCTAAAAAACCTAGAAAATTTCCATATTGGCTGGCACTGATACCAGCGGCGGCGGCGGCCTGGAATTTGCTGTCGTAATCATCTCGATACTGGATTAATAAATTCAGCTTACTTTGCGTTTCTTCGTGATACCGAATGGCTTGTCCCAAGCGCTTCGCAGCGTCATCGGTTTCCCGGTCCGCAATCTCAATTAAGGTGTTTATTGGTGATCTCTTTGCCATCTGTACCTAAGTATAGAGCTAACTAAAATTATCTATCCTTGGAATAGAGCCCGAAGTCCATCCAAGCTCTCTGATATGCTGCATTTCTGAGTAATATCTTGCTGTAAAAATGCGATGATTCGCGGATGCAGTCGAATCGCTTCGTCAAGCAAGGGATCTGAGCCTGGCGCATAAGCACCAACGCTGATCAAATCTCTGCTGCGCTCGTATCTTGAATATAGTTGTTTCAACTTCCTGGCAAGTTGCTGATGTTCCGGAGTCGTGATGCTGTGCATCGCCCGGCTGATAGATTGTTCGATATCAATGGCAGGGTAATGACCGCTCTCAGCCAATGTGCGATTCAAGACTATATGACCATCAAGAATTGCTCGCGCAGAGTCCGCGATAGGGTCCTGTTGATCATCGCCCTCAGTCAGTACTGTGTAAAACGCGGTAATCGAACCGCCGCCTTCTTTGCCATTGCCGGCCCGTTCGACAAGCACAGGTAATTTTGCGAAAACTGAAGGAGGGTAGCCTTTGGTTGCAGGCGGTTCGCCGATCGCCAGAGCAATTTCCCGTTGCGCCATCGCATATCGTGTTAACGAGTCCATGATCAGTAAAACGCTGTGTCCTTGATCTCGGAAATATTCGGCGATCGTTGTTGCGTACGCAGCGCCTTGCAAACGCAATAATGGCGGAGCATCCGCTGGCGCTGCTACGACTACCGACCTTGCCAGCCCCTCTGTGCCAAGAATCTGTTCAATAAATTCTTTTACCTCGCGCCCCCGTTCACCAATCAATCCTACGACGATAATGTCTGCGGTAGTAAACCGTGCCATCATTCCGAGCAGCACACTTTTACCAACGCCCGAACCGGCAAACAAACCAAGACGTTGTCCTCGTCCAACGCTGAGCATACTATTGATCGCGCGAACGCCAACATCAAGTGTGTCGACAATCGGTGCCCGTTCCAGCGGGTTGTAAATCCGCGCGGCAAGTGGCGCGGATTCCGTCGTTTTCAGGGCGCCAAGTGTATCTAGCGGACGTCCATTGCCGTCTAGTACACGTCCTAATAGCTGGTAACCGACTGGAAGTTGACGGCTTCTGTCGCTTGGTCTTCTGAGTGGATGACTGGATGTTTGTCGTGACTCTTCGGCAAAAACCGGAGCGCCGGGAGTAACACCTTCGAGGTCGCTATGAGGCATCAGGAACAGCCTGTCTCCATCGAAACCGACAACTTCTGCTTCGATTTTCGCACCGCCCGCTAAATGTATAGAACAGGCACTTCCTACCGGCAAGCGCAAACCGACGGCTTCCATGACTAAGCCTGTGACTTTAGTGACTCTGCCGGCGGGTTGAACGGCATCATTTCCGGCCAGCAGATCTTTGCTGCCAGTCAGAATAGATTTCCATTTGTCTGTGAAAGCAGTGTCCATGGGATTTACTCAGAATCCGATGCATTTTTTCGCATCAAGGCTGTTAAGCGTTCCCATCGGGTTTCAACATTGGAGTCGATGAGATTTTGAGATGTTTCAATTTTGCAGTCACCGCGAGACAGCTGTTGATCGGAGATAATACGCCAGCCGTTGGCGATCATCGTGTCGCCAAGGTTATTTTTAACGATGCTTGCATCGGCCGGATTTAAACTGATGCTTGCATTTGTTTGTACTGATGGTAATTGCGCGATCGCATCCTCAACAATAGGGAGAATGATATTTTCATCCAATTCTATCCGCGTTTTTAAAATTGTTGATGCCAGGCTGATCGCCAGATCAAGTAAGTCTTTGCCTGTGGCTTTTCCTGCTTCGCCTAATTCAGTTGAGAACTTTTCTGACAAGTCATGCATGCTTTGAAGGTCAGGCTGCATATTTTCTGTCGCCATGCGCTGTCCTGCCTCTTGTCCTTCAATCAGACCGCGTTCATAGGCTTCCTGATAGCCAACGGCATAGCCTTCCTGTCTTGCTTTTTCACGTATTTCTTCCAGTTCATGTTCCGATACAGTCGGCACTAACCTGGTTGGCTCGGGTTCGTGTTTGGGCTCTGGAATGTGATGAGGGCGCGTTTCACCAAATGATGCCATTTCCCATCGTTGGTAAGCCGAAACGTCGTCTTTTCGTAAGACACTAGACATAAGAGTCTTCACCTTTCGCGCCTAACATAATCTGGCCTTCATCGGCGAGTCGACGCACAACGAGCAGAATTTGTTTTTGCTGCGCTTCCACCTCAGATAATCTGACCGGCCCTTTGGATTCAAGATCTTCGCGCATCATTTCAGCGGCACGCTGAGACATATTTTTAAAGATTTTTTCCCGCATATCCTGATTGGCGCCTTTGAGCGCGATGATCAGCGAATCGGATTGCACTTCGCGCAGCAGCAACTGAATACCCTTGTCATCAATTTCCATGATATTGTCAAAAACGAACATCTCATCCATGATTTTTTCTGCCATATCACCATCATATTTGCGCAGATTATCCATAACAGACGCTTCGTTTTCACCGCTCATGAAGTTCAATATTTCTGCTGCGGCCCTGACCCCACCGATTGATTTTTTCTTCAGGCTTTCATTACCAGTCAGCAGCTTGGTGAGAACGTCATTCAACTCTCTGAGTGCAGCTGGCTGAATACCATCGAGCGTAGCGATGCGCAAAACAACATCATTTCTTAAGCGCTCTGAGAAATTATTTAAAATTTCACACGCCTGATCGCTTTCCAGGTGAACTAAAATCGTTGCGACGATCTGTGGGTGTTCATTTTTGATCAGGTCGGCAACCGACGCTGAGTCCATCCATTTCAGACTTTCAATGCCGCTGGCGTCTTTTCCACCCAGGATACGATTCAATAAAGACGACGCCTTGTCGTCACCCAGTGCTTTGGTGAGGACATTGCGGATATATTCGTCAGAGTCTAAACCGACAGATGAGCTGAGATCTGCGGCTGCTTTAAACTCGTCGAGAACCTTCGCTATGCGCTCGTGGGGGATTGCACCTATTGTCGCCATAGCAGCGCCAATTTTCTGTACCTCACGTGGGCCCAGAAATTTCATTACCTCTGCAGCACCGTCTTCACCAAGCGCAAGCATGAAGGTTGCTGCTTTTTGTACGCCATCATCACTCATTGTTAATCCATGTCTTGATTACGTTAGCAACAATTCTCGGGTCATTTTTTGCTAATTCTTTAGCCATGTCCAAGGTTAACTCATAACTGTTTCCTTGTTTTGCGGCTTGTATTTCTTCTTCGCTGGAGAGATTGACATACGCATCATCGTCTTCCTCCTGCTGTAATTCTTTTTCAGCTGAGGTGAGTTTTTCCGCTTCTTCAGCTTCTTTTTTGGCTTTTTCTTCGGCGATGTCTTTGCCCATAATTTTGTACAACATGGGTTTCAGATAGCCAAAGAATAAATAGGCGAAAACTGCGGCGATTAATAAGTATTTCCCCAGTTCTTTTGCTAACTGGATTGTTTCTGGTTGTTTCCAGAAGGGTACTTCTACTATAGTTTCTTTTTCCGGACCGGCAAATGGGCTATTAACAACATTCAGAGTATCGCCACGGTCTTTATTAAATCCCATCGCTTCGCGCGCCAGATCGGTAATTTGTGCCTTCTCAATATCCGTCAGCGCTCTGGTCGTAATCTTTCCGGATTTATCGGTCTCGTTCTTGTAATTCACAACAACGGCGACGGACAATCGTTTTACGCCACCCATTCCCTGCTGCGTGTAGCGGATAGTTTTATCAACTTCATAGTTGATGGTGGAGTCTTTTTGTACAAGTCCTGCGTTTGCTGCTGAAGCAGACGTTGCAGTGCCGCTGGCCACTATCGGCGCTGTTACAGGCACTGGTGGCTGATTGGTCAGTGAGCCGGGAATGCCGGACGCATTATTGTTTTTATTGTAGCTTTCGCTGGATTGCTGGCTGCGTATTGTGGATGCCTCGGGTGGAGAATTCGGACGATAACTTTCCGCTGCCTGTTCAGTTTTTGAAAAATCGATATCTGCAGTTGCTTCTGCACGAACATTATTCGCGCCAACTATCGGAGAAATAATAGATTCGATGCGTTTGACAATATTTTGTTGAAATTCCTGTACGTATTTGAGCTGGGATGGATCAAGATTGTTGCTTCCAGCTTGTTTATTCATATCCGAAAGCAAATTACCGTTTTGATCCACAATCGAGACGTTTTTGGTTGACAGTTCTGGAACGCTGCTTGCGACTAGATGCAGAATAGCGCTGACTTGTTGTTGATCCAGAATCCGGCTTGGATATAAATTTAATAATACCGATGCTGTTGGTTTTTGCTGATCACGTATAAAAACAGAAGATTTCGGAATCGCGAGATGCACCCTTGCTGACTGCACGGCTGATACTGCCTGAATTGATCGTGCCAACTCACCTTCAAGTGCACGTTGGAAATTGACTTGTTCGAGAAACTGGGAAATTCCTAGCTTCTGATTTTCCATTAATTCAAAACCGACATTGCCACCTTTGGGTAATCCTTGTGACGCGAGCTTCAGGCGAGCATCATGTACCTGACTCGCAGGTACGAGAATCGCACTGCCAGTTTCCGAATATTTATACGGAATGTTCATTTGCTGCAAGGATGCAACGATGGCGCCACCATCCCTGTCGTTAAAGTTTGAAAACAGCACTTTGTATTCAGGTTGCTGCCCCCAAAGCCAGATCCCAGCCATTATCGCCAGTATCAACGCAGCGCCGGCTGAAAGCACCGCTGTACGGACACCTGGCGTTTGAGGAATCCCAAATATTTTTTTGGGTTCCACAAGTTCATCAGGAGTCATGATCATATTTTCAGCGGTCGCCATAATTCACCTGATCAGCATTGAACATTGAGAAGTATATTTGCATCATGTTTTGAAGCCATTTTGGTTTTTTCCTTACTACGGATTTTGCACTGAATTTTGAATTTCAATCAGCAGAGTAGGCGTCAATTAGTGCATCTTTTTATCGAAATGGAGAATTTCTTAGGTGGTAAGGTAGATGCTAGATCAATCTTTATTGACTTTGGAGAATGTATGAAAATGGCTGGCATTGACAGCAGTCGAATTGATGCAATGGTTGCTCAGTTAAAAGCGACGGCTGCGAAAATGGAGGCGGGGAGCGGAATTAGTCGCACCGAAGAAAGCGATGCGCCCAAGCGCATAGACTTTGCAGATGCCCTGAAAGCGTCATTAGATCAGGTAAACAAAGTTCAACTGACATCGCAGCAGTTAGGAGAAAAATTTGCTCTGGGAGACGATAAAGTCAGTTTATCTGATGTCATGATTTCAATGCAAAAAGCAAATATTTCATTTCAGACGACTGTGCAAGTCAGAAACAAATTGATCACTGCATATCACGACATCATGAATATGCAGATCTGATCTTAAGCAGAGATGAATTGATCGGTATTTCAGCGGATTCCAGTCATTTTGGAATTCCGCTCCCGTTCTAATTTCATGATGTAGCGTTGAACACTGGTCAGCACTGAATTTGATAAATTGAAAAACTGGCAGCCTATACGACGATTAGTTTTCCCATTTAATAAAACCAGGTCTTGAGAGTTTCTGATTTGCAGCGCTACATCAATCAGGCCAATTGTCGGCAAATCCAGTTTACAGTGCTCATAGATTTTTCCTGGGGTGCAGTCAAGGATTTTTCTCTCGTCAAGCACGGCAATACCACCGCAACTGATATCGACCAGAGATAATTTCAAAACTTCAATACTATCATTCACCTCAACAGAAAAGCTTACTTTAATCGGCGTTGAGACTGGAGTATTGATTCGATAATACTCACGTCGTTGCAGTCGGATCAGGTTTGACGGGATGCTGAATTGTAAAGCTGGGCGGTTCTCAAATTCGGCACGATGGACACCTGTTGTGGAAAACTGAATGCCGATCTTATCCAGCAGCCCCTCAAATGAAACGCGGTGTGCTTCAATTATTCGCTGGTTGGCCAGTTGGCCGGGGGCGCAATCAACTATTACAGTACTATTATTATCGTCAACGTGTAAAATGGACGTGATAAATACTTCCGCCCCATCGTGAATCAACATACTGATGAGCTGGTTGCTATCTTTCAGCCCGCGCAATAAGGAAATAATTTCCCTGCGAGAATCGACCTGAAAAGGACTTTGGTTTTCAGTCCCGAGAGAAGGAGGGGATTGCATGTTTTTTATTTGCTCTTATCTGTCAAAATTTTAAGATGGTAGAGGTAGTACGGTTCAGGGTGTCTCCTGCTCGACCCCGGACTTTTCTTTGTCTATATGGTAAAGCCAAGCGAGCAGTTCTGCAACAGCGATATATAGAACCGGGGGAATGTTTTCGTCCAGATCGACTTTCATCAATAAAGATACCAACTCTTTTGATTCGTGGACGTGGACTCCGTGTTCTTTCGCCCTGCTGATTATCTCATCAGCAATTATTCCCTTGCCTTTGGCAACAACCCGTGGAGCACTATCCCCGCTATGGTAAGCGAGTGCGACTGCGTGTTTATCGGCGGGCTTATTTGCTGTCATTTTTTCTGACACTCAGGCTATCCAGAATCGTGTCTAAAGAGGACAGGGCGGACGATAGTTGCCCAGCGTGAGTTTTAAGGGCGCTTACAGTCTCTTCATTTTCTGCATTGATATTTAAGCTTAAATGATTTGCACGAAAATTAAACGTTGCTGAAACTGTGCCCAGAGAGGGTAAATCAAACTTGACGGTACTTTGCCAGTAATTATTGTCGTCAGGTGAAAATTCGCTGGTTTGATGAGAAGGCTTATCTCTCTTGATTTCCCATTTCATGTATTGTCCAGGGAAAAGCTCGCCTTGCCAACGCAGGCTTTGATTTTCCAAGGTTCGCAACTGTTGCTGGATGAGCTGAAGTAATTCTTTATTTCCTGAGATAAGATTGCTTTCCCCGCCGCTAATATTCTGCTTCAGTGCAGAAAGCATGGACTGCGGCTCTGTTAGTAAATCACTGAGCTTTATTTTTCCGTCCACCCATTCTGCGAGGTGAGATTCGTAAAAGAGGCCACTCTGGCTGATTTTTTTTTCTAATAATACAGCCGTTTTTTCGATGCTATTTAAATCGGCCTGCGAGTTTAGTATTGCAGTTTTTCCGACAATCGCGTTGCTTTCGGTACTTGCATCTCCAGACTGCAGAATGGTGCCAATCAGTTTGCTGGCCGTACTTAAAAAAGTAACGCTGCTGTCCGATTGAATACCAGCCTCCAGATGGGGGAGGGCTGACGTGGATTGGGGGATTGTTTTTATTTGCGCTAACTTGCTCGCATCTTCCAGCCTTGCCTGGGGCGAAGCTGAAAAATCAGATAGCGTTTTTTTGCCAGGTGTGTAGGTTTGCCCGGCAATGAAGCTTTCTGGGATTTGAGATTTACTTTCTAAGGCAAACGTTGGTTTCGGATCTGTTGAAATTAAACGCAACGAGACTGAGTCTCCCTCCTTAACGCCTTCCGGGAGTTGCATGCGAACGCTAAAATTAGCGACCCGGACAGTAAAGCTGCCGTCCTTTTGTCGGTTGAGGATTTCCCCTTTGAGTTGCTGACCTACAACGAGTTGTGCAAGTTTTGAGGCAACTTCCTGCTTGAGCGAATGGAGTCCCGAACTCGCTGATGCCGCCTCGATATCGGCAGTCGTAATCGAATTATCGAGGCGGTATGGCATATCTGTTACGCCGAGCTTGCGGCTCCATAAGTGTGATTCAGTTTGCGTTCGGCACTTGACGCTTTCATCAGATTAGACAATTCAGCCATCCACGGTTCTGTAATGTCGCGAATTTCTTTATCGTCGGCCAGTATTTTTTTTATGACACGAATTTTTCGCTCTTTGAGTTCCGGAGGTAAGAATGCCGGACTCTCATTATCACGAATTTTTTGAACCTTTGAGCTGCAATCGTTTTCCAGCTCCGTCAATTGTTCCCAGTCGCGGTTGCGGGCGGCATTCAACATTTGATCAGTGAGTACGGCAATATTCTCGTACAGCTTAATAATTTCTATGCTTTCCATTATGAATCAGGCCTCAAAAACGTGAACTTGTCGTGGTTGTAAAGGATCGTGTTCGCTGATCGCCGGCTGCGTTGGTGCTTGCGCTGCGGGTTCTATGGTTTCCCATGTTTGTTTCAGATCACGTAATAAAGTTTGCACTTCCAGTAATTTTTCTTCATCTTTATTCAAATTTCCCAGCAATAGCTGTCTGCTCATATATTCATACAGCGCATCCAGATTGAGTGCAATTTCACCGCCCACTCGCTTATCCAGGCTGGCACGCAAGCCGTTATCAATAATGGAAATAGCGTGGGAAATTGATTTTCCTTTTGCTGCAATCTCTCCCTTTTGCATTTGCTGTAAAGCATTTCCAATCGCTGTGATCGCACCATCGAATAACATGACGATCAGTTTGTGGGGGCTGGCAGCTATGACGCCGGTTTCCACACCAATTTTTGTATATGCACTTGCACCATAGGATTTTGATGAGCCAAACATAGCTAGTCCTTTGAGTTTTCTAAATTATCAGTTGCTTGTTACTTATTCGTTGAACCGTTCAGAATGCCAATCTGAGCAGTTAAAAAGCTTTGTGTTGCATTTAATTTCGAAATGACGGAATCAAGAGCAGAATATTGCGCCTGAAGGCGGTTCTGGGTTTTAAGCAAGCGCGCATTCAGCTCGTCGGTTTGTTTCTGTAGTGACGCTAATGTCGTGTTAATACCTTTTGTTGCACTACTGATCGTGCCTGTCGTTCCAAGGAAACTGGTGACAAGATTATTCAGTTTGTATGCGTAACCCTGAGAAAAACTGACTTTGCCGCGGTCACCCGTTGCACCGCCGTTCACTAAGATTTGCAAGCCTTCAGAAGGTGAGCCGGATGCGCCAGTCAATATTTGACCTAAACCTGTCGCTGAGACGCCGTTTAATGTACCGGCGACATTTTTTCCCGTTGTTCCTGTGCTGACTGTTCCAGTCAATGCACTGACACTCGTGCCAGCGTTACTGGTCAGGCTGACATTGGACGCACTACCAAAACTTCCTGAAGTAATATTCAAGAAACCATTGCTGTCAATTGAGGTGGTAACCGTGACACCTGCATTGGAGAAACTGGCAGTACCATTGACAGACGACTGTATCATCGAAGCGAGTTGTGACGCGGTGTAGTTTCCTGCCGCTAAACTCACTGTGCCGGAGAGTCCGTCAATTTTGACATCAATTTTTGTGCCCGCAGCAATCGTAGTTGATGCCGAATTCAAGTTGACATCACCGGTTAACACACCTTGCGTGGCAATCTGCGTTACTTTGATTGCATAGTCGCCAGGCTGTGTTGCGGCCGTGGAGCCGGACAAACTGGTCAGACTATCTGTTGTTTTGCCCATTGCCGAAAACAATCCGCCGACATCATTAAAATTATTTGTCAATGCGGTCTGCAGTTTGCTGGAGTCAACTGCTAGTGATCCGTCTTTCTGAAAGCTGATGCCGATCTGCGCCAGACTGGTGAAGCCTCCACCCAGACCATTTACTGCGGTTGACAAAGTGTTTCGTACCTGATTTTGAATTGCCTGGACAGTTGGGTCGCCAAGTAACGCCCCCGCAGCTTTTGTCGTTGGATTATATGAAGTCAGTTGTGCAATCGTGCTGTTCAGACTGTTGTACGCAGAGACAAAAGAGTTAATGCTATTTTGCACTGCCGATGTATTGGTATTGACTGCAATCGATGTGGTGCCAATTTTCTGAGCGCTGATTGTCACACCCTGAATGGCCGTTCCGACCTTATTGCTCGCGCTGGATACGGCAATGCCGTTGACGGTCAGGTTGGCATTCTGACCAGTAGTCACTTCTTTGAAATTCTGGGAGCCTGCGGGATCATAAGAAAGCAGATTTTGCAGATTCGCATCTCCGGCAACACTGATTTTCAAACTTGATGTTGCACCTGTTGAGGTCGAATTCAGCACTAAATGATAAGGAGTCGCACTGCCGTCACCGACGATGGATGCATTCACGCCGATTTTTGCGTTATTGATGGCATCCCGGATGCCTTGCAGTGAATTATTTGTGCTATCAATCGTTACTGTGCCTGTTGCCTGACTTGCATCTTGTGTGAACGTTGCTCCACTATATATTCCGCCAGTCTGAGTGCCACCTGAAATACTGCCGAACTGAAAGCTTAACGTTGTGCTGGCACCACTGCCGATGGAGGCTGTAGTATTGATTTGTCCTGCGCTGGATATAGTCTGAGACTGTGCAAGTTGCGTCACATTAACGTTGTAATTGCCAACACTGGCGGTGCTGCTTGCTGTAACTGAGGCAACTGCTGTATCACTTGCTGTTGCTGCGAGCGTCTTAAAGGTGGACGCACTGCTCAGTGCAATCAGGGAAGACTGGAAGGAGCTGACAGAACCACTTAAAGCGCCTAATGCAGTGACATCCGCCTGATAACTTGTTTGTTTTTTCTGAATAGATGCTAGCGGCAGACTCTCAATGGCCATGAGCTTGCTGACAATGGTGTCAACGGGAAGTCCAGAACCTACACCGGTGGATTGTATGGCCACAATAATTCTCCTTTTGAGGTCCTTACTATATCAAATCTGATTCTTGTTCAATTGAGATGAAAGAAGGGGTTTTACCTGCTATTTTAAAAAGATCGTTACCGATTAAGCTTCGTTCTTAATGAGTAATCCTTTTAATTTATCTAAGGATTTAGATATTTCAAGTGCCTCTTCCGTTGGAATCTGGCGTAACACCTGATTTGTTTGCTGATCAATAATTTTGACAACAACACGCTTACTGTCAGTATCGACGCTGAAGCGTAAATCCTGTGAGCGAGCCTGCAGCGCATCGTTAATATGAGCGATTGCTTTATTAACTTCGGTGCTGTCAAATTTCTTATTCTCAGAATTGTCGACTGCAGTTGCCGTGGGTGCGCTAATGTTATTAGCAGGAGGGGCTGACCGTACGTTGGTGACGGCAGTTTTGTCACTGATCAATTGCCCCGATTGAGGCGGGTTGCCAATCGATGGGATGTCCATGATCATTTCCTTCAAAGTTAGATTCCCCTGATCATAACTGATCAGGGGAATTATCTACATCAATAGAAAACTGAAGCTATTGATTAACGCAGCAGTGCGAGAACACCGTTAGGTAATGAGTTAGCTTGAGCCAAAATTGCAGTACCAGCTTGTTGCAACACTTGAGAACGAGTCATATTTGCTGTTTCCGAAGCAAAATC
Source organism: Undibacterium sp. FT79W (assembly GCF_014284215.1). NCBI lineage: Bacteria > Pseudomonadati > Pseudomonadota > Betaproteobacteria > Burkholderiales > Oxalobacteraceae > Undibacterium > Undibacterium sp. FT79W. The sequence goes on along the minus strand of NZ_JACOGB010000002.1, from coordinate 184,954 downwards.
GGAGTCTTGAATACGGCTACGTGCTGATGCCAAGTTTTCTTGTGATGTTTGCAAGCTGTTGACAGCAGAAGTGAAGCGGTTTTGTATCGCACCCAAAGAAGCGCGTGAACTATTGACCGATGCAATCGCCGAATCGATGGTTGCCAGAGCTGACTGCGCCCCTGCCGCCGTACTCAGATTCAGAGAGGATACACCTGCACCGACTGTGACTGCTGCTGAAGTGAAGCCACCTGTCAAGTTTGCTGCTGTCAAACCTGTACCTGTACCATTTGCCAGAGTAATACCAGCAGAGCTTGTGGAAGACAGGGAAAGTGTCGATGTAGCAATGTCTGTCGCACCAGTTGCAGATACGGTGATACCTGTATTGGCTGCAGCTGCAGCTGCATTAGTACTTGCTGTAACTGTGATATTACGTCCATCTGCAGCTGCCAGGGCAACAGCACCAGTTGTTGTATCAAATGTAGCTGATACGCCAGTTTGTGAGCTGATCGCATTAACAGCAGCAGCAACTTGTGCGCCACGTTGAGCGCCGGAAGTCGAGGCGCTCAATGCACCCAGATTGACACCGTTAATTGTGATGTCGCCAGAAGCGATTGCTGTTGCGCTTGTTGATGCTGTACCGGCAACTGTTGTAGAACCAACTGTTGCTGTCACACCAGTTTGACCACTGATTGCGTTAATTGCTGCAGCTTTAGCAATACCACTACCAGTTGCATTAGAGAAGGATACGCCATCACTAGCAGATGCGCCGACTTGGTAACCGTTGATCGACAAGTCACCGGATGCCAGAGCTGTCGTTGTTACAGCACCCGCACCTGCTACAGTTGTTTTGTAGCTGGATGTGGAGCCAACACCGAGAGACGATGATTTTGCACTGGCAATTGCTGAAATGCTGATCTGATCGTTTGAGCTGCCGTTTGCACCAACCTGGAATGTTTGGTTTGCAAAGCTACCGTCAAGCAGATTCACACCGTTAAAGTTAGAAGAGCTTGCAACACGGTTGATTTCAGAGATCAACTGGCTGGCTTCGTTATTCAGGGATGCGCGGTCTGATGCACTGTTAGAGCCGTTGGCTGCCTGAACTGCCAGATCACGAATACGTTGTAAGTTGGAACCGATTTGTTGCAGATCGCCCTCAGCTGTCTGAGCCAGAGAGATACCGTCATTCGCATTACGTGCAGCTTGGTTTTGACCATTCAGCTGCGAAGTCATACGTTGAGAAATTGCGAGACCAGCGGAGTCATCTTTTGCGCTGTTAATACGCAGACCGGATGACAGACGTTGCATGGATGTTTGCAAAGAGCCTTGAGATGTAGTCAGGCTGCGTTGTGCATTCATGGATGCAATATTGGTATTGATATATGAAGCCATTTTGATACTCCTTACCTAAGTTATTAAATTCGGCGTTAAAACCTCAAACTTCGGTCTGTCTGTTGACTGTTGCACCGCCGTTGTAAAGGGTTACGGACGGGAATCAAAAACTTTTAGCTAGTTTCCGCAAATAAATACTATTTTTTTTGCTTAAGTTTTTCGCGATATTCCGCTCAACGACAGCTTTTAAAATTTCTTGAGGGCTTAATTTAAATATCTTTCACCCCTTTATTCGGGCTTAAGCATTTATTTTTTCCCTTTAAAATGAATTTCGATGATCATAATGTCCTCGGGAATTATTTTTTGGTCATGTTTTTGGTCTTTGCCACCTTAAAGAGAATAGATAATGAGTAAAGTCGGCTTGCACCCCGGAAATGCATTTAAAGAAGCAAAGGCTTTGTATAAGGCTAATCAGGCAGAAAAAGCGAAAGCACTCTGTCTCCGGATTGTTCAGCAATATCCTTTGCATCAGGACGCCAATTACTTTCTCGCCAAATTAGCTTTTGAAGGCGGCTTGAATGAGGAATCGCTACTTTTTTTACAAAAAGCGTTTTCAGGTGCGCAGCAATTCAACGCAGATAAGCATGCTTATTATCAGGTTCTTAATCGTTATATACAGAGCCGTTCATTTGAACAGCTTGAAATTGCCAGTCTGTGGCTGACCGGATTTAATCCTAAAGATGGTATTGCCTGGGATTACCTTGGCATCAGCCGCCTGGAACAGGGGAAATATCCCGAAGCCTACGAAGCGCTTCAACACGCCGTGGCGCTATTGCCGAACAATCCTCATGTGCTGGCGAATATTGGTAACGCGCTGATATCTTTGGAGCGTTGTGCCGAGGCAGCTACTTATTTGCGGAAAGCGGTCTCAATTGATCCGGCGATGGTGGTGGCGCAGAATAATCTTGGCAATGCCTTGCGCATGATAGGACAGACGCAGGCTGCCGTAGATACTTTGCAGATTGCGGTACGTCTTAATCCCGGTCTTGCTTATGTTTACAATAATTTAGGCCTGGCATATCGTGAGAATAATCAATACAGCGAGGGCATCAAGTGTTTTTATACTGCACTGGAATTGCAGCCCGATCTGATTCAGGTGTATCCGAACCTGATCGATGCCCTGAGACAGAATGGCGAGGTGCAGCGTGCGATTGAATGCGGTAATGAAGCGATGGATCGTTGCGCGAATATCCCGGAATTCTGGGGTGGCTACGGCGATGCCCTGCGCGAGGCTAATCATCTCGATCCTGCGATTGAGGCCTACATGCGGGCGCTGTCATTTAAAAAAGACTCGCAGTCTTCGTTTAATCGCAAAATATTCAGCAATTTACTGTTCTGCTTAAATTACCACCCAGATTTACCCGCAGAAGCCATTTTCGGCGCATATCAGGATTTCGATCAGCGTTTTGGTTTGCCAAATAAAGTCTTCTGGCGTCCTTTTGATAACGTACGCGATCCAAATAAGCGTTTGAAGGTCGGTTATGTCGCGCAGGCGTTTTATAACCAGGTCTGTAAATATTTCCTGTTGCCTTTGCTGGAAAAACACGATAAAAGTCAGGTCGAAGTTTATGCGTATGCGAATCCGCCGTTTGAAGATGAGACAACGGAATATTATAAAAAGTCGGTTGATCACTGGATCTACACCCGCGAAATGACGGATGCAGAACTGGCAGAACGTATCCGTGCAGACGGCATCGACGTGTTGATCGACGTTGCGGGGCACACAAACAGCAATCGCCTCGGCGTCTTTGCGCGCAAACCTGCGCCGGTTTCGCTGCATTGGCTGGAATACGGCTACACCACGGGTTTGACTGCGATTGATTATTACCTGACGGACAAAGCTACCGTTACCGATAACTGCGCCCACCTGTTTTCTGAAAAAGTCTGGTGTCTGGATGGCCCAGCGTATACCTATCGTCCGGATGTACGTAAAGCGGAGCTGGTGCCACCGCCTGTGCTGGAAACGGGCGTGATTACTTTTGGCAGCCTGTCGCGCTCAGTCCGTATCAATCATAAGGTTGTGAAGGTCTGGTCAGCGATACTGGACGCGATGCCGAATTCTCGTCTGATTATTAATAGTGGCGACTTTAAAGACGTCAAAGTGCAGGATGAAATGGCATCGCGTTTCATGCAATACGGCATCGACAGGTCCCGGCTGGAGATCGGTTTTACCAGCCCATCATGGGAAGTCTTGAAGCAAATTGATATCGGCCTCGACTGTTTTCCGCATAATTCCGGTACGACGCTGCTGGAGAGTATTTATATGGGTATTCCTTTCATTACGCTGGCTGATCGTCCATCCGTCGGACGTATTGGTGCCAGCGTGTTAAGGGGGGTGGGCCGCGACGAATGGGTGGCACAAACTGAAATGGAATATGCGCAGAAAGCCCTGATCCTCGCACACGATGTTGATGGTCTTGTGCATTTACGGCAGACGCTGCGCGCCGAGATGGAAGCCTCACCATTGATGGATGAGCCAGGTTTTGCCCGTGATGTTGAAAAAGCCTATCGCGGCATGTGGGAGATTTACTGCAAGGAGAATGCGCAATGAAAGCAGTGATTCTGGCCGGTGGTCTGGGAACACGAATCTCAGAAGAAACCCATCTCAAGCCCAAGCCGATGATAGAAATCGGCGGCCATCCGATTTTGTGGCACATCATGAAGAGCTACTCATCGCATGGGGTGAATGAATTTGTGATCTGCTGTGGTTATAAAGGCTATCTGATCAAAGAGTATTTTGCGAACTACTTTTTGCACATGTCGGACGTCACCTTCGATATGCAACACAATCGCATGGAAGTGCACGAAAGACATGCCGAACCATGGAAGGTCACGCTGGTGGACACCGGCGAAGACACGATGACAGGCGGGCGGCTCAAACGTGTGGCGCGCTATGTGCAGGATGAAGAAGCATTTTGCTTCACTTATGGCGACGGTGTGTCTGACCTCGATATCGCTGCCTCAATCGCATTCCATAAAAATCACGGCAAGCTTGCAACTGTCACGGCGGTGTTACCACCGGGGCGCTACGGTGCGCTGGAGCGTGACGGCGATCAGGTCGCCGGTTTTACGGAAAAACCTCGCGGCGATGGCGGCTGGATTAATGGCGGTTATTTTGTGCTGTCTCCCAAAGTGCTCGATTTTATTGGTGACGACAGCGTCAGCTGGGAAGCGGAGCCCTTGGCCAGATTAGCGCAACAGCAGCAACTCATGGCCTACGAACACGCTGGTTTCTGGCAGCCTATGGACACGCTGCGCGAGAAAAATCTGTTGGAAGATTTGTGGCAATCAGGGCAGGCACCATGGCGAACATGGTAAATACCAGCGTAGTCAGTCTTGGGGAAGTCAGCGCATTTCCTGCATCTGAACCCAGCTTCTGGCAGGGGCGACGGGTCTTGCTGACCGGGCACACTGGTTTTAAGGGCGCATGGCTGGCATTCTGGTTGCTGCGTATGGGCGCGACAGTGACTGGACTGGCACTGGCGCCGCGTACCTCGCCTGATTTATTTGATGCGCTGGGCTTGGCAGGGCGCATGCAGAGTCACATTGGTGATATCCGCGATGCTGCGCTGGTGCGTCAGATTGTGGCCGAAAGTCAGCCGGAAATCGTTTTGCATCTGGCGGCGCAGGCGCTGGTGCGGCCTAGTTATAAAGATCCGCTGGATACTTTCTCCAGTAATGTGATGGGCACCGCCAACGTGCTGGATGCTTTGCGTGGCGTGAACAGTGTTCGCGTGGCGCTGATGGTGACGACTGATAAAGTCTATCGTAACCGCGAGTTGTTGACGCCGTATCCAGAGACAGCAGAGTTGGGCGGCCATGATCCGTACAGCGCGAGTAAAGCCGCTTCTGAATTAGTAATTGCCGGTTATCGCTCGGCATTTCTGGCAGAGCAGGGCGTGACGGTTGCGGTCGCCAGAGCGGGTAATGTGATCGGTGGCGGTGACTGGTCGGAAGATCGCTTACTGCCGGATGCAGTGCGTGCATGGCAAAAGCATGAACGTCTGCAGATACGTCGCCCGGAATCAGTGCGGCCGTGGCAACATGTACTGGAGCCCGTCTCGGCTTATCTGACCCTGGCGCAACGGGCTTACCATTTGCCGGGGCTGGGCGAAGCCTGGAATTTTGGGCCGGACGAAGTCGCCACCGTGCGTGAAGTTGTCGAACTGGCGCAGGGCGCTTATGGTGGCGGAGAGGTCGATTTCGCTCACGACATCATTGGTCCGCATGAAGCAGGTTTGCTGGCGCTGGATGTCAGCAAGGCGCGCCGCGAGTTGGGTATACGTTCGCGCTGGGATTTGCAGAGCGCGGTGCGCCGCACGATGTGCTGGTATCGCGATTTTGAGCAAGGCGTGAGTGCCAGCGATTTGTGCGAGCGCGATCTGGACGCATTTTTACTCGGTACAGAATAAGGACGCCGCCAGAAAATCCGGTGCAAAGGTAAGTAGAAAGAGGAAAAAAGCAGGAAAATGGCTTCTATATACTCCCCCGGGTATATTTCAAGCTCCTTTGTTTTCAAGGAGATGAGAGGGAAATTTCTCAAAAGTGGGGGGAGTATATGAAAACAGGCAGCGATAACGCCAAATCAGGATAGTGAATGTCGGGCTGATGAAGATAAAAATGTATGGCACAACGATTTGAACTGTTGACGACACCGATCATCGGTTTGTCGCTCTTGCAGCGTCGGCCGCTGGCGGATGCGCGCGGCTATTTTCAGCGCCTGTTTTGCGCAGAAGAACTGGTGGAATTCGGTTGGACGCAGGGTGTCGCGCAGGTGAATCACACACAGACGCTGGAAAAGGGCAGTGTGCGCGGCTTGCATTTGCAATTGCCCCCGCACGCCGAAATGAAACTGATTACCTGTCTGCAAGGAGCGGTCTGGGATGTCGCCGTCGATTTGCGCAAAGATTCCCCTACTTTTTTACAATGGCATGCCGAAGTGCTGTCTGCCGAGAATAAGCGCTCATTCCTGATACCACAAGGGTTTGCGCATGGTTTTCAGACACTGACGGATCATGTTGAAATGTTGTATTGCCATAGTCACGCCTATCAGCCGACGGCGGAAATGGGATTAAATGTCTTTGACGAGCGGCTGGCGATAGGCTGGCCTTTGCCGGTGACGGCGATGTCTGACAAAGACCGGCAGTGGCTGTTGCTGGATGATGATTTTGAGGGAGTGAGCGTATGAAATGTCGGCATTGTGGTCAGGCTCTGACACAGCCTTTTCTGGATTTGGGGAGCGCGCCGCCGTCGAATGCTTACCTGACTGCGGAAGCATTGCATCAGGCTGAAGTCTGGCTACCATTGACACTGATGGTGTGCGATGCATGCTGGCTGGTACAGACGCTGGATTTTACCGGACGCGAAAATCTGTTTGATGCCGACTATGCCTATTTCAGCTCATGTTCGTCGAGCTGGTTGCGTCATGCTGAACAATTTGTCACGACCATGCGCGCGCAGCTGGCGCTTGATTCCCAGAGTTTGGTGGTGGAAGTGGCGGCGAATGATGGCTATCTGTTGCAATACGTTCAGGCGGCAGGCATTCCCTGCCTGGGCATTGAGCCTACGCAGAGCACCGCCAATGCTGCACGAGCCAAAGGTATTCCGGTCGTTGAGCGCTTTTTCGGGCGTGAGCTTGCCGCAGGATTGGTCGCGCAAGGGCAGTCGGCGGATCTGACGGTGGCCAACAATGTGCTGGCGCATGTGCCTGATATTAATGACTTCGTCGCCGGATTTGCACTGTTGTTAAAACCCGAGGGCGTGGCCAGTTTTGAGTTTCCGCACCTCTTAAACATGGTGCAGCAAAATCAGTTTGATACCGCGTATCACGAGCATTATTCGTATTTGTCTTTGCATGCGGTGCAAACGATATTCGAGCGTAATGGTTTGCAGATCATTGATGTCCAGGAGTGGCCTACACATGGAGGCAGTTTGCGCGTGCTGGCGCAACGCTTAGATGTAAAAGCCAGAGCCGTGCAACCTGGCGTTGGCGATATTCTTGCGAAAGAACGTGATGCCGGTATGAATGCGCTGCCGTTTTACCGTGATGTGCAAAGCAGGGCGGAGCAGGCGAAATTCGATCTGTTGGAATTCCTGCTCGATTGCAAGCGCCAGAATCTGCGCGTTGCTGCCTACGGTGCTGCTGCCAAAGGAAACACCCTGCTGAATTTTTCCGGCATCCGGCCTGACTTATTGCCTTATGTGGTGGATATTAATCCGCACAAGCAGGGTAAGTTTCTTCCCGGTAGCCGGATTCCGATTGTCAGTCTCGCGCATTTGCTGGCCGACAAACCTGACAGAATTCTGATTTTGCCGTGGAATTTGCAGGACGAAATCATGCATGATCTGGCGGCCGTCAAAGAATGGAATGCCCGTTTCGTCGTCGCTATTCCACAATTGCATCTTCTGTAAAGGAGCTTATTGTGATCGAGATTCATCCCGATGCGCGTATTTCCAAGCTGGCAGATATTGAAGATTCTGTGCGCGGCACCCGCATCGTTATCGGTGCGTTGTCCAGTATCGACAGCTTTGTCAAATTCAAACCCGCGGGCGGCAGCGGTGATGTCGTGATCGGAGAGCGCACCACGATTAATTCTGGTTGCGTGCTCTACACAGGCAATGGCATTCGCATTGGCAACGATGTGGCGATCGCGGCAAACTGTACTTTTGCCCCCGTCAATCATGCGTATCAGGATAAAAGCCGACGGATCAATCAGCAGGGCTTCTTGCCAAGCAAGGGCGGTATTGTGATTGAAGATGATGTATGGATCGGTGCTAATTGCGTGATTCTTGATGGCGCTGTGCTGCGGCAGGGTTGTGTCATTGGCGCGGGTTCTGTCGTGCGCTCTGAGGTGCCCGCTTTTTCGATTAATGTCGGCGTTCCTTTACGCCGGGTCGGGTGGCGTGAATGAGCGTGCCGACCGCAGCGATGCATGCCACTCTGATTGGCGGTCATGGATTTGTCGGGCGCCATTTACAGGCGCAATTGCGCAGTCTTGGCTGGACCTGCGATGTGCCGTTGCGCGATGATGTGAGCTTGTTTCAACGCGATCTTGGACACGTCTTTTACTGCGCTGGTCTGACGGCAGATTTTCGTCAGCGGCCGTATGACACGGTAGAAGCGCATGTCGCATTGTTGTCGAACGTATTGCAACAGGCTTCTTTTCTGAGCTTGACTTACTTATCCAGTACGCGGGTATATGCCGGGGCAAGCACGACGGATGAGGGGGCGGCGTTACAGGTACGCTCCCACGTTTCCGGCGATCTGTATAACATTTCCAAGCTGATGGGCGAAAGCTTGTGTCTGAATAGTCAGCGCGATGTCCGGGTCATTCGTTTATCGAATGTTTATGGACTACATATGCCAGCACAGAATTTTCTGTCTGATGTGCTGACATCGGCAGCGAAAGACAAGTGCGTTGTCTTTCGCAGTTCGCCGCAATCACAAAAAGATTACATCGCCGTGCAGGATGTGGTGCGTTGTCTGCCCATCATTGCACAATACGGCGAAGCAGGAATTTATAATCTGGCCAGCGGCTGCAATGTGTCGAATGCCGAAATCGCCAGCATCTTGCAGAGGCAAGGAGTACGCTGCAAATTTCAAAACAATGCGCCAGATATCTTGTTTCCCACCATGAACGTTGCAAAATTACATGCGCTTTGCGGCGCGTCTCACCACGAACTGGCAACGGATTTGCCTACCCTTTACTCACACTATTGCGAGACACCATGAACCCTATTCAGCAATTTGAAGCCGAACGCGCAGCGCGCATAGAACAACTTGGGCAAGACCATGCGTTTCAGGCGCAGTCCCGCGACTGGCTTGAGCAGAGCATGCGCAAACAGTATGTATATAATTTTTCGTGGCTGGGACGTCCTATCATCCAGAATCCCATCGACATACTGGCGATGCAGGAACTGATGTGGACGGTGCAGCCTGATCTGGTCATCGAGACAGGTATTGCACATGGCGGCTCTATCATTTTTTCTGCGTCTATGCTGGAGCTGATTGCTGCATGTGGTGGCAACCCCGATGCACGCGTTCTGGGCATTGATATCGATATTCGTGAACACAATAAGCAGGCGATACTGGAGCACCCGATGTCGAAGCGCATCACGATGCTGCAAGGTTCAAGCGTGGCACCGGAGATTGTCGCGCAAGTGCATGCTGCCGCCAAAGATAAGCAAAAAGTGATCGTTTTTCTCGATTCGAATCACACCCATGAGCACGTCCTGGCTGAACTCGAAGCGTATGCACCTTTGGTCAGCAAAGACAGCTACTGCGTGGTGTTTGATACCTTTGTCGAAGATGTTCCGGCTGATGTATTTGACAGCCGCCCATGGCAGCCAGGGAATAGCCCTAAAACAGCAGTGCATCAGTATTTGCAGACTCATCCTGAATTTGAGATCGACAAGGCGATGCAACATAAATTGCAAATCACGGTCGCACCGGATGGTTTCCTCAAACGGATTGCTTAATGTGATGCACAAAGCAGCGGCGCTCACAAACAGGCGTTGTATGTTTCGCTGAGTGAGATGATGAATACAAAAAAGGCCGCGATATCGCGGCCTTTTTGTTTCGTTCGTTTATGCGTATCAGTATCAGTTTGCTTTGACCACCCGGTTTTTCCCTGATTGTTTTGCTTCATACATCGCCTTGTCAGCACGTTTGATCAGCGTTTCCTGAGCCTCGTGCGGCATGCGAAGGGCGACGCCGGCGCTGAACGTGATAAACAGGCGTTGTTCATCTGCAGTGAAGAAATGCTTGGTCAGTTCGCGCTGCACTCTGACCATCGCCTGGGCTGCTTCTTCTAAGCCGGTCTCTGGCATGATAATGATGAATTCTTCACCACCCCAGCGGGCGATGACGTCAATGGAGCGCAAGGTTTGTTTTACTACCCGCACCAGATGCACCAGCGCTTCGTCACCGGCGTTGTGGCCGTGAGTATCATTGAGTTTTTTGAAGTTATCCAGATCCAGCATGGCGATACAAAGCGGCGTGCTGCGCCGGTCAGCGCGATCAGCTTCGCGCTCAAAGATATCTTCCATGCCGCGCCGGTTCAGACTGCCTGTCAACTGATCCTCGCGTACCAGTTCACTCATTTGCGCCAGCTTATCTTCGAGACCTTTAATTTTTTCTGCAGCTTCGGTCACTTCTTTCTGCGCGGCGACGATGATGTCCCGTGAGCGCAGGGTTTCTGACTGCACGACCCGGGTTTCATCCAGAATGTTGCCAATGATGTTGCTGACTTCGTTGGCATCGCTGGTGTTTCTGATTTTGTTTGCGTAGAGATCCATCTTGTCCTGATAGACGCCGGCACTGGTTGCCATTGTATTGAGTCTGTCGATAAACGCCGCCATCATATTTTTGACAGAGGTATTCGACTCATCAATACTATTTTTAAGCACGCCCTGTTTGTAGATGACGTCTTTCAGGCTGCGGGTTGCTTCCTGCAGTGCGCGATGATCTATCGGGCCGGAAATCAGATTTTGCACGACTTCAATCTGACCGCGCAGCCAGTTGTCGTTGTCGAGCAGATCGTGAATATTCGTCAGTAACAAATCGAATAAACGCAGTAGTAATTCATGTTGCTCAGCGCTGTCGCCGCTTTGTAGTTCAATCTGAAAGCAAAGTTGCTTCAGGCGGCTGGCAACCTGATTTAATTCAGGCTCATTATTCGCTTCTCTGACTGCCAGACCCAATGCTTCCGATTCGGTCGCAAGAGCTGGATTGGGTTTCAGCAAGGAACTGAGAGCTAATGTCAGCGTACGATACAGTAAGTCTTTCAGTACGCGTCGGCATGGGTCATCTTGCGCTGGTATATCGACCAAAGAAATCGGCGCAGAGTTGCTGATCACGGAAGGCGCAGGATCAACGAGGCTGATCTGATTGGTCGGGGCAGGTGGTTCCGTAATGCGTTGCGTCAGCAGTTCCAGGCCTTTACTGTAATCATCCCAGTTGCCGGTTTTAACGGCGCGACTGAACCGATGGCCAAAAGTAGATAAATCGCTTTGTGATGCTTGCAGGCTGCTGGCAAAGTTTGCCAACAGATTTTCGGCCTCTGAAGGTTTATCGGTTTGTTGTATCGTTTCGGGCGTCGTTGTGGCAGGCGCTTCCTCGCTGATGCCTGCTACTTCGTTATACAGTTTTCGGTAAGCATCGGGGGTCGGCGCAATCCTCTGTATCGCTAATTGACGAAACGTCTCACGTGCGATGTCTGAGGGACTTTTGAATTGTGACGAAGGAGGTTTGGTCGACATGTAGTCTGGTCAAAAACGATAAGCGGTGAACGATAAACAACAAAACGATAAACAACAAAAAATACTCAATCGACAAGCTGATTCTTGATTGCGTAATGTGTCAGTTCTGCATTGTGCCGCAATTTCATCTTTAACAAAATCCTCGCGCGGTATTCACTGATGGTTTTTACTGACAAAGATAATTCTTTGGCAATGTCACTCACCGATTTACCTGATGCGATCATCGTCAGAGTCTGAAATTCACGATCTGACAGTGTTTTATGTGGCTCATCCTCATGCTCCTGATTCAGGTTGTTTGCTAACTCCTGAGCCAGTGCCGTACTGATGTATTTCAAGCCATTCGAAACTTGTCGGATGGCAGCCAGGATCTCATCACTGCCACAATGCTCGTTGAGATAACCGGATGCGCCAGCCTTCAGGCACCGTATTGCATACTGATCTTCGCGAAAATTCGAAAACATCAAAACATTCACTTCCGGCTTTTCAGCTTTGATTTGCTTCAGAACTTCTATGCCATTTTTATCGGGCAGTGCGATGTCGAGCACCATCACATGGTAATCGAGTTTTCTGGATAAACGCACCGCATCGAGCCCGCTGCTTGCTTCGCCCACGACCGCAATATCAGGCGCGGCGGCAATGATTCCTTTTATTCCTTCTCTGACCACCACGCGGTCATCCACAATCATTAACTTAATTGACGCATATTCAGCCATGCATATTCCATTTCTATCTCAGACCTTCGCTATTATGGGAGTTTTACTTTACAGTGAGAAGTCTTGGTACTCGCCAGAATCTGCGCTGTGATCATTGTTCAGAGTTGATCGGAACAGCGCGATCGCTTATTTTATAAGGGATGGCAGAGCTGCGGTAAGAAGATGATGATTAATTTGATCTGCTTCGGCAGAAGATAAAATAAATGAGTAAAGCTTTTATAAAAGAATCTGAGCAGGACGACGATGAAGAGATCGGCGCTCCTGCAATTCCTGCCGGTGCAAAGAATTACATGACGCCGGAAGGCCATCAGCGGATGAAAGACGAGTTCTTGCGTCTGATTGATGTTGATCGCCCGGAAGTGGTGAGTATTGTTTCTTGGGCCGCTTCGAATGGCGACCGTTCTGAAAACGGCGATTACATCTACGGGAAGCGACGCTTGCGTGAAATCGACCGGCGCATACGCTTTTTAAGTAAGCGTCTGGATATCGCGGAAGTGGTTGATCCTCGCGTGCATCATGGTTCCGATCAGATATTTTTCGGGGCAACTATTGTTTATGAAAATTTACAGGGTGAAGAAATTACGATCACTATTGTCGGCGTGGATGAATTTGATCCGCTGCAAGGAAAAATCAGCTGGATTTCTCCGGTTGCCCGCGCGCTGACCAAAGCGCGTACGGGGGACACTGTGATACTGAAAACACCGGCGGGAGTCGATGAGTTGACGATACTGGATGTCATTTATCCAGCGTAAATTGACTCAGAACGATCAGCGTACTGCGAACCTCATTTACTACTTATACGGCATACACGATGGCACTTAACTATACCGATATCAACCATCCTTTGCGGATTCCTCTGGCTGCCGAGGTGCATTCGCGCCCATCATTGCGCCTGAATGCGCCTGAGGTGCTGACCCATATCGCGGTTTTTGCGCATAACCAGGGGCGCATCGACGGCGATAATCTGCATGTGCAATTGCAGATACTCAGTGAATTTTGCGGATATTTCGGTGTCGCTTGTCCCGGTGGCGATGCTAAATATTTTTTCCATGATTTTGGTCGCTTCCGTCTGAAATGGGAATGTCATACCGAGTTTGCGACCTATACGTTTCTGGATAATCCGGAAGACCCAACCCTGGCAGCCGTAGCGATAGCGGATATTGCGCAAGTGTTTGCAAAAGTGCCGTTGCGACATGTGCCGCAACAATGGCTGGCTGGATTGCAAGGAAAAGTGATGGTGGCTGCCCACGTGGCCCTGATTCCTGCCGCAACCCCTGTTGATGCCACGCCGCCGGCCGGTACGGTAACGATGCGCGGGATGTTTGAAGGCAGTGTGTTAGTCGGCAGCCAGGTGATTGATCGCGGTCAGGTCTGGACAGATTTTCTGATTCAGGCTGACGGTTTTAGCCGTTTCATCGTCAAGGATCAGGGCTTTCTCGATCAGCAGGCGGGACGTACTGTGCAGCGCATACTGGAAATTGAAACCTACCGCATGATTGCCTTACTTGGTCTGCCACAAGCGCAGGCGGCAGCGCCGGTATTGAATGCAATTGAAAACGAGTTGGTGCAGATCACATCTACCATGACGCTCGCAAGCGGCAGCGATGGTGAGCTGGCTGATACCGATGCTGAACAGGGTGTCTTACGGCAAATTATTGATCTGGCGGCGCGCATAGAAAAGCTGGCGCTGGAAAACAGCTATCGTTTTTCGGCGTCCAAAGCGTATTTCAGTCTGGTGAATGCGCGTATCGGCGAGCTGCGCGAGTCGCGGATTGATGGTATCCCTACGATAGAAGAATTCATGGAGCGTCGCCTCGCACCGGCAATGCATACCTGTGAGGCGATTGTACGCAGACAGGAAGCGCTGGCTGCCAGAATTGCGCATACCAATGATTTATTGCGCACCCGTGTCGGCATCGTACAGGAACAGCAAAATCGCAAAATCTTGCAAAGTCTGAATGCGCGGGCAGCACAACAACTGCGTTTGCAACAAGCAGTCGAAGGGCTGTCTGTCGCCGCGATCAGTTACTACGTTGCCGGCTTATTTTTATACACCGGCAAAGGCATGAAAGCCATGGGGCTGGAAATTAATCCAGATTTGCTGACCGGAGTTCTGATACCCGTGATTGCCGTCTGTGTCTGGCTGGGCTTGCGGCGCATGCATAAAAAACTGCATTGAATTGTATTGAACGTTTTTTTTGCGGGGCGTTGGTCTGCCGATAAACACAGCGCTCAGCAAGGTAATTGCCCTATCGATCAATGGTGCAATCGGGGCAATTTAGTCTGCGGCAACTGGATGATTGAACGATAAACCCTGGAAACTGACGTAAATATACTCCCCGGAGTATATTTAAAGGCCCAGTCAATTCGCCGACAATAAGGGGGTTTTCTTTAAAAACAGGGGGAGTATATTAAAAACTGCTGTTTTCAGACGGAATGTGGCGGGATGTAATTCAGAAAATGGTTCAGACGCGCACGACGCGGATGACGCCACTCAGATGCTTGATGCTGCGCATAATCTTTGCCAGATGGCCGCGATCTTCCACCTGAATCGTGAAATGGATGTTCGTCATATCATTGGCGTCGCCATCTTCCATATTTACATGGCTGATATTTGCTTCCGATTCACCGATGCCAGCGGCAATGCGTGCTAATGCGCCGCGTTCATTATTCACAGTGACGATGATGCGGGTATCAAAACTGCGATTCAGTTCTTCGCCCCAGGTGACGTCGATCCAGCGGTCAGGCTCTTTGAAATGCATGCGTTTTGCATGTTCACAGTCATCGGTATGCACCACCAGCCCTTGGTCGCGTTTTAACTGGCCGATGATATTGTCGCCCGGAATAGGCATACAACATGGCGCAAGTTGTACTGATAAACCTTCACTGCCATAAATAATGACAGGCTCGCGCTTGTAATTTTGTTTGTCGCCAAACTGTTGGAACGGGAAAGGCGAATCGTCTTCGACCAGATCCAGAATATGTCGTGCGACCAGCGTTGCCATACGTTTTCCTATACCGATATCAGTATAGATTTCATCCATCTCTTTGGCGGTGGATTCATTGAGTAATTTATCGACCAGCGTGCCCGGTAACTCCGGATTCAGATTGACTGCCACCAGCGCCTGAGCGAGCAACTGTTTACCCAGTTCAGTCGATTCATTCAGGTTGATCGTGCGCAGATAATGGCGAATCGCAGAACGGGCTTTGCCGGTACGCACATAAGTCAGCCAGTTGGGTGTCGGACGAGAACCGGGCGACGTAATGATTTCGATGATGTCACCATTTTTTAATTCTGAGCGCAACGGTACCGGTTCGTGATTGATGCGCGTCGCAATCGCCTGATTGCCGATGTCGGTGTGAATGTTGTACGCAAAATCCAGCGCCGTAGCGCCACGTGGCAGGGCGATGATCTTGGATTTCGGTGTGAATACATAGACCGAATCCGGGAACAGATCGATCTTCACGTGTTCTAAAAATTCTGCCGAATCGCCCGTCTGTTTCTGGATGTCGAGTAAAGACTGCAGCCATGCATGCGTGCGTTGCTGCAAATCCGTCAGACTACCTTCGGCGTCTTTGTAGAGCCAGTGTGCTGCCACGCCTGATTCGGCTACGCGGTGCATTTCCTGGGTGCGAATCTGAAACTCGACCGGCGTGCCATACGGGCCGATCAACGTGGTGTGCAGCGATTGATAACCGTTAGTTTTAGGAATGGCGATATAGTCTTTAAACTTGCCGGGCATGGGCTTGTACAGCGCATGCAGAGTACCGAGGGCGTAATAACTCTCACGGAAATTTTCGACGACAATGCGAAAACCGTAAATATCTAATACCTGAGAAAAACTCAGATGTTTATCCTGCATTTTGCGGTAAATGCCATATAGCGTTTTTTCTCGGCCATAGACCTCCGCATTCAGCCCCGCTTCTTTCAGCGAGTTCTTCACTGCTTCCAGGATTTTGCTGACGACTTCACGACGATTACCACGTGCGGCTTTCACTGCTTTGGATAAAGTCCGGTAGCGCATCGGATACAAATGCGAGAAGGCTAAATCCTGTAATTCGCGATAAATATTATTGAGGCCAAGTCTGTGCGCAATCGGCACATAGACGTCCATCGTTTCGCGTGAAATACGGCGTTTTTTTTCTGAGCGCATCACGCCCAACGTGCGCATATTGTGCAGACGGTCCGCCAGTTTAACGAGAATCACACGCACATCGCGCGCCATCGCCAGCAACATTTTGCGGAAATTTTCTGCCTGCGCCTCGATCTGGCTCTGAAATTCGATTTTTTCGAGTTTCGATAAACCATCCACTAGTGTCGCTACCGGCGCACCGAAACGTTCTATCAGTTCTTCTTTTTTGACATCCTGATCTTCCATGACGTCGTGCAACAGCGCCGCCATGATGGCTTGCACATCCAGCTTCCATTCGGCGCAGATTTCGGCGACAGCGATAGGATGCGAAATGTAGGGCTCGCCGGATTTACGCACCTGACCCAGATGCTTTTCATCAGAAAAACGATAAGCCTCCTTAATCAGCTTGAGGTCGCCCGGCGACATGTATTCTGCGAGACGTGCAGAAAGTGCCGTGGTTGAGGCGACACCGACAATAGGTGCAGGCGCGGGGGCCTTTACATTGGCTTCAGTCGAAGTTGCGGCGTTTTTTTTTGCGCTGCTCTGCGGCGTGGCCGCTGATGGAGAGGGGGCAGTATCAGGTTCGGCCGGTTTGCTCAGAGATGAAGAGGTTTCTGTTGCGTTCATTCTGTTTTTTCCGGCCGATAAAGGTGGGTACTTTGATTTTTCGCGTAACGCGAAATTACATAGGAACTTTTTTTAGCATCTCAATACCGATTTTGCCGGCAGCGATTTCGCGCAGGGCAACAACGGTTGGTTTGTCTTTTGCTTCAACCTTTGGTGTGTGACCTTGCAATAACTGGCGAGCGCGATAGGTTGCGCACAGTGTCAGCTGGAAACGGTTAGGGATTTGTTTCAACGCGTCTTCAATGGTAATACGTGCCATATTTTTTCCTAAATACAAATGATACAAATAATTTTTTGAATTAATTCGGGTTGGCGTGGATGCCAAGCTGGGCAAACAATTCGCTGTTCCGTGTCGCCTGTTGAGTAAATCTGCAGCGGGTCGCTTTAACGATCGCGTTCAATTCAGACAACGCAGTGGTAAAGTCTTGGTTGATAATAACATATTCGAACTCGGGGGAGTGCGCCATTTCTCCGCCAGCGGCCAAAATCCGGCGTGTAATGACGTGAGGCTCGTCTTGCCCTCGTTTTTTCAGGCGTTCTTCCAGTGCCGGAATCGATGGCGGCAAAATGAAAATGCCGACAGCACCTGGAAATTGTTTGCGTACCTGCTGTGCGCCTTGCCAGTCAATCTCCAGCAACACATCCGTACCCGCGCGCATCTGCTCTTCGATGATCAGGCGGGAGGTGCCGTAGTAATTACCGTGAACTTCGGCATGCTCGAGAAATTCTCCGGTTTTTTCACGGGCAACGAAGTCTTCGACGGTCGTGAAATGATACTCGCGGCCATCCTGTTCGCCCGGGCGCGGAGGACGTGTCGTGGACGAAATGGATAACTTGATTTGTGGCTCCTGCGCCAGTAAAGCATTCACCAGCGTGGATTTGCCGGCGCCTGATGGCGCAGCAACAATGAACAGGCTGCCTGCAGTGGATGTGATAGGGCGCATACGGATCTCTGGTTGGTATCGTCAGTGAAACATGAGGCAACAAAAACACAACGGCGGCATTGTGTGCCGCCGGAATTGTCGCTTCTTAAAATATCGGCGGCAGTATAAGCAAATGTACCGCGTTATTCAAGGTTTTGTACCTGCTCGCGCATTTGCTCTATCAGTAGTTTCAATTCCATTGACGCATCGGCCAATTCTTTGAGTGCCGCTTTGGAGCCCAGTGTATTGGCTTCGCGATTAAGTTCCTGCATCATGAAGTCCAGACGCTTGCCGACCTGGCCGCCTTTTTTCAGAATGTGGCGTGTCTCTGTCAGATGTGCGGATAAACGGGCAAGTTCTTCCGCAACATCGACGCGTATGCCGTATACAGCGACTTCCTGACGAATTCTGTCGAACGCTTCTTCGCGGGTAATGGTCTGGGCGGCGTTGTTGCCATTGGCGGGTTGTGCTAATCCCAGCGCCTCTTCGAGCCGTGCAACCGATTTTTGCTGAAATTGCTGCAACATTTGCGGCATCAGCGGCTTGATTCTTTCGACGATTTCTTCCATCGCGGTTACCCGGCTGAGCAGTACCTGCTCCAGTGCTGCGCCTTCACGCTCACGGCTGGTAATGAATGCTTCCAATGTGTCATTAATGCTACGGATAATCGTATTCTGCAGGTTTTCGGCATTGATTTCAGCTTCCTCTATGACTCCGGGCCAGCGTAACAATTCATTCACGGTGAAGGGGGCAGCGTCGGGAAAATGACTCTTCAAATTGTCTTGGAAGCTGACCAGTTGTCCGAGTATGGTTGTATTCAGCGCTTTGTTACTGGTTTCGGTGGTTTTTTTTCCGAAACTGAAACGACATTCAACCTTGCCGCGGGCTAACTTGCGCGAGATCGCATCGCGGAATAATGATTCCACAGAGCGAAAATCATCATTGATGCGGAACTGCAGATCGAGAAAACGGGAATTGACACTTTTGATTTCTATGGTAATCGTGCCAGCGTCTGTTTCCTGGGTGCTGGTCGCATAACCAGTCATGCTGTAAATGCTCAAGTTGTTTCCTTTTAGAGAGTATGCTGATGGGCGCAAAAGGGAGTAAGAAGTTGTTACAAACCATTATAGTCTTTACAAACAGTGCGATTATCAACACAATCGCTTTTGTCTAAAGGATGGAAACAACAATGGCTGCACAAAATAACGCCCCCTTGCCAGATGGTCTGGAAATCGCCGGTTACCGCATTGTAAAGAAAATTGCCTCCGGTGGCTTCAGTATTGTCTATCTGGCTTCGGATGAAGACGGTAATGCAGTTGCTATTAAAGAGTATCTGCCGAGTTCGCTTGCTTTGCGTCAGCAAGGTGAGCTTGTGCCTGCAATTTCAAATGAAAATCTGCCGATCTACCGCATCGGCTTGAAATGTTTTTTTGAAGAGGGCCGGGCGCTTGCTCGTATTTCACATCCGAATGTGGTCAGCGTTGTTAATTTTTTTCGCGCGAACGAAACCGTGTATATGGTGATGGCGTATGAGTCAGGACGATCATTGCAGGAGCATATTTTACGTCGTCGCGATAAAGGTGAAAAACCGCTGGTATCAGAGCGTTTCATCCGCCGTATGTTCAATCAGGTGATGAATGGTTTGCGCGAAGTGCATACCAATAAGTTGCTGCATCTTGACCTGAAACCCGCAAATATTTATCTGCGTCTTGACGGTACACCGATATTGCTGGATTTCGGCGCTGCGCGCCAGACATTGAAAACAGATATCCCGAAATTGTATCCAATGTACACTCCCGGCTTTGCAGCCCCGGAGTTATATCAAAAAAATGGTAGCCTTGGCCCCTGGACTGATATTTACAGCATAGGCGCTTCTATTTTTGCGTGCATGATAGGCGCTCCACCTCAACCTGCAGATCAGCGATTGACCAACGATAAAATGGAGGCGCATTTCCGCAAGCTGGAAGGTATGTATTCTCCTGAGCTGATTGAAGTTGTTCGCTGGTGCCTGAAGCTTGATCCATTGGAGCGACCACAGAGCGTATTTGCATTGCAAAAAGCACTGGCGATAAAAGCACAGCCAGCCCCAGAGCTGAGTTCGTTTGGCAAAATGAAATTGAAAATTACGTCTTTTCTTAAAAAATATAAGAAAAAGAAGCCAGAGAGTGACCATATAACGATACAAGAAAGCACATTGAATTAACGATGTTTGTGCTCGTACTGTCGGGTTACCTTTTTTATTAATTGTTATTTAAAGCATTACTACTGTTCATGCGCTTTTCCGTTTATCAAGAAAGTCACATTGGCGGCCGCAAGGTCAATCAGGATCGCATGGGATATAGCTTTACCCGTGATGCGATTTTGTTGCTATTGGCAGATGGCATGGGCGGTCATATCCTTGGCGAGATGGCGGCAGCCATCGCTATGCAGACGATAGGTTCGCTATTTCAGCAGCAGGCACATCCTTTGGTTGGACGCCCGGAGCGATTTCTGGAGGATAGTTTTTTAGCGGCACATCAGGAAATACATCGTTATCATACGTTGAATAATTTGCCGGAAACCCCGCGCACCACCATCGTTGCTTGTCTGATTCAGAATGGGTACGCTTATTGGGCGCATTGTGGCGATTCCCGTTTGTACTGGATGCGTCAAGGGCAGATACTTTTACGTACGAAAGATCATTCTCGTCTCGAAACCCTGATTGCACAGGGGAAGGTGGACCCATCAGAGCGTCACACACATCCTGATCGCAATAAATTGTTCAACTGTCTGGGTGCGCCGAATGCCCCTATTGTTGAACTCTCACGACGTGCTGCATTGCAGCCGGGCGATATTATTCTGCTTTGCTCAGACGGTTTCTGGTCTATGTTGCCAGATCATATGCTGGCTCAACGTTTGCACGAACACACCATCGTTCGCGCGATTCCAGAACTGATTCGCTCAGCGGTCAGTATTGCTGGCAAACACAGCGATAACACGACGGCGCTGGCAATGATGTGGGAAGGCGATAACAGACTGGAGGATTCCTCCATTATTTCCACCAATACTTTACCTATTGGTTCCATTACGACTACCATACAGGCACCTGTTGACCCGGATGTCGCTTCGGATAGTGCAGAACACGATATTTTCAATGATGCAGAGATCGAAAAAGCGATTGCTGAAATCCGCAATGCGATCCATAAGTCATCCCGTATTACTTCTAAAGATTAATTTATGTCTCATATTCAACGCCCTAGCGGCCGCGCAGCGGACGCTTTGCGGCCTGTCGTTATCAGTCGCCATTTTACGAAACATGCCGAGGGTTCTGTACTTATAGAGTTTGGCGATACCCGCGTGATTTGCACGGCCAGTATTGAAGATAAAGTTCCCGGCTTTCTGAAAGGAAAAGGGCAGGGCTGGCTTACTGCAGAATACGGTATGTTGCCAAGATCCACACATACGCGTATGGACCGCGAAGCGGCCAAGGGGAAACAGTCCGGACGCACTCAGGAAATTCAGCGTCTGATAGGTCGTTCTTTGCGTGCAGCATTTGATTTGAACGCATTTGGCGAACGTACATTGCATCTCGATTGCGACGTGATTCAGGCCGATGGCGGAACACGTACTGCTGCTATTTCTGGCGCAATGGTTGCAGCCTTTGACGCCTTTTCCAAACTGGTTGCAAATGGCGTTATTGCGCAGGTTCCGCTCAAAAATTTTGTCGCTGCAGTTTCTGTCGGTGTTTATCAGGGACTCCCGGTGTTGGACCTTGATTATCCTGAGGACTCCAGTTGTGATACAGATATGAATGTGGTGATGACCGATGCAGGGCATTTCATCGAAGTTCAGGGAACCGCCGAGGGCGTCGCGTTTGATCGTGGCACGATGAATCAATTGCTTGATCTTGCTGAAAGTGGCATTAATGATCTCATCGATTTGCAAAAACAGGTACTCGGTTTGTTGGAAAACTGAGTAGATTGCAATGACAAAGAAAATCGTACTGGCCTCCAATAATCAAGGCAAGCTGAAAGAGTTTTACCAGATACTTTCGCCACTTGGCGTTAAGCTGTATTCGCAGTCAGAGTTTGATGTGCCGGAAGCGGACGAGCCCTTTTTCAGTTTTGTCGAAAATGCGCTAGCCAAAGCCCGGCACGCATCGAAACTGACAGGTTTGCCAGCGCTGGCGGATGATTCAGGCATTTGCGTGAATGCCTTGCAAGGCGCTCCCGGTGTATTTTCTGCCAGATACGCCGGTGAACCGAAATCGGATTCCAGAAATAATCAAAAGCTGATCGCTGATCTGCAAAATAAGGCCGATAAATCAGCATATTATTATTGCGTGCTGGTTCTGGTTCGTTCAGAACACGATCCCCAGCCGGTGATCGCTGATGGCATATGGAATGGTGAAATTGTTGCCAGTGCGCGTGGTGAGAATGGTTTCGGATATGATCCACATTTCTGGATTCCTTCGCTGAACAAAACAGTTGCGGAACTATCAGCAGAGCAAAAAAATCAGTTATCGCACCGAGGACAGGCATTGCGTGCATTGTTTGAGAAATTGAAATAAATGATTCCGATTAAACCGGTATCTCAGTTAACTGGCGTAGTGCGACCAACGACGGATATCTCCCAAATTCCACAAGATGTTGCGACAAAATTTTTGTCTCCGGGCAGTCTGAATCTGTCGGTGTTGCCGCCGCTGTCTTTGTATATTCACTTTCCCTGGTGCGTCAGAAAATGCCCTTACTGTGATTTTAATTCGCATGAAGTAAAGGGAAGTTTTGACGAAGATGCTTATCTGGCGGCGTTGCGCGCAGACCTTGAAGTTTCGCTGCCCCTGATCTGGGGCCGGAAAATTTATACGGTATTTATTGGCGGAGGCACGCCAAGCCTGATGTCGGCTGCAGGTGTTGATCGCTTGTTGTCGGATATCCGTACATTATTACCGATAGATGGTGTCGCAGAAATTACGCTGGAAGCGAATCCCGGAACTTTTGAAACCGAAAAATTTCGCTCGTTCAGACAGAGTGGAATTAATCGCTTATCGGTAGGCATACAAAGTTTCAATTCACAGCACCTTGCTTCTTTGGGGCGTATTCATAACGGTGATGACGCTAAACGTGCAATTGATATTGCCAAAACACATTTTGATAATTTCAATCTCGATCTGATGTTTGCGTTGCCCGGGCAAACGCTGACTGAAACGCAGCAAGACATTGAGATGGCGCTGTCTTTTGCTCCGCCACATTTATCCCTGTATCACCTGACGTTAGAGCCGAATACCTATTTTGCCAAATATCCGCCAGCAATTCCTGATGATGATACAAGCGCAGAAATGCAGGAATTGATACACGCGAAGATGGCAGGCGCGGGCTACGTTAACTACGAAGTGTCGGCGTATGCGCAACCCGGTAAAGCATCCCGGCATAATCAGAATTACTGGAATTTTGGCGATTATCTGGGGATCGGTGCAGGCGCTCATTCCAAACTGTCGTTTCCACATCGCATCGTTCGTCAGGCTCGCTTCAAACAGCCGAAAGTATTTATTGAGGCGAGTATGGCTGGTAATGCAGTTCAGGAGTCGAATGAGATCGATGCACGCGATTTGCCATTTGAATTTATGCTGAATGCCTTACGTTTGAATCAGGGGTTTCCTGTTAATTTATTTCAGGATCGTACTGGTCTGCTGCTGAATTCAATAGAGAAAGAATTGCAACTTGCCGAGAAAAAAGGACTGATACAAAGAGATCATCAGACAATTTCACCGACCCCGACGGGGAGGCTATTTTTGAATGATCTTCAGGAAATTTTCTTGCGTGACGTGTAATTCGATGTACAAATCATTTATCCCTTCTTTTTTGCCAGTCATGAATTCGCAGCAGCAGTTGTCTGCGATTTATCCGGATTTTGGTGCCATGTCGCAGAGCATTGTATTCAGTACGCTGGAGCACTGGCAGAACACAAGTTTTTTCGACAGACTTTCTGATATCAGTTATTTCGTTTCTGTTGAGGATTTGCAAGAAATACCAGCAGATTTGCATACCAGTCTGTCTGGCTCCCGGATCGTGCTCTGCGTGTCTGATGAACAATGTGCTGAAGAGTCGAATCACACCAAGTTGAATGATATCGTCAATAACGGATTCAGAATAGTCACTGATCAGTTAAATGCGCAAACAGAAGTGCGTTGGACGGACGCCCGGCACGTTGCGGTCGACTGTACTAGTGGTGTGCCATTAAGTTGCAGGCCCTGGATCACGCGTCTTAGCAGCGGTCAGCATTGGGCGAAACAACTCTCGTCTTCGATAGAGTTGGAGCAAGCAAAGCAAGCAGGCTTTACTTTGTTTTCAGGAGATTATGCGTTTAATCCTCCAGCAAAAAATAAAGCGGCGGATAGCTCGGCCCGCACGCGTTTGCTGAAATTACTGGGATTGCTTTCCCGTGATGCCGACTCCGATGAACTTGAAAATTTAATAAAACAAGATCCCACCTTGTCTTTCATGCTGTTCAAATTAGTCAGTTCTGCCGCTTTCAGTCAACCTGTGCGCGTTTCATCCTTTGGCCAAGCCATCAGTTTATTAGGTCGCAGGCAATTGCAGCGCTGGTTACAGTTGCTGTTATATGCGCGTCAGCAGGATCAGGGTGGTGCGCTTAACCCCTTGATGGCACGAGCCGCATTTCGCGCCAGTATGATGGAAGCTGTATTTCAGAAGCTTGGTGCAAGTAAAGACGATCTGGATGGTGCATTTATGGTCGGTATGTTTTCCTTGCTGGATAAATTGTTCGGCAGTGCGTTGTCGGAGGTACTTCAGCCTTTGCAATTGCGTGAGGATATTTTGCACGCGTTGTTATACAGATCTGGAAAATTGGGGCAGTGCCTTTGTTTAGTTGAACTCGCGGACCGCACAAACACCATGGCGTTAAACGAACAAACGAGATTGTTGGAATTAGATGCAGACAGCTATTACGATTGTATTTGTGACGCGTACGTGTGGGTCAATCAAGTCTGCCGGGATATGTGATGACGGAAACATCTGTTGATGTACTTAATCTGAGTCTCGGCGTCACTTTGGGTGAGGCGGTTCTTAGTCTGGATGGGCATGATCTGGACAGTGAAATTAACCGGATTGCGCATACCTTATTTTCTGATGGGGCGCTTAGTTACGAACGCGGCACTGTCGCGTCTGGGATGTCCGGGCAAGGATTTTGTGTTTCTGTTTCGCCGGAGACTTATTATCTGCTCGCTGCTAAACAGGGTGTTTATTCCGAGGCAGATCTGGAAAAAGTGAATGCGTTGGCCGTGTTAACTGCCCGCCTGTTTGCTAAGCGTCAGCATCTTTTGCAGCAACAAAATATGAATTTGCAACAACATATGTTGCAGACGCAGATACTGGATCAGATTCATGAATCGGTGATTACGATGGATCTGGCTGGCTTCATACTGAGCTGGAATCGCGGTGCCGAAAAATTATTTGGTTATCGCTCTGACGAAGTGCTCGGGAAGAATATTCTGTTCTTGTACGACAATGAAGAGTCAGATGAAGGAACGCCAGCATTTTTCGATCATTTTCTGGAGCATGGCGGTCGCGAGATGGAGGTGCGCCGCCGAAAAAAGTCAGGAGAGGTGTTCTGGGCCAGCCTGACTTTGTCTACGCTCATCAGTCAGGATAATCAGCCGGTCGGCATTGTCGGATATCTCAGCGATATCACCCAACGCAAAGAGGCAGAACTAAAAATTAATCGCCTTGCTTATTTCGATACCCTGACGCAGCTTCCCAATCGTAGTTTGTTTAAACAACTGGTTGATCAGTCTTTGCAGCAATTGCGACGTAAACAAACAAGTGGTGCGTTGCTCTTTATCGATTTAAACCGCTTTAAGCCTGTGAACGATACTTTCGGGCGCCAGATTGGCGACGCTTTGTTGATGCAGGTTGCCAGACGTTTCCAGCAAACTCTGCGAAACGAAGACATTATTGCCCGTTTGGGTAGCGATGAATTTGCTATCGCTTTAACCGATGTGAATCAGTATTATCACGCCAGTCTTGTCGCGCAAAAAATTCTCTCATCCCTTGATGCTGCATTTGATATCGGCATACATGAGCTACGCGTCAGCGCCAGTATCGGTATCAGTCTGTTTCCAGAAGATGGAATGGACGCGGATAGTTTGTTGCAACGTGCAGATATTGCGATGTTTAAAGCAAAGCGTAATGGTGCTGGCATTTCGGGTAGTTATGCGTTTTACAGTAAGGGTATGGATGCACACATTGCCGGAAAGTTATTCCTTGAGTCTGGCTTACGCAAAGCGCTTCATCAGCAAGAGTTTTTCCTGGTATATCAACCGAAGATCGACGTGCAGACGCGCACCTTGGTTAGCGTTGAGGTTCTGCTGCGTTGGCAACATCCTGAGCGCGGTTTAATCTCTCCAGTGGAATTTATTTCCATTGCTGAAGAGACTGGGCTGATTCTGCAAATTGATGCCTGGGTCTTAAACTCCGCCTGCCAGCAAGCGAAGTCATGGCAGGATGCAGGCCTGACTCCGTTCAGAATCGCAGTCAATCTGTCGGCTAATGAATTCACCAGTGGCTTACCATCGAAAATTGAATCGGTACTGCGGCAATATCAGATTTCACCAGACTGGCTGGAACTTGAAATCACTGAAAGTATGCTGATGCACAACACCGAGAGTGTGATCGCGATTATGGAGCAACTGGTTGCACTCGGCGTTAGTCTGGCACTGGACGATTTTGGCACTGGCTATTCCAGTCTTTCGTATCTGAAGCGCTTTCCAATCTCATCCATCAAAATTGACCGTTCTTTTGTGCAGGGCATCCCTGCTGATGCAAGTGATTGTGCGATTGCGAGTGCAATTATTGTTATGGCGCACCAACTGCAGCTGAAGGTTGTTGCGGAAGGGGTTGAGACAACGGATCAGTATCAATTTTTGAGTGCTGCATCTTGTGATGAAGTGCAAGGCTTCCTGTTTTCAAGGCCGACATCCCCGCAAAAGATCGTGAAACTGATCGGTAAAGTCTTTTAAGGCAAAAAATCGTCGCCGAGGCTTGTTTTGCGTATCGCTATCAGGATATAATGCGAGGCTCGGAAGCTTGGCAGAGCGGTTGAATGCACCAGTCTTGAAAACTGGCGAGGTGTTAAAGCCTTCGTGAGTTCGAATCTCACAGCTTCCGCCAAAAACATGTAAAAAAAGGGGTGAAATCAAGAAAGATTTCACCCCTTTTTTCTTTGTGTAATCAACGCTCTTAGCGTTATGTTTCGCAAACGGACGTAAAGCTATGTAAAAGGTAGGAAGTAGGTGGAATGTAGGTAACTTAAAAAAGTTACCTACTTTTGCCATGGCACTCACGACAAAGCAGATTGACGCTGCAAAATCCAAGGACAAGCCCTATAAAATCCGCGACATCGAGGGGCTATATCTCTATATCTCTGTCGCTGGATCAAAATCATGGAAGTGCGATTGTGATGTTGGTGGCCGGCGCACGACGATCACGTATGGAAAATATCCCGATCTTTCTCTTGCTGATGTCCTCCTGAAAAATTTTGAGCGTAAAAAAGCCCCGGTTGAGCGCGTAAAGATGGCGCAGACATTTCGCGAGGTTGCGCTGGAGTGGCTTGAAAAGAAAGTCCCTTCGCTCTCCAATCCAAAACGTCAGCATCAGACCATCACATCGCTTGAGCAATTTATTTCTAAAGTTGGTGATCTGGCGATCGATAAAATGCCGCTGGCCGTGCGAATGATGTACTCGATCACGTACTCGCCACAACACCGAAAGTAAAAAATCGGTGCTCATTGAGCAGCCTTTCCATCGCCTTCACACCTCAACTAACGACTCCTGTGTCCGTAGCTTTACTGTTTCTCGCACTAGTGGCTGGAGATTTATTGATAGCCAATAGGTCGAATAAGTAGAAAGGTTTACTATCTACACGGCGACATTCTACCGTGGGCTATCTCAGCCTGGTTCAGTTTGAAAATCTAAAGTGCGCCTGGCGGAAGTATCTGTGACGTCGGGAAAGGCCAGTTTCAGCATCAACGCAGCTGGGCTGTATGTTATTTATCGTGATTTTATGCAGACCTTGTTAAAGTGCGCAGCGCGAAGTTGCCGCTGCGCCTTATTTTGCACTAACACCTTTAAACAGTAGACGACTCAATCGAGATAGACACGTTCTGGTACGTTGGGCAAGGTGAGAGCGAGGTCGGCAATTTGGTCCTTGCGCAGAAAGACGACTCCAGGATGGCTCTTGGCGTAGGTGATGAAGTCGTCCAGAGCTTTGACGCGGCTTGGCGTGCCGGCGATGCGGTCGTGGGTGGATATCGACATCATCCGACGCCGTGTGGCAGATTCTGAGTAGAGCTGGTCGAATTCATCACGGAGTTCTTGCCCGAATGCAGCAGCGGTGAGCGGACCTTCAGCGCCGAAGCGAGCAATATCGTTCATGCGCAGTGTGTAGGGTACGATGGCGAAGGGTAGACCATTGATCTGGGTGCGCATAGGTTCGTCTCGTGACAGATCATCGATGTGATAGCGAAAGCCGAGTGAGGCAAGGATGCTCAGCGTGTTTTGGGTGCCGCGTAGCCAAAACGCATTGAAGCCAGTAGGACGTGTGCCAGTGGCGGCTTCAATGGCAGCAATATTGGCTTCGTAGGAAGCACGTTCGGTCGCTTGGTCCATTGTCCAATGTGGAGTCCAGGTTTGCCCGTGTGCGGCCGCTTCGTGGCCGCGGGCGACGATTTCGTGCCCTAGTTCAGGATGTTTTCGCACCGCTTCACCCACCATGTGCGAGGTGACTTTAATGTTGTGTTTGTCCCATAAGTTGAGCAGGCGCGGGATACCTTCATAGATGCCGTAGTCGAACCATGTCCGTGCGGGTAGATCGGGCAGGCTTTGCTCCATGACTGGGAACGGTGAGCCATTGTTGTGTTCGCTTTGGGCGCCTGCTTCTAACTGCATGGAGACGGAAATTACTAGCCGGATGTTATCGGGCCAAAAGGCGTGTGGAGTTGGCATGTATATTTCCTTATCCGGCGATCAATGCGCCGCTGTCGAGATCGATTACCGTGCCGGTGAGGGCACGGGCTTGCATGGCGAAGAGGTAGGCCGCGGCTGTGTCTTCGGGACTGGCAACAAAGCCAACTGGTAGAGTGCTACTGAGCTTGTCAAATACGGCGGCACGGGAATTCTCGTCCAGATGGGTCCAGCTGGGAGTATCGACGGGCCCCGGGCTGACGGCGTAAAAGCGTAATGGAGCGAGTTCCTTTGCCAATTGCCGGACGGCTGCTTCGAGTGCAGCGTTAATGAGCGTTTTGGCGAGGGCATTGATCGTAGGCTTGCGAGCCAACATGCCAGAGGTCAAGCCGATGGAACCACCGTCACGGATGCGCGGTGCTGCGTACTTGGTCGCGAGCAGGCTACCGTAGAGCTTGCTGTCCACCGCATCATGTAGGGCTGAGAAATTTTGTGTGACGAGTGGCGAGGCTCCGATGGGGGCGGCAGCGGTGACGACGAGGTGATCAAACGTACCAATATGCTCGAAGAAGTCAGCGACTTGTTTTTCGTCGCGTATGTCGAGCACTTCGGTAATGATTCCAGGGATATCCTGGGCGGCTGCGGTTAGCTTGTGGGCGTCCCGCCCAGCGATGTGGACTTTCCCGCCTTGCGCGGCAGCGCCACGGGCAACGGCCAGGCCGATACCCGAACTGCCGCCGATGACGACAATTCGTTTGTCTTTGAGTGACATGATAGTTCCTAGGTTTTAGTTGTTGGAATTAGTGACCGACAATGCCCAACTGTTGCAACAACGTCAGGTTGTCTTCCAGGTGCCAGTTCTCGGCGATACGCCCATCGGCAATCCGATAAATATCGGTTGCGATGAAATCTACTTTTTGGCCCTTACCCTGTACGCCGTTGAAGTGCCCGGTGAAGTGCCCGGTGAAATGCAGACGGCCCACCACGCGGTCTCCGACAAGGAGCATTTCATCGACCGAAGTAACGAGATCGGGTACGGCAGCACGAAAATTGCGGGACGCAAATAAGGGGCCTTCAATTCCTTGTGGGCGGCCGGGCGGCAAAGTACGGTCGATAAAGTTGCTGTCAAGCGCAGCTTTGGCGAAACTGGCATCGCCCGTGTTCCAAAAGGCATAGTAGCGACGGGCGGCGAGGCTCATAGATTCCTGCTGCGAGGGTGCAATGCCCTTATCGACGATAACGGAGGGTGCGTTAGGCAGAGCGGAACTGTCGGCCGCACTGGCGGCGTTGCCCATAAGTGTGATCATGACGGCAACGACTAGTTGGTGAAGTTGAAAAGTGCTCATGGATATGTCCTTTAACGATTATTCGTCAGCCACTTGCTGGCGTATCGCTATTTTTATCTTTATTAAATTGGAATAAAATGGATGAAAATGCATAAGCATCTGTTCCATTTTAGAAAAGATTGAGAGGCTTCCATGGTAGAGTTAGCCGATATGCGCCTGTTTGTGAGCACGGTGGCCTGCGGTAGTTTGTCTGCGGCGGGGCGTGATCTTGGTTTTTCTCCGGCAGTGGGTAGTAAGCGACTAACACGTCTGGAGGCGGATTTGGGCGTTCGACTGTTGCAGCGCAGCTCTCGTCGTTTGGCGCTGACGGAGGAGGGGGTAATCTACTACGAACGCTGTCAGGCGATTTTGGCCGATGTAGCTGATGCGGAGGCCGCCGTGGGCAGTGTCCGGCAAGAGGCGCAGGGCGTGTTGCGGGTATCTTCCCCAGTGGCGTTGGGTCGTCGTTGGATCGGACCGGCCTTAGCTGAGCTGGCGGTGATGGCACCAAGGTTGTCTGTTCAACTGACGCTGACAGATCAACTTGTCGATTTGATAGAGGGCGGTCTGGATTGCGTTGTGCGTATTGGCGGTGCACCTGATTCGCGGCTGATTGCGCGGTATCTCACGGATAATCGCCGTATCATCTGTGCCGCACCAACCTATTTGAACCAACGTGGCATACCCCAGACGCCAGCAGAGCTGGTTGCGCATGATTGCATTGTGATGAGTCGCAACAGTGCATCCCATGCAGACTGGCGTTTGGAGCAGCGCGATACGGGGCTGCAGACGACCATAAGGGTCAAGGGGCGATTTGCGACGGATAATGGCGAACTTGCCCACGACTGGGCGCTTGCAGGCATGGGCTTGGTGCGCAGGTCTTTCCTCGACGTTTCGGACGAGTTAGCCAGTGGCCGTTTAGTGGAAGTGCTGCCACAGTGGACTGGTGAGTGCGCCCCTGTGCAAGTGTTGTACGCATCGCGCAGACATTTGCCGGCGAGGGTGCGACTGTTTATCGATCACTTGGCGGCGATGTTTGCGCGTGCCGCAATGTAGTATGCCAAGGAACACTGACGAAGAAAGCGAAGCACGGTGCAAAATTCGCTTCGCTTCTGCCCATAAAAATACCGAAGCCGCCGGAAGGCTTTTGAAACATGCTTTACAGGCCGAAATGAATGAGCGTATGGGTGTCGGCTATGGTGCAAACCCTCATAATTCACTTCTTGCAAGCCTGATTCGCCTTAAATCTGCAAGGTTATCCTTTACCCTCATCGACTGCTTCGTAAAGTAGTCCCTTACAGGGTAAGG
The DNA here is from genome assembly GCF_014284215.1 of Undibacterium sp. FT79W. Lineage (NCBI taxonomy): Bacteria > Pseudomonadati > Pseudomonadota > Betaproteobacteria > Burkholderiales > Oxalobacteraceae > Undibacterium > Undibacterium sp. FT79W. The sequence continues at coordinate 153,336 of NZ_JACOGB010000002.1, read as the reverse complement.
ACATTGTGCCGATCCGCTCAAATATAGACCAATCGTTCTTAAAATGAATGCTGATGCCTCTGCTTCAAATTTTTTGCGCGCTGCTCGTCGCTCTGACATGGGGCGAGTGCAAAAGGGGCACTGAAGTCAGCTCTCCAGTGCCATCTAAGTGTCAGTTTACTGACTAATTTTTCTGACCAACATTACTGACTGATGAAATCCAACAAGTCCTGATTCAAGCGGTCTTTGTGCGTGTCAGTGATACCGTGAGGCGCACCTGGATACTCGATGATTTTCGCACCTTTGACTAATTTGACGGTCGCTCGCCCTGAGGTTTGAATCGGAACGATTTGGTCATCGTCACCATGAATGACCAGGGTAGGCACGTCGATGCGTTTCAAGTCTTCTACAAAATTGGTCTCGGAGAACGCCTTGATCGAGTCAAAAGTCCCTTTGTGCGAGGCCGTCATGCCTTGCAGCCAGAACGCGTCGATCAAACCGGCGGAAGCGCTTGCGCCGGGGCGGTTGAAGCCGAAAAACGGACCACTGGCAATGTCTTTGTAGAGTTGCGAGCGGTTTGTGGTTGATCCTTTGCGCAGGCCATCAAACACTTCCAGCGGAACTCCATTCGGGTTCGCCTCGGTTTTCAGCATCAACGGAGTCACTGCGCTCACCAGAACAATTTTGCTGACGCGCTTGCTGCCGTGGCGGCCGACATAGCGTGCCACCTCGCCCCCACCAGTTGAGAAACCCACCAGTGTCACGTCTTTCACATTTAACGTCTCTAGTACGACGCCCAAGTCATCCGCATACTGGTTCATATTGTTGCCATTCCATGATTGTCCAGAGCGACCGTGGCCGCGGCGGTCATGCGCAATCACCCGGTAGCCTTTCTCTGCCAGGAACAGCATTTGGGCTTCCCAGCTATCGGAGTTCAGCGGCCATCCATGGCTGAAGACAACGACTTTGCCCTCCTTCGGGCCCCAGTCTTTGTAATACAGCGGCGTGCCGTCTTTGGCTGCGATGAACATGGAAGACGGCTGGCTCACACTTGGCGCAGCAATGGCGGTGTGAGGTGCGGATATTGCAGTCAGGCTGGCAGCTGCGATGCTTGAAGCGAGGAAGATGTTTTTGAAGACTTTCATGATGTTCACTTTCGAATCTGTAAGTTTGTTTGCCAATCGGCAGAACAGAGTTTGCCCGTCTTTGATGTATGATGTGTAGCATTGAGTGCGCATTATTTTGCAAATAGTTCAAAAATAACAGATATGACAGATCGTTTAGCTTCACTACTCGCACACTTCAGCATCAGTGCCAAAACCTTTCATGCCGGCGCCTTATGCGGCATCAACTCAATGACCGGTAGTGACGGGCTGGGCCAGTTGCACTTGATCCGACAAGGTGAAGTCAAGGTCATGCATGGCTCAAAGCTCGTTGTCCACATCAATGAGCCCAGTCTGCTGCTGTATGCGCAGCCACTTGCCCGGCGTTTTTTGACTGACAAAACGAAAGGGGCAGAGTTCGTCTGTGCCGACCTTAGTTTCGAAGGCGGGAAGGCTAATCCTGTAAGAGCCGCACTACCTGCTTTTGTCTGCTTGCCCTTATCAAGTTTGCGCGATAGTAAGCCCGTGCTGGATTTACTTTTTGCAGAAGCAGCAGGCACTAACTGTGGACGACAAAAGATGCTCGACAGTCTGTTTGAAGTGCTTCTGATACAAATTCTCCGCGAACTCATGGAACACCACCTTGTTCAGTCCGGCATGTTGGCCGGGATGGGACATCCGCGTTTACGCCGGGCTCTGGTCGCTATGCATGACCAGCCAAAACGCGACTGGTCTTTGCATGATTTAGCAGTCGAGGCTGGGATGTCACGGACTTCGTTTGCCAATACCTTCCGTGATGTGGTGGGGGTAACGCCGGTACAGTATCTGCAAAATTGGCGCGTCGGCCTGGTGCAAAAACTACTCGTAGAGGGACATTCAATGCGCCAGATTGCCGATGAGGTGGGTTACTCCAGCGAAGCAGTCTTGTCACGTGCTTTTCGTACGCAAACAGGAACCTCGCCGCGTGAATGGCGCAAGAATCACGAAGACTCTTGCATAGTGCTGCAATCTTGATGCTATTTATCAAAATTATGCTGACGGGACGGTATTTTGTGTATCGAACAGAATGCAACGTTACACTAATGGTTCACGATCTTACGGCGCATTAAAATTGAGCCCAGAGCCAGACGGGATAATCCGAGTCAGATCAATGCTTTCATGACTGGCGTAGTAATGTACCTTGGTGTGTTCGACGAACACAGTGTCAGCGATGCGTGGTGATTAATACAAATCGCGCAGATACCCTGACAAATTTTTGTAACCGCTAGGGGGCGACGCAAACGCTGAATGGAGGAGACCTTGCCAGTCAGCTCAAACGTCGCTCCGGCATACTTTGCTTCAGAAAGACCTTGCGAATGGGTTGGTACCAAGTGCTGCATTAGGTTCAAGAGCCGCGCGACCCAACGGAGTAGAGCCCATCTCGATGCGCTGCATGGAATGTAATCAAACTGAGTTTGCATGCACATTCAAAATAAGCCAGAAAAATCAACTCGAAACCTGTGTCTTGATTGAGTTTTAGACATTCATACTATCGATCAAGCACCCTTAGATCTTGGCACTTCAGATCTGTTTTTTTTGGGGGGGACCTGGCTGGCAATGCCGCTAGTGTTTGCACGCAAGATCTGCTTTTTCTTTCGTCCTCTTTAGTTTTTGTCGTGCTTTAGCTTCTGATTTGGGTGATGCATTGCGTGCATCTTCTTCGGCCCATTTCACTTGTAAGTGCGCTTTGTCACACTGGCTTTTTTGTTTTTCTGTTTTAGCAGCTTGCCGACTGTTTTCTTTGTCTCGTTTATCTTCTGTTTTATGCCGTTCGCGTTCTAATCTGGCAGCTTCTTTTTTATCTTCTGCTAACTGATTAATGCGATGCTGTTTTTCGCTTTCGCTGTCCGTTGAGTCTTGCGTTACTTTTTTTCCTATGGCTTTCTGATCATGGGAGCAGGGCGTCTGGCTGTATTGCATCCGCCCATCTTTTTCACATTGATAAATTTCCGCCGCAGACAGATTCTGGACGCAAGAAATACTGAGTAAGAAAACCATCAGAAAACGTTTCATTTACATCTCCCTGATCAGATAATTTTTCCCGGATTCATCAGATTGTGAGGATCTAAAGCCTGCTTTATCGAACGCATCAGATTCATTTCGATGGGCGATTTATAACGTAGTATTTCTTCTCTCTTTAGCGCACCGAGGCCATGTTCAGCTGAGATCGATCCGTGAAAATGATGAACCTGATCATGCACCAGCCGGTTAACTGCTTCCTGGTTCTGAATGAAGACGTCAGCCGATTGACCATCTGCGGGGGAAACGTTGTAATGCAGATTGCCGTCACCCATGTGGCCGAAACAGACTACTCTGCTTCCTGCGAAATGGTGCGCTAATAATTGATTCGTTGTTGCGATGAAGGCGGGAATGCTGGAAATGGGCACAGAAATATCGTGTTTGATATTTTTCCCTTCCTTTGCCTGTGCCATGGAAATGTTTTCCCTGAGACTCCACAAGGCACTTGCCTGGGTCAGATTTTCTGCCAGGACGGCGTTAAGGATATGCCCCTGATTTAACTGTGCTTCCAGAAAATCCCTGATGAACACTGTCGCGAGTTCCGCGGATTGATGCTCGGATGTCTCTAATAATACGTAATACGGATATTGTTGCGTGAACGGATCAGACTGGTTGGGAATATGTTTGATCACCAGTTGCAGGCAAATCCTGGAAATTAATTCGAATCCGGTCAGGGTGGGGCCGAGTTTTTTACTCGCTTCATTCAGTAATAATAAGGCGGCTTCAGGGCTTTCCAGCGCCACCATGACCGTCATATTGGCCACCGGTGCAGGATACAATTTGAGTGTCGCGGCGGTAATGATGCCCAGAGTGCCTTCGGCTCCGATAAAAAGATCGCGCAGATCGTAACCTGTATTGTCTTTACGTAAGCCTCGCAAACCATCCCAGATATCACCGTTCGCAGTGACGACTTCAAGACCCAGGCACAAATCACGTGCGTTACCATAGCGCAGTACAGCGGTGCCGCCAGCATTCGTCGAGAGATTGCCGCCGATGGTGCAGCTTCCCTCTGACGCCAGCGACAAAGGGTAAAGCCTGCTCACCTTTGCCGCTGCTTGTTGAATCGCGCTGAGCAGGCAGCCAGCTTCCGCGGTCAATGTATTGTTTGCCGTATCAATTGCACGTATGTTGTTCAAGCGCTTGAGCGACAACACAACTGATTTACCGCTACTGTCAGGGATACTGCCTAAAACCAAGCCGGTATTACCTCCCTGAGGAACAACAGATACACCGAAAGATTTACAAATGGTGATCAGCTTGGCGACTTCCTGCGTTGATGCTGGCCGTAACACCGCTAAGGCATTCCCGCGAAGGCGTTGACGCCATTCCTGCTCGTATGCAAATGTGTCTTCTTTATCAGTCAGAACATAACTGGCACCGATAGCGTTACGGCATTGCTGGATGAATTCAGTCATTCTGACTCTTTCTGGCTTTTTTCGCTTCTTTTTTAATCGGACGTAAATAGCCCAGAATACCGGTGACATAAGTGACAGAGAGTATAACTTCCATCCAGGCCAGTTTAACTGACAGCAGATTGATGTCGCTATAGGCGCGGACGATACCTTCAGTGAAATACAGCCAGATCAGCATCGAGGTCCATTGCATCGTGTAATTATCTTTGCGTAAAACGCCGCGCAAAGGAATGAACAAAGGTAATGCTTTCAGCATGAGCCAGAAGCTGCCCGCCCTGACTGGTGCCAGCCAGGCTTCCCATAAAATACACAGCAAAATCAGCCCAATCAGACTGACACACGCGAGCAGGTGAAACTGTTTTTGGCGCGCCGTAATCATGATGCGGTATTGAGTTTGACAGCCGTTTCCGCAAGCCTGCGACCCAGTGCGATTGCCAGACGGCGACTATCTTCGGATATTGTGTTTTTTCCATCCAAGCCAGACCAGTGGGTGGCGCCGTAAGGGCTGCCGCCTGTGGATGTCGTCATCAGTTCAGCCTCGCTGTATGGCAGGCCGGTGATCAGCATGCCGTGATGCAGCAGCGGCAACATCATGCTTAATAAGGTTGACTCCTGACCGCCATGCAGACTGCCGGTACTGGTAAATACGCAGGCTGGTTTTCCGCTCAGTGTTCCTGAAAGCCAGTCGGCGGCGGTGCCATCCCAAAAATATTTCATTGCCGACGCCATATTGCCGAAGCGCGTCGGCGAACCCAGTGCGATGCCTGCGCATTCCTTAATATCTGAGAGTTCGACATACGGCGCACCGCTGGCGGGAATGTCGGATTCGCTAGCTTCTGTTGTCGGCGACACGGATGGCACAGTACGCAATCTGGCATCGCAACCGGGAACACTTTCAATTCCCTGTGCGATAAATTCTGCCAGTTTTCGTGTGCTTCCATGGCGTGAGTAATATAAAACGAGTAGGGTGAGGTTAGTTGTGTTCATATTTATTATTATATTGGGCTTTATTGTGACTCTCTCAGTAAAATAGAAGACTTGTATTTTTTATTTAAGAAATGTATGCACGGACCGTTGTGGAAGCATTTGCAGAATTTGTTTCAGTTTGCCCGCAAGCGATTGCGGGAAGGGCAGTTGTCGCAGGTGGCAGGCAGTCTGACGTTTACCACCGTACTGGCGCTGGTGCCGATTCTGACGGTTGCACTGGCCATATTCACGGCGTTCCCTCTGTTTAATACTTTCAGGACTTCGCTGGAAGCCTATTTCATCCAGAATTTAATGCCGAAAGGGATAGCCAACACTATCCTCGGCTATCTCACACAGTTCGCAACAAAAGCGACCCGGCTATCGGCCGTGGGCGGTATTGCACTGATGATCACCGCGATCGCAACGATGGCGATGATAGACAAGACATTTAATCAGATATGGCAGGTTAAGCGTTCCCGTCCCATTTTTCAGCGCATTCTGGTGTATTGGGCCATTATCACGCTTGGGCCTTTGCTGATAGGTGCTTCGATTTCAGTGACGTCTTATTTATTTACGGCCACCAGTGGTGTAGTGAAATCGGTTCCGTTTATCGGTGGAATTTTTTATACCACGATTTCTATCGTCTTTACGATGGGCGCGTTTACCTTGCTGTATCTTGCTGTGCCTTACCGAAAAGTTAATTTGCGTGACGCAGCCTGGGGCGGTCTGTTTGCCGCATGCGTATTTGAAATTTCAAAGCGCGGCTTCGCTGCCTTCATTACGCATTTTTCTACTTACACCGTCGTCTATGGCGCGTTAGCGGCGGTACCTATTTTTCTGATCTGGATTTATCTGTCATGGTTAGTCACCTTGATCGGTGCTGTGATTGCTGCTGCGCTGCCGATTGTGAAATATGAGCGTTGGTGGCATGTGCCCACGCCAGGAAGTGCATTTGAAGATGCGATCAAAATATTACAGGTACTGTTTTTCGCCCGGCACAGCGCAAGTAACGCGATTGTTAATGCTGGGCAGATCCGCGCGCAAACAAGGTTCGGGCTCGATGAGATAGAAGGCTTGTTGCAGCGTATGCTGGAAGCGGGATGGGTCGCGCAGGTGTCTTCGCCAACAGTAACATCCGCTTCAACGTTATGGGCGCGCAACAGCGATGGTGGTGATTTATGGACGATGGCAGCCAATCCTTCTTTATTGACAATGGCCGATGTCTACAAGGTATTTGTGTTTGAGCCCGTGCAAGGCAGCCGTTTATCTGCCCTCGTCGAAGAAGTAATTGAAGTGAGTTTGCAAAAAAATCTGCAAGAGTATTTTCTGACGCAAGAGCAAAAAAATGAAATTTAGTCAGATTACTACGTCAGAATTAGACCCAGGTTTGCTCACGCAATGGCAGCAATTGCAGTCTGTATCCACCGTTTATCGCAGTCCTTATTATCATCCGCAATATTCTCAGATTATCGCGGCTGCGCGGCCGGACGTGCGTGTTCTGGTGATAGAAGATGCTGGGCAGGTGATCGGGTTTTTCCCTTATCACAAAATAAATCGTTTCCGTGCTGATGTCATTGGTGGTGGACTCACTGATTATCAGGGACCAATCTGTTCCTTTCAGTATCACTTGCCTGTCGGTGAGATGTTGAAAGCAATGGGTGTCGCTTATATGGAGTTTAACCATATGCCGCAGGAACGGCTTGATTTCTCTGCGTATGCATGGAGTCAGAGCCGTTCATTGACCCTGAATCTGGAAGGCGGTTTTGCAGCTTATGCACAACGTCTGAATGATAAACGTGATGCATCTTTGCTCAAAAAAGTTGAAACCAATGAGCGCAAACTGGCAAAGAAATTCGGGGTCCTGTCGTTCACCATGGATTCAAGAAGCGCAACGGAATTTGATGCTTTGTTAGCGGGTAAATCGGCGCAATTCACCAGAACGCTGAGTGCTGAGCATGATATTTTTGCGACGCCATGGATACGTGATCTTGTGTATGGAATTTTTTCGCAGCACAGCACAGATTTTGGCGGAATACTCTCTTGTTTATATGCAGGTGACAAGATGATCGCTGCCCATTTTGGTATGCGGTCCGGTAACGTTTTGCACTACTGGTTTCCTTGGTACGACACGGATTATGCAGAATTTTCACCCGGTTTGATTTTGTTGGCATCCTGCGCCCGAGAGGCGCAGGCGCATCAGATTGATCTGATAGACCTGGGACGTGGTGAGCAAGCGTACAAGCAGCGCTTTGCCACCGGATTCATTCCTCTTTGCGAGGGTGCGGTATCTGCTCCTGCAGTAATAAGTAAAGCGCAGGGCGCTTACTTATCGGCAAGGGCGTATCTGAAAGAATCCAATCTGGGAAAAACGATCCGCGCTTGGAAAAATGCTAAAAAATAAGACGAATGAATGACGGCTCAATAAGCATTTTTATCGCCAAAAACGACTTTCAAAGTGCGCCAGATAATGACGATATCGAGCCAGATAGACCAGTGCTGCATGTAGTACAGATCATAGTCAACACGCGCCTGCATTTTTTCCAGTGTTTCCGTTTCACCTCTGAGGCCGTTAACCTGCGCCCAGCCAGTGATCCCTGGCTTGATCTTATGGCGGAACATGTAGCCAGTCACCAGTTTTCTGTACAGTTCATTGTGCTCAACAGCGTGTGGCCGTGGCCCGACCAGACTCATTTCACCTTTCAGCACATTAAACAACTGTGGTAATTCGTCGAGCGATGTTTTTCTGATGAAGCTACCAAATTTAGTGACCCTGGAATCACCGACTTTTGCCTGAATCACCGGAACATCTTTCGGTGCTATTTTCATGCTGCGGAATTTATACACATTGATCGGTCGCCCAGCGATGCCGTATCTGACTTGCTTAAATAATACAGGGCCGGCCGAACTCAGACGGACGCCGATGGCAATCGCAAGTAAAACAGGTGCCAACAGAATCAGACCTATCAGTGCCCCGGTAAAATCCAGTATCCTTTTGGGTAGCGCTGCTAAGCCGATGAATGGCGTTTCGGTCGACGCCAGCACCGGCTGACCTGCTAATTCGCGTAGTTGAATGCCAGGCATACCGAAAATTAAAGATTCCGGAACAAAATAAGTCGTCGCCGTGCTGTCATACAAAACTTCAATAATCTCTTCAAGTTCCGGCGACTCTTTACTGCTCATACCTATAAAGACGATATCCACATTCATTTTCCCGGTCTCCTGATCAACGATCCAGTCAACCGCATCTTCGATATTTCCCAGTTTTTTAATATCGATAGGTGGGCGTAACTCATTCCTGTTATCAAAGAAACCGATCAGGTCTATCGCTGCCAACGGCGAATCCCTTAAAGCATTGACTAATCCAGCAGAAGCTGAATTTGACCAGATCAGCACCGCTTTTCTGCGGCGGGCGGGGTTGGAATAGTAAGCTTTGGCAACAGACCGTATCAGCATGGCGACGCTCATCAGAACAAATGGCGTTATCACCAGCCATAAGAACATGACTTTGCGAGACAGTTGTTCCGACGCCTTATCGATATAGGCCGTCAGCAAAACGACCATGAAGACGATAAACCAGCGCCAGCTCAATTTGGGAAATAAAGGAAGTGCGTCTTTAGCCTGCAGTGAATTGAGTAACTGGTGACTTGAGAAAACGATGATGCTGGTAAAGCCTGCAATAATGATGCGGATGCCAAACACATCCACATCTGTTTCTTCGACCTGATGCAAAATAGCAAACAAGGTCAGGCAAATTGCGGTACCGAATGCTATTCCCGTCAACACAGAGAGCAAATGTGCCGGTTGCGATGAGTTAGCATGCGAGTGAGAATTGAACATAAGTGCTGATTCTTTTTATTTGGTTTTACTTTTGAAAAATAATCTTTTGATTTGTGCCAGTTGCCATTGATGCAGGTGTTTTCTGAATTCCGGATTGTCATATCTGGGAGCATGCTTCAAGGCAGCTTGCAGATAACCGGCGATAATCAGCAAGCCACCAATGATGAAGGGCTTTTCGCGCATCCTGAAGATGCCGGATGCAATTGCATACAGCGGGTGATATCCCATAAACCAGATGCCTCGGCCCCAGCGCAGGCGTCCCCGATAGACATTTTTATCTGAGGATCCCATCAGCCTGTGGTGCATCAGGATGGCTTCCGGATGATAAAAACTCAGGGTATTCCACCCCTTCATCCGTGCTGTGTGTACATCAATTCCATCCCACAATACTTCTTCGACGAAGCCGCCTATCTGTTCGAACGCGACACGTCGGTACAACTTGAACTGACCTGCGACATGTTCGTCGATGATGATTTCTTCAATTTTTTTTCCATCTTCCTCGCGAAAGACTTTGCCGGAAACGGCGGCTAATTTTTCATCTTTAGCAAACTGATCAAACATCATTTCCAGGTAGCGCGGCCCAAATGACATGTCGCCATCTAATTTCGCGATGTATTGATAATCCTGGTGTTTGATCTGCGATACGCCGTACTTGAAGGCGGCAACAACGCCGCCACCGACTTTGCGGAATCCCCGGTCTGGTCTTTGCACCAGACGGATGAAATCATATTTTTCTGCATATTCACGAACAATGTCTGGCGTTGCATCTTGTGATCCGTCATCGACGATGATCCACTCAACAGGACGTATGGTTTGGCGAACCATAGAATCGAGAGTCAGACGGATTAAATCCGCTTCGTCGCGAACAGGAGCGATAATGACCAGCGGTACGGTCTGATAGCCACTGGAGTCAACCTTGATGTTGTTATTCAAAACGGGATGCTGCGGGACTTGCTCTGTTGTGGATGGAACCATAGTTTGCTTTCATTCATTTTGTGCAATATTAACGTAGCGAGTGTCGTGCGAACAATTGTTAATAGTTAATAATTGTTATGTTTGTGTTTTAAGTCATGGATATGCGGATGCATTTCAAACGCAAGATATTTTGTGTGTATGACAAAAATTTGCATCTTTATTTACTCTGGCAATATAAAATAAAACGGTTTTCCCTCTAAGCTTAGGTTTAAATGATTTTTACTTCTATTTTGAAATTTGAAGCAAAATTTTTAAGGCGTTTTTGTGCCGGAATTCTGCTGATTTCATTATTTGCTAATGTTTTTGCACAAGAGACTGAGCAAGCGATCAGTCCAAAGCTGAAGGTGGAAAGCCAACTCTCCACTTTGCCCGCAGAGAAAACACCCGCCATTCAGCAGGAACAATCTGCTTTATCTGTACCTGATTTCTCTTCCGACCTGGTAGGAGAAGGCGACCAGCTGTTGATTACCGTGTTCGGACAACCTGACCTGAGCGCTGATGTGATCGTTGGTCCTACCGGTATTATCACCTTGCCTCTGGTGGGAACGATAGACATAAAAGGAAAGACGGCGAATGAGGTTGCCAGTATTTTTTCCCGCAAACTGGAACAGGGCCAATACTTACTGAGTCCGAAAGTTTCAGTCAAAATCAATCAGCAAGTCAGCCGCAGTTTTTCCGTGATAGGCGAAGTGCTGCGTCCCGGGCGTTTCCCCTTGCAGGGGCAGATGAGTATTGTGGAAGCGTTGAGTCTCGCTGGAGGTGTTACTCCCAGAGCAGATAAACACCTGAAGGTATTGCGCAGGACTAGTCAGAATGGGCAGACAGAGTTGCGCGAGTTTACCTCGCTGAAGCTCGATTTCGACGATGAGAAGAACAATGACAGTCTGATGCAAAAAATTCTGCCGAATGATGTGCTGATCATCGGGCAACAAAAGAATTTCTATGTGTACGGAGAGATCCGCCGTCCCGGAATGTATCCGATGGAGGATGATCTGAATATCGTGCGCGTATTGTCTATCGGCGGTGGCGTTACCGAGCGTGGCTCTGCTTCGAGAATTATTATTCATCGAAAATCAGATAACGGAGAGTTGAAAGAAATTCCGGCGCAGATATCAGATACTGTATTGCCGGGCGATGTGGTCATGATCAAAGAACGGATTTTTTAATGAATAAGATGAAAAATCCTTCGGTTGAATTAATACTTTCATTTACACAAATAGGCGCGATGCTGCGCGCCCGTCGCTATTTGATTTTTATTGTGACGATGATTGCGGTGCTCGGCGCAGGTATCACCAGCATGTTACTGCCGAAAACTTATGTGGCGACAGCAGATATTTTCATTGATTACAGAGTTAATGATCCTATCGGCGGCCGTCAGTTTCATCCTCTGCAGGATGAAAGCTATTTGCAGACGCAGTTTGACGTCATTAAAAGTGTGCAGGTGGCTGAACGTGTGATTGCCGAGTTACATCTGCAAAATTCAACAGACAGCCGGCGTCTGATTGCCCGATATGGCGAGCAGGGCGGCTTACGTGCGCTGGCAGAGTCGATCGCAAAAAATATCGAAGTTGCGCCGCATAAAAATAGTCGTGTCATTGGGATTCAGTATTCCGCCGGTACCCCGCAGCATGCAAAAGAAGTCGTGAATGCGGTGGTGAAATCTTATATTGATTTATCACTGGAAATGATGAATGCACCGGCGCGTGCGCGCAAGGATCAGTACAACGCTCAGTTGGAAACCTTAAGTCGTCAGATGGATGAGATACAAAAAAAACTGACCGCATATCAACAGGAATTCCAGATTGTTGATGTTGATGAACGTGCCGATCTCGAATCCCGGCAAATGTCAGCGTTGAGTACCAAGCTGATGGAAACACAGTTGCAAAAGCTTGAGGCGCAGGCAAAGCGACAATCTTTAGAAAAATTACTGAAGCAGGGCAATTTAAATTCTGATATCCCCGAAATCGCAGGTATTGGTCATATATCTGGCCTGAAGGCAGCCCTGATTTCTCTTGATACGCAACTGGCTAACGCTAAAACCACTTTGGGCGTCAGACACCCCCGTTACATCGCGATTCAGGATGAACGAAAAGCGTTGATGGATAAGCTGGAAAAGGAATCGGCAACGGCGTTTCAATCCCAGTTGACTGTTGAAAGCAGGCTGGCACAACAAGAAAAAGTAATGGAAGCAGAATTAGCGGGCTATCAGAAAAAAACTTTTGAAAACAAAAAGCACCGTGATGTCATCAGCTCCTATCAACGGCAATTAGACAGCGTGCAGAAAGTTTATAACGCTGCGATACAAAAATTTGATGAGTTGCTGATGACGAGTAATGTTGTCATCTCGAATGCAACCGTTATGCAATGGGCGGAGCTGCCAGAGAAACATGCGAAACCTTTACTGAAAAATAATCTGGTGTTTGGTCTGATTGCAGGTCTGATGCTGGGTCTGAGTCTGGCTTTTTTACTTGAGCTGATGCATAGAAAAGTTCGTTGTCTGGAGGATCTGGAGCGGGAATTTGATGTTCCTGTAATGGCGCAGGTCGGCTTTCATGAAAGGCTGCTGGATAAAGACGTAAATATCGGTCGTATTGCTGAGAGGAAGACGCATGCCTGAATTGAATGAGGCGCAATCGGGCGCAACAAAAATTGGGCGTCTTGGCGAATTGTTTTTGCAAAAAGGCTTGCTGACCGAAGCGCAGGTTGAACAGATATCTGTCGAACAGCGAGAAAAAAAATTGCGTTTTGGTGACGCTGCGCTTGCATTAGGCTTACTTAGCCAGGCAGAAATTGATTCCGCCCTGGGTGAGCAGTTTGGTGTTGGCAGCAAGGACCTTTATAACGGCAGTGCAGATAAGAAGCTGCGTTTTTTTCACGCGCCTTTTTCCAAAGAAGCGGAAGAAATCCGCGGCTTACGTAGTGAATTGCTGTTGAAGTATGGGGCGCAGGAAAAAATCAAATTTGCGTTGATCAGTCCGGGTGCCGCCGAAGGTAAGACATATATGGCCGCCAGTCTTGCAATCGCGTTGTCGCAAGTCGGACGAAAAACGCTACTGATTGACGCGGATTTACGCACCGGTAATTTGCATGAATTGTTTTCGTTGGGGGTTCGCGACGGCTTATCATCCGTCTTGATAGGTCGCTTGGCAATGAGTGACGCCTTAATTCCGCTGATGCCCAATTTGCATATTCTGCCTGCCGGCCCACGTGCGCCGAATCCGCTGGAAATTTTGCGGGCACCAAGATTGCGCGAATTGCTGGATTCATGCCACGACCAGTTTGACGCTTTTGTATTCGATACCTGCGCGGCGTCTGAAAGTTCTGACGCGCAGATGGTTGCACATCAGATCGGCGTTGCTTTACTGGTCGCGCAGAAAGACCTGACGGTATTAAGCGATTTACGTCAGACCAGAAGCGATATGCAAGCGGCAGGGGTCAATGTGATTGGTACGATATACAATCAATACGCGCCGCAGGGCGACAGCACAGGGTTGCGCGCAAGAATATCAGCAGTTCTGCGTCGCTTGCCCTTCTTCCGACGCGCTGTTTAAGATGACGGACGGATACACCAGATGATCGATGTCAGTGTCTGTATTTGTACTTTTCGTCGCCCTCAGTTATTGCGCCGTTTATTACTCGCTGTTTTTTCGCAGAATATGCCGGATTGCCGGATTGAGGTCGTCGTCGTCGATAATGACCCGCAACAGTCGGCTGCAACTGTGCTGGCGGAATTCAAAGCAGAGCATCACGATCGATTAATCGTTCTAAATTTAAGTCAGCCGAATATTTCCCTCGCGAGAAATGCCGCGATCCGCGCCGCAGGTAGCGAATGGATATGCATGATCGATGATGACGAGATTCCCCGGCGTGACTGGTTACTGAATTTGTTCAGTACGCAAAAAAAATACGCAGCAGACGTCGTGTTTGCACCGGTGTTGCCCGAATATCAGGATGGTGTGCCTGAGTGGATAAAAAAAGGTGGCTACTTTGACCGGCGTCGTTTAGCGACAGGAACCGTGATCGATCATCGTGATGCCCGTAGTGGCAATGTGCTGGTTCGTCGCTCCGCGCTTGCGCAGATTACTCAGACACAAGGTGGCACAGAGGGGCCGTTTGATCCGGCGTTTGGCCGCACTGGCGGTGAGGATTCCATGTTGTTCCGTCGTCTCGACGAGTCCGGTAGTCGTATGGTTTGGTGTGACGATGCTCCTGCGCTTGAATTTGTTCCGTTGGATCGTGCCAGGGCAGCATGGTTGTTGCAAAGATCGTTTCGCACCGGGCAATTGTTTGTGCGTACAGAGCTGGCAATGTGTCCGCCATCGGCGCGTTCAGGGCATGCGCTCTGGTTGTCTTTCCGCGCAGTTGTGCAGATGGGTATTGCCTCTGTTTTTGTTATCGCGCTGATGCTTTTCGCTCCCCTGAAAGCGTTTCATTGGGCGCGTGTTGCAGCCTCTCAATTAGGTAAGCTGAGCCATTTCCGTGGCAAGGCGTCTGAGGCTTACGGTGATTAATAAATAAAATAAAGTAGCGGGTTTCTTATGAGTTCTTTGCATCAACAGCGACTTTTGGCATTAGACGGCCTGCGGGCAGTGTCGATCTTGCTGGTGCTGGTGTCGCACGCATGGCTGGGGCACATCGTCCCCGGCGGTTTAGGCGTCACGATTTTTTTCTTTATCAGTGGTTTTATCATTACCCGTCTGATGATTTCAGAGTGGGATAAGACTGGCACGATCAGCATTAAAAAGTTTTATATACGGCGCTTTTTCCGGCTGATGCCAGCATTGATTGTATTTGTTGTGCTCTCACTCATCACGATGCAGTTAGCTCATGTTAACTGGACATGGACAGAGCTGAGTTCGGTGTTTTTTTATTTCGCGAATTATTTCGGCATCTTTATCGGCTTCAGTGGTGAAGTATTGCCGCCGCCTTTATCGATCACCTGGTCACTGGCGGTCGAAGAACATTTCTACATGATCTTCCCGGTATTTTTTCTTGCAGTGATTGCTGTACCTAAGCGGTTTTATCGTGTCGCGATTGCTTTGCTGATTGGCGTGCTGTTCTGGCGCATCTATCTGGTCTATGGCGTTGGGCTCGACAATCTGCCGCATTACCGCATTTACAAAGCTACCGATACCCGCGCAGATTCGATTGTGTACGGCACCTGTTTTGCGTTTTTACTCGCACGGACAGAATGGGCCTTAGAATTTTTCAGTCAAAAGAAAGTGATTCTGGCTGGTGCAATATTGATGCTGTTTTCGTTGCTGTTTCGCGATGAAAACTTCCGCGAAAGTTTTCGTTACTCGATACAGGGTATCGCTTTGATGTGTCTGTTTCCGGCGCTGGTGTTGAATACCACCATTGCCAGCCGCATCCTGAGCACGCCGGTATTTGTGTACATCGGGCGCGTCAGTTATTCGCTTTACCTGTATCACTGGCTGGTTTTCGGCATCATCACCATGTGGCTGCCCGATCTCAGTTTTGCGGTGAAATTTCCAATGATGATCGTGCTCTCGTTCATTCTTGCAGACTTGTCGTGCCGTTGGGTGGAAACTCCGTTTCTACGCTTGGGGCGCCGGTTTGCGCATTAAGAAACAGAATCCTGATTCAGTCTGCGTGTGGCCGAGGTAACGGCAACCAGCGCAAAGATAAAAAACACATTCTGAAAACCAAACCCGCGGAACAAGCTGCTTTCCGTAAAATTGGTGACCACCACAACGAGCAGCATCGCGCTCCAGAATGCTGCCTGTATTCTGTCTTTATGTGACAGAAGAACCAGCATTCTGACCTGCACCAGCAAGGTTAATATACAGAGCGCCAGTCCTATCAGCCCTTGTTCATTCAATATATCGAGATAGCCGTTGTGCGATTGCAGCGGAATCCAGTTCAGCGCATCAATCACGAATTGCGAGAGACTGTCCGGCCCCAGCCAGAAAGCGCCATAGCCCAGGCCAAGCACCCAGTGCCGCTCAATTTCCAGCCAGACCAAGTCCCAGATATCAGTGCGGCCAGTCAGATCCGAGCCTTTACCGAAAATACCTGCGATCGGCGCAGAGACTTCGGGCCAGGTCGGAAAGCGCGATTCCTGCATATAAAAAATATAGACCCCAACCAGAATCACACACAGCAAGCTCAGCAGCACGCGCGTAATCGAATAATCAGAACTTAAACGACGTTTTCTGAGTAAATGAAAAATACCGCTGGTCGAAAGTGTGATGATCATGCTGGTCGAACTTTTACTCATCACCAGCATAAAAAAGCTGAACATAATCACGAATAACAGCAGCTTAAAATCCACTTTTTCCAGACATGCTTTTACCTGCCATAACAAGATCGCCATCGCAGCGACCTGGCCCAATTCATTTTTTTGCGAGAGTGCGCCACGCCACGCACCGCCCAACTCATAATCGATACCTATGCTCGGTACGGCCACCGCCATCACCAGCGAGAGCGCCAGCATGCTCATCAGGGGATAAATTAAACAGTTCACAATCAAATGCAAAGGGCGCGGTGCAAGCTGTATGCTGAGACCGATCAGGACAATGCCGTAAAGCTGTATCGCCCGCTTGAACGTGACGGCAGGCAAGGGCGACCAGATGCTCGACAGCACGCACCAGATCAGCACCAGCACCAGAAAAGGATTCAAGGCACGAAGGTCTTTCAATACTTGCGGCAGATGTTTTGATAAAACGAACAGCGCAACCAGAAACAAACTACCCCATTCTAATTTCGTGGTCAGCGACCCTTCCATCGTCAATGCAGATGTACCGGCATAGTCCCAGGAGATACCGTAAGGCAGCAGTGAAAAAATCGCAAATAAGACCACCATGGCCCGTATGAGCAGGATTTCATAGTCTTGCATGGGCTTAAATTGATCTGAAACCGGCGGAATTGTCATTGACTCATATCTTTGTCATTTGTTTGTGCGATATTCTAATGTCTTGCTCTGTTGTCGCGATTTATTTCATGAACTATTTTCTGCATTTGTCCAAACACGGTTGGCGTTCATTGATTTTTCAGTTAATGCTGCTGTCCGCTGCATGTTCCATCTCTGCAAGACCTGCCTATGCCGCTGATCCAGAATGGTTTCCGTTCAGTGTGAATGAAGATCAGCTCTCTGCGGTGGCTGATTTCAGTGCGATGAATAACCCGCTGACGCACAGCGATCGTTTGTTTGTGAAACAGGCGCACTTTTATCGTATCGGTGCCGACAATAAAATCAACACCGCTGATGATCAGCGCGTACGCCTGTTCGGTATCAGCCTCAGCGGTGCCGCGAATTTCCCGCCGGAAGAAGACGCCCCCAAAATCGCGCGGCGTTTGCGGCGTCTGGGTTTTAATGCAGTCAGATTACATCATCTCGATTCTGTGCTGAGCGACAGCGATGCGCAGCCACAGGGCATATTAAATAGCGGCGCATTTCCCAGCTTTAATCCAGTTGCTTTGCAGCGCTTGCACACCCTGATCGAAGCGCTCAGGCAAGAAGGCATATACGTTAATCTGAATCTGCATGTCGGCTACACATTTCGCTATGCGGTTGACCGGCTGACGCCGATGTTGCCGGGCGAGACCATGCCGCATGCGAGCCATCCGCTGCACGTATTCGAACCGCGCATGATTGCGTTGCAAGTCGAATATGCGCAGCAACTGATCCGGCGTTTGCAACTCAATGATGACCCCGCGCTGGCCATGATAGAAATTAATAACGAATCTTCGCTGGCAGGCGCGTGGCAACGCAAAGAACTCGATGGTTTATCCGGTGAATACGAACGCTTGTTGCAGCAGCAATGGCAACACTGGATTACACGCCAGCACGGCAGTCTGAAGCAGGCATGCGAACTTTGGCGCAGTTGCGGTCTCACCAAACAAGGTGCCTTACTCGTCAAAAGTGATGAGGCACGTGTTCTGGCGCATGGCGAAGGCTGGTTTGCGCGGTTTAAATATTTTTTGCAGCGTGTTGCCAGTAAATTAGGTTGGTCTTCGTCTGCGTTCTTTGAGCAAGAGTATGAAATGCATGAGCAGGGCGCTGGTCGTCGCGTTCTGGATTTCACCCGATTTCTGGTCGAGATGGACAAGCAATATCTGGATACCATGCGCAAAGCGATACGCGCAGAGGTGGGCCCGAATCTGCCACTGACCGGCACGCAGGTGTACTTTGGCGGATTGCTGAATACCGATGCCCAGCAGGAAATGGATTACGTCGATGAACATTTTTATGTCGATCATTACGATTTCCCGCATCAGGCATGGGACAGAAACGACTGGCGCATCCGCGATCATTCTGCCTTGCGTGAAGGCTGGGAGCCCTTATTGAAAAGAGCGTTTTATCGCGATGCCAGAAAACCATTTGTGGTCAGTGAATTTAATCAGGCGTATCCGAATCGCCAGAGCGCAGAAATTATTCCCGTCATGACAGCGATCGCCAGCGCGCAGGATTGGGATGGATTATTTTTCTTCCATTATGTCGACGGCAATAGCTGGCAAGCCTTGCCGGATAGCTTTGGCCTCAGCGGGCAGAGCGGGCAACTTACCACGGTGGGCATGTCGGCCGCCATGTTCCGCTATTTTCAGATTCCGGTTTTGCGCGAACAGTTGCGCATTCCTATCAGCGCAGAACAGCGGCAATTGTTTGGCGCGCTCGGTGATGGCGTGTCGTCTGCGGCGTACACCGATTATTTGAAAAGCAAGCGCAACATCGATATCAAAGACGCTTTTTCCAAGCACATTACCGTCAGCGATGCGCCGGATAACAATGAACAGGCATCGCAGTCAAAAGAAGAAACGCAAGCATCGTCAACGGATAATTCAGCCGTCTGGTCTGCCGCTGGTGGCGCTATGCAGTTTCATCCTGATGGCCCGAATTTGCGCGTCACAACACCATACAGCGGCCTGTTTGCCGGGTTTAGTGCAGCGGATAAACCGGTCGCAGAACAATGGATGTCGCCCGTTTTTGCCAAAAATACGCGACAGTTTGGTGTGATGCTGGCGATGAGCCGAGACGGCAAGCCTTTAAGCGCATCGCGCCGTGTCTTGCTGAGCCTGAGCGGCGCAACGATGGGCAGCCAGCCGGATGAAATCCCAACCCGACCAAAAAAACTGGTGCCGTATGCCGGTGATCATCAATGGTGGACGCTGGAGCCGGACAGCCGCAATGCAGGCAAACCCTCAGGCCCGCGTGACGCAATCGGCCCGGTCTGGCAGGAGCGGATCGCAGCAAGCATTTTTTATCCGACCAAGGCACATAGAATCCAGATTTACCCGCTCGACGGCCAGGGCCAGCGACTGAGCGCGATTGCGGCAAATGACATCAGCCGTGTCGCTGGTGGTTTTCAGATGACGCTGAATAAACCGACGTTGTGGTATGAGGTGTTGATTGAGGGGCGATAATGCCCTTTATGTAGACGTTATGAGAGGTGTTTAGCGTTTTAAATGCAATCGTCATTCCCTAACCACTCGTCAAAGCGAGCTCGTTGATCGTTATATAGTATTCTTTGATATACATCTTTATTTGACTTGTAAAGGATGTGGCGTATTTCCGTATAAGGATTGAGGGCGTGGCGACTGACCTCATCTTGTCCGAGATGCCTCTTATATTCCTCAACTTTATTGAATTCGCTTTGCACCACTTCTTTGAATTTATTGGGAGTGATTTTTTCATAGGCAATTATTTCAGATACAAAGCCATCGACTTTATGTGGCTGAAATCGATATCCAGGAAATTTTTCTTCTGCTATCGCCAAGAATGAAAATGCATCAAGTGGGTCAGTAGTTGAAGGTGCCGTGACTGTATTTTTTGCTTTAGCTTGGATCGCCTCTGTTTCATTTTTAATCGAAAAAAATTCTCTATCGGCCAATTCAAAAAGCGCGGCAAGAGTATTGATTCGTCTTTTCATGTTCAGAGGAATAGACTGTTTATACTTGATTTTATGATCAAGAACACTCCATGCGTCTTGAATTATTGTTCTTATTTGAACTTCAAATCTAAGGTTAGAGTACCTCTGGTATTCTTTCATTTGAATTCTCGGAGCCTGCAGCTTTAGATCAATATGAAGACCTTTATATCCGAAAGAATCTTCTTTCGATTCCATTGCGGTAATTTTATCTGTGACGCCAATTACTTCGAACTCCTTAGACAAAGAGTTTTTTATTTTTATAACATCAGACTCATACATGCAAAGAACTCGAAGCCCTACTAAGTCAGTGATGTGATCTTTTATTTCGTATGGAGTGCTATTTTTCTCTAAATCCGTCTGATACTTTCTAGAGAATTTTTTTATGCATTCTTCCCTATCTTTAACTCTTCCAATAACTGCTGAAACTGCGAAGTCACTCGCTATCAAAGAATCGATGATGACTATGAAGGCATTCTTAGCCAGTTCAAAAATTTCATGATTTTCATTCCAATATTCACTGAAACTTGACTTCTCTCTCTCGAAATCTAGTGATGGCATAAGATATTCTTTCGATATTTAATGTACTTTAATTTAATAAAAGTGATATTAATTTGTTGGATGCATAAATGCAATTTGCATCCACATCTTAAAATCCGCAGAATGTTCGTTGTATGTGGCTATTGTTAAAAAAAGGGGAGTATGTGCATTTTTCGCTCTATTCTCAGCGTATTCATTAGGTGTTTAAAAATACTCTCCCCAGTATATTTTGCCAGTTAACAGGCAAAAAACGGATGAAACTGGTGCTATTGCCAAACTGCGCGGCTTTTGGGCTAGTGTGTGGACTAGGGTGGCAAGCGCAGGCGTACTCAGAGTGTCGCCTCAACCATGCGTCTGATCTTTGTTGCTTTTTCAAAGTGATCTAGTTTGTTTTCCAGTATCCACCACCTTGCTGCCTCCATGAGCAGTTCAGGGTCATCGTTTTTGTTGGCAAAGAAAGCATAAAAAGACAGGCCAACGCTGTCGCCTTTAGTCTCGATCTTTTCATTACAGACTTTGATGATCTTTCTTTTCAGTGCGTCTCTCATGTGCTCAATATTTCTGCGTGTGTTTGGCTGACCGGGATAACCGTGAAGAGATCGACGTTAACATGCTTGTGTGAAATTGACAACGCAGCCTGCACTGATACAAAAGGCGGACACGCATTACTTGCTGTTATTTCGTTGAGCGCACGATCTTCCGCTCTAAAAAATATCGTGATATGAAATCAGCTTGCCGCATTATGAGAAATCCTGTTTCGGTGCATCAATCTGCTTTCTCATTTTAAGAAAAACACTTCCGCATCGCGAAATAAAAAATGTAGATCCTTGATTTTAAACAGTTAAATATATTTTTTCTGTCTTATATAAGACATTGTTGCTGCGCAAAAAAACTCCTATGATTTATATCAATAGAAATCGAATTTAATTGATCAGCAGGGGATAGTATGAGTACACGCGAACAGCAAATCGCTGCTTTACAGGCAGACTGGGATGCCAATCCACGTTGGCAAGGCATTAAACGCAATTACACGGCAGCAGATGTGGTGCGGCTGCGCGGGTCGGTGCAAGTGGAACACACGCTGGCGAAAAACGGCGCGCTCAAATTGTGGGATCTGCTGCACCGCGAGCCGTTTATTCACGCACTCGGCGCGATGACAGGCAATCAGGCGATGCAGCAAGTAAAGGCGGGTCTGAAAGCGATTTATCTGTCTGGCTGGCAAGTCGCGGGCGATGCGAATGTCGCTGGCGAAATGTATCCCGATCAATCGCTGTATCCGGCCAATTCTGTGCCGCTGGTGGTGAAGCGCATCAATAACACCCTGACGCGCGCCGACCAGATTCAGTGGGCGGAAGGGAAAGACGAGATTGATTATTTCGCGCCCATCGTTGCCGATGCGGAAGCTGGTTTTGGCGGCGTGCTGAATGCGTTTGAATTGATGAAGGCGATGATCGATGCTGGCGCGGCGGGCGTGCATTTTGAAGATCAGTTGGCGTCGGTGAAAAAATGCGGTCACATGGGTGGCAAAGTCCTGGTGCCGACGCGCGAAGCGCTTGAAAAGCTGAATGCAGCGCGTCTGGCGGCGGATGTGATGGGCGTACCGACGCTGATATTGGCGCGCACCGATGCAGAAGCTGCCGATTTATTGACATCGGATATCGACCCCAACGACCAAACCTTTTGCACTGGCGAGCGCACGGTCGAGGGCTTTTATAAAACCACGCCCGGATTGCAACAGGCGATTTCCCGAGGTTTGGCGTATGCCGAATATGCCGATTTGATCTGGTGCGAAACCGGCAAACCCGATCTGGCTTTTGCGCGGGCGTTTGCCGAGGCGATACACGCGAAATTCCCCGGCAAATTACTCGCGTATAACTGCTCGCCTTCGTTTAACTGGAAGAAAAATCTGGACGACATCACGATTGCCAAGTTTCAAAAAGAACTGGGTGCGATGGGTTATAAATTTCAGTTCATCACGCTGGCCGGATTCCATGCGCTGAATTACGGCATGTTCCATCTGGCGCATGGTTATGCGCGCCGCCACATGTCTGCCTTTGTTGAATTGCAGGAGCAGGAATTTGCTGCCGCCGCCAGAGGTTTTACTGCGGTGAAACACCAGCGCGAAGTGGGAACGGGTTATTTCGATGCAGTGACGCAGGCGATACAACAAGGGCAGTCGTCAACCACCGCTTTGCATGGCTCGACTGAAAATGAGCAGTTTTTGGAGCCGCTGAAACAGATCGCCTGATTCATTACGATAAAAGCTGAGGGCGATAAAATCCGGAAAATCTCAGGCTTGCATGAAA
This sequence comes from Undibacterium sp. FT79W, assembly GCF_014284215.1. NCBI lineage: Bacteria > Pseudomonadati > Pseudomonadota > Betaproteobacteria > Burkholderiales > Oxalobacteraceae > Undibacterium > Undibacterium sp. FT79W. Next base: position 130,273 of record NZ_JACOGB010000002.1, on the reverse strand, counting down.
AAAGACCGCGCTGCTTGTGATGCGCGGTCTTTTTCTTTGTGATGTTTGATCAGGACTGGCGTCGCAGCGCTTGCTGTGCGCGGCGTTCGCGTAACAGGATGCCGATATATTTTGAGCCCTGTGTTGTGTAGCGCTGCCACAAGCGGCGCGGTTCGCTGGCGAGACGCCAGAGCCATTCCATGCCAATTTTTTGCATCCACAAGGGCGCACGTTTTTTCTGGCCGAGCGCAAACTCCATCGCCGCACCGACGCACAGCAACAGCGGGGCGTTGCGGCTGGTTTGCTCGCGGCGATAGCGGAAGGCGAAGTATTCCTGTTTCGGCATACCAAGGCAGATGAATACGATATTCGGTTGTGCCTGTTGTATCAGGCCAATGGCGGTATCGGCTTCGCTGCCATCCGGTGTGAATTGCATGGACGGGCAGAAGATCGAAACTTTTAATCCCGGGTAGGTCTGTGCAAACGCCTGCAACAGCATGTCTTCCTGCCCTGGCATGCCGCCGACAACAAAGATGGACATGGCTTTTTCAACGCAGCCCTTGCACAAAGAGACAAACAAATCAGCGCCGGTCACGCGCTCTGGCAGCGGGTTTGCCGACATTTTGCTGGCCCAGACGACAGGCATGCCATCGGCAAAAATATAATCAGAGGTTGAATAAAGCTGTTTGAATTCAGGCTGACTGTCGAGCCGTACCACGTGATCAACATTCGGTGTGACCACCACCCGCGCAGGATGCTGGCGATCGGCGGCAACGTCTAACAAATGCTGATTCGCCTCTGCAAAAGACATATTGTGGATGTTAAGCCCGAACAGGTGCGTGCAGGAATTGCCGATGTGGGATTGCGATGCGGTGTTTGTCATAGTGCTGAGCCTGAAAAGATGGTCTGATTATCTCAGAACTCTGGTGTTTTGCCGCGTTATCGCGGGTGAAAAACATGATCGAAAGAGTAAAATAAGTTTTCCTCCATTTTGCGGGCAGATGATGCAACACAGAACCAGAATAAAAATTTGCGGGCTGACTAATCTTGCGGACGTGAACACGGTCGTTGCCAGTGGCGCCGATGCGCTGGGATTTGTGTTTTATCCGCCCAGCCCGCGTTATGTCGAGCCTGATGTGGCGGCGACGTTGTTGCAGGCGTTGCCGCCGTTTGTGGTGTCGGTGGGTTTGTTCGTGAATGTGACGGAACAGGATTTGCAGGCCACGGTAAAAAAAGTGCCGCTGCAGCTGTTGCAATTTCATGGCGACGAAACACCGCAGCAGTGCGCCGCGCTGGCGGCCAGTGTGCAACGGCCGTTTATCAAAGCTTTTCGCGTCAGACCTGACACGAGCGCAGATGATTTGTTAGAATGTGAGCGTTCATATCGTGACGCAAGTCCTTTATTTAACGGTTTGCTGCTGGATACTTTCGTTGAAAGTTACGGTGGTAGTGGAAAGGTTTTTGATTGGTCTCTCATCCCAAAAGAGCTCGCGCCTCGGGTCGTTTTAAGTGGTGGCTTGAGCGTTCAAAATGTGACTGGCGCAGTTAGTCAGGTGCGTCCGTTCGCGGTCGATATCAGTAGTGGTGTCGAGTTATCGAAAGGGCGCAAGGATGAAGTCAAGGTGCAGGCGTTTATCGCGGCTGTGTATCGAGCTGACAAACCAAGCTGACAAGTCAGTTTGAAAACGCAGCCTGATATACCGCTGAAATGCGGCTGACAATAAGCCCGAAAAATGGCTGATCAATAATCTGTAAGCGCCTTGCTGATGCAGCAATGCGGTAAAACTACTAAAGAGTCCGGCGCTTCCGTTAATACGACGTGTTAGCGCAGAAACAGCGCCGGCCTTAGCAAAGGAATGATATGACACATAAAGTCCCCGGTTCTGCTAGTACCGAATATCCAGACGTCGCCCATCAGGCGATTTACCAATCTTCCGATTACCATTTACCAGACCAGCGCGGCCATTTCGGCCCGTATGGCGGTACTTTCGTTTCCGAAACGCTGACGCATGCCTTGAATGAGCTCAAGGATGCGTATGCCAAATACCATAACGACCCGGATTTCATTGAGGAATTTCGCAAAGAATTGAAATATTTTGTTGGTCGTCCATCGCCTGTGTATCACGCAAAACGCTGGTCTGATCTGATGGGCGGCGCGCAGATTTACTTCAAACGCGAAGACCTGAACCATACCGGCGCGCATAAAATCAATAACGTGATTGGCCAGGCCTTGCTTGCCAAGCGTATGGGAAAACCGCGCGTGATCGCCGAAACTGGTGCCGGCCAGCATGGTGTGGCGACTGCCACGATCTGCGCCCGCTTTGGCCTCGAATGTGTGGTGTATATGGGCTCGGAAGACGTTAAGCGGCAGGCGCAGAATGTCTATCGCATGAAGTTGCTGGGAGCGACGGTGGTGCCGGTGGAATCCGGTTCCAAAACCCTGAAAGATGCGCTGAATGAAGCGATGCGCGACTGGGTTGCGAATGTCGATAACACGTTTTACATCATCGGCACGGTGGCTGGCCCGCATCCATATCCTATGATGGTGCGCGATTTCCAATCGGTGATTGGTGAAGAATGCCTGTGGCAAATGCCGGAGCAAACCGGGCGTCAGCCTGATTATGTCGTGGCATGCGTCGGTGGCGGCTCGAATGCGATGGGGATTTTTTATCCTTACATCGATCAGAAAGACACAAAACTGATCGGTGTGGAAGCGGCGGGCGAGGGCGTTGACACCGGCAAGCATTCCGCTTCGTTGACAGCAGGTTCTCCTGGCGTATTGCATGGCAACCGCACGTATCTGTTGCAGGATGAGAATGGTCAGGTCATCGAAACCCATTCTGTTTCCGCCGGACTGGATTACCCGGGCGTTGGCCCTGAGCACGCCTGGTTAAAAGACAGTGGCCGTGCTGAATATGTGACGATTACGGATGATGAAGCATTAAAAGCATTCCACGATTGTTGCCGCATTGAGGGCATCATTCCGGCGCTGGAATCGAGTCATGCGCTGGCGTATGGCGCGAAACTGGCCGCGACTTTGCCGAAAGATCAGATCGTGCTGGTGAATTTGTCAGGACGCGGCGATAAAGATATGCATACCGTGGCTGAACGTGCGGGGCTGAAGTTTTAACAGATTGTCTTTGTCATCAGGGTGCAAACCGGGTGCAAAAAAGGCTGAAATAAGGCCATAAACAAGGTTGAAATCAGATACTCCCCCATGAATTTGGGTTTTCCCGCTTGAAGTCAGCATAAATAAAGGGCTTCAAAATATACCCGGGGGAGTATCTGGGAGCCTGATTTGAGTGCCCGTACCTGATCTTTTGTCCGGGCGGCATTGCTGGTCAGTATTGTCATCACGTGATGCCGTCGTTCACTTTCTTACTTAATACTATGTCAAAAATTCAAGCTACTCTCGCCGCGCTCGCGGCGCAGCAAAAAAAAGGTCTGATTCCGTTTATTACTGCCGGTGATCCGGCGCCTGCTATGACCGTGCCGCTGATGCATGCGCTGGTCGAAGGTGGTGCTGACATCATCGAGCTGGGTGTACCGTTTTCTGATCCTATGGCCGATGGCCCGGTCATTCAGCGTGCTTCTGAGCGGGCGCTGCAATTTGGAATTGGCTTGCGTGATGTATTACAATTCGTCCGCGAATTTCGCCTGAGCAATCAGATAACCCCGGTGGTGCTGATGGGATATGCCAATCCGATTGAGCGTATGGGGCAGGATGCTTTCATTGCGCAGGCATCCGAAGCGGGCGTTGATGGCGTGCTGGTGGTAGATTATCCGCCCGAAGAATGCGAAGACTTTGCCGCCAGAATGCAGCAACAAGGCATGGATACGATTTTCCTGCTGGCACCGACGTCGACCGGTGAACGCATCGCGCTGGTGGGTAAAATTGCCAGTGGCTATGTGTATTATGTGTCCCTGAAAGGGGTGACCGGTTCCGGCAATCTGGATCTGGATGCCGTGGCAGAGATGATTCCGCGCATCAAGAAACACGTCAAAGTACCGGTGGGCGTTGGTTTTGGTATTCGCGACGGTGCCACGGCCAGAGCGATTGCCTCGGTATCGGATGCAGTGGTGATCGGTTCGCGTATCATTCAGGAATTAGAGAATACGCCGCATGAAAACGGTGTTGCCGCAGTAAAAAGTTTTATTTCTGGTGTCAGACAGGCCTTGGACGAGTAAAATACGCGCCGAACGTACCTGAAAGTACACCATGGTTCCTGTATCAGAATGAACCAGATGCCGGTTTGCAGCGATTGCAGACTGGCTGTTACGAGGAGAAAACATGAGTTGGTTAGAAAAATTGTTACCACCGCGCATACAGCGCTCGGAATCTGCAAATCGCAAATCTATCCCCGAAGGTCTGTGGGTAAAATGCCCATCCTGCGAGGCAGTGCTGTACAGATCAGATCTGGAAGCCAATGTTCATGTCTGTCCTAAATGTAGCCATCACATGCGTATCGGCGCACGTGAACGCCTCGATTCCCTGTTGGATGCCGGCGGTCGTTACGAAATCGGTCAGGAAGTCTTGCCTGTCGATACTCTGAAATTTAAAGATAGTAAGAAATATCCGGATCGTCTGAAAGACGCGCTCGAAACAACGGGTGAAACCGATGCGATGGTCGTTATGGGTGGTTCGATTATGTCGATTCCCGTTGTCACCGCTTGTTTTGAATTCCAGTTCATGGGCGGCTCTATGGGCTCCGTTGTCGGCGAGCGCTTTGTGCGCGGTGCGCAGGCAGCGTTAGAGCAAAAAGTGCCGTTTATCTGCGTGACAGCCACAGGCGGCGCGCGTATGCAGGAAGGTTTGCTGTCGCTGATGCAGATGGCGAAGACAACTTCGATGCTGACCAAATTATCTGAAAAGCGTCTGCCTTTCATTTCTGTGCTGACTGACCCGACGATGGGCGGCGTTTCCGCTTCATTTGCGTTCCTTGGTGACGTCGTGATCGCTGAGCCAAAAGCGCTGATCGGTTTTGCCGGCCCGCGTGTGATTGAAAATACCGTGCGCGAAAAATTGCCGGAAGGTTTCCAGCGTTCTGAATTCCTGCTGCAAAAAGGCGCGATCGATATGATCGTTGACCGCCGTAAAATGCGCGAAGAAATCGCCCGTTTGCTGGCGTTGCTGCAAAATCAGTCGGCCGATGCAGTTGCTTAATTAATTAAAATTTTCTCTATAAGCCCGACATCATGTTGTTCGGGCTTTTTTTATCCTATGTCCAATTTGCCTGCGAGCTTGCCTGAATGGCTGGCTTTACTCGAAACGCGCCACTCCAAAGAAATCGATATGGGGTTGGAGCGCGTTGCGTCCGTTAAAAACCGTCTGGGTTTGCAGTTTTCCTGCCCGGTCATTATGGTCGGCGGTACCAACGGTAAAGGCTCTACTTGCGCGATGCTGGAAGCGGTGTATCTGCAGGCGGGTTATCGCGTCGGTTTATACAGTAAGCCACATTTTCTGGATTTCAACGAGCGCGCCCGGATCAATGGTGAAAACGTCGATGACGCGAGCCTGATCAAGGCTTTCACCGCCGTTGAAAACGCCCGCGAATCGACCTCGCTGACCTATTTTGAATTTACCACGCTGGCGATTTGCCAGTTACTCGCCGAAGCGCCGCTGGATGTGGTGATACTGGAAGTCGGTCTGGGCGGACGTCTGGATGCGGTGAATGTGATCGATGCGGATGTCGCGATTGTCACCAGTGTTGATATTGATCACACCGATTATCTGGGTGATACGCGGGAAAAAATCGGCTTTGAAAAAGCGGGCATTTTCCGCCCCGGCAAAGCCGCAATTTGCAGCGACCCGGTACCGCCGCAATCCTTAATCGATCATGCGAATGCGATAGGTGCAGATTTATGGCTGTTTGGGCGTGACTTTAATTACGCTGGCGATAAGCAACAATGGAATTTTGGCGGTCGTACCCAGCGTCGCAACTCTCTTGGTTATCCCAGCTTGCGTGGCGCGAATCAGTTGTTGAACGCATCCGGTGTACTCGCGGCGTTAGAGGTGCTGCGCAATGAATTGCCGGTCGGGGCGCAGGAAGTGCGTACCGGGTTGGTGATGGTGGAATTGCCCGGTCGTTTCCAGGTGATGCCGGGGCGTCCGGCGGTGGTGCTGGATGTGGCGCATAATCCGCACGCAGCGGCAACGCTGTCGCAAAATCTCGATAACATGGGCTTTCACGCCTACACCTATGCCGTGTTCGGCTCCATGCTGGATAAGGATATCGACGGTGTGATTGCGCAGTTAAAAGACAAAGTCGATCACTGGTATGTGACTGGCTTACCTTTGCCGCGCGCTGCGACTGCTGCACAACTGAAACAAAAATTGCTGGATGCCGGTGTGTTAAGTGACCCTGAAAAAACCATCGTCGCTTTTGAATCACCGGAAGCTGCCTATGCAGAAGCCATCAGCAAGGCGGGTGAAAATGATAGAATAGTGGTCTTCGGTTCTTTCCTGACGGTCGCCGGTGCAATGCGCGCCAGAAGGACTGCACTGCATTGATGTGATTTTGTCGGTTTGCTCCGGATTTTCCGGGCAAACAACACTAACTAACCAGATTATTTGCACATGGGTTTGCTCTCGCGCTTTAAACAGAAGCAAGAAACTTCCGACAGTCAGGACAGCGGTGAATTCCGTTCCCGTTCTGAGGAGGACAGTGTTCAGTCCCGGGCTCGCAGTAAAAAGACAGAGAGTGCCCGTAAAAATAAGATCAACGACCCGATACTTCCGGAAAAAAAGCGTGCACGTCGCCGTCTGATCGGCGCGATGGCATTGGCGCTGGCGGCGATTATCGGCTTACCGATGATTCTGGATTCCGAGCCTAAACCGCTGGCCGACGACGTTAACATCCGTATTCCTGCAAAAGATAAAGTGACAGATATCGCTGCGAATCAGGTCGCTGAGCCAGTGGCGCCGCGTAAATCGGCTGTCACCAACAGTGATGCTGTAGAAGAAATCATTGAGCCTGTCAGCAGCGCTAAAAGCAAGCCAGCAACTGACGTCGTCAGCAAGGTCGCGCCAGCGAAAACCGATGTGGCGACGGTAATTGCCAAATCCGACAAGCCAGCCGGTGCAGAGCCACGGGCCGAGCGCAAAGTCGAAGCAAAAACGGAAGTTAAGCCAGAAACGAAGTCAGAAACCAAATCAGAATCCAAGCCTGAAAATAAGCCAGAATCTAAGCCCGTAGCGAAACCGGCAGACAAAGATGTGGCGAAAGCGGAACATAAAGCAGAGCCTAAGCCTGAACGTAAAGCCGATACCAAACCGGAACCAAAAGCTGAAACCAAACTGGTGAAAACGAATGGTAACGATGATGATGCAGCGCGCGCATTAGCGATTCTCGAAGGCAAGGCACCACCCAAAGTAGCGAAACCTGAAGCCGCTGATAAATCCTCCTTCGTCGTGCAGGTCGCAGTTTTGTCCACCCAGGAAAAAGTGGATGAATTGCAAGCCAAGCTCAAGAGCGGTGGCATCAAATCTTACACACAAAAGGTACCAACCGCCTCTGGCGATAAAACCCGTATTCGCATAGGTCCGTTTGAATCCAGAGACGAAGCAGAAAAAGTGCGCGCCAAACTGACGAAGTTAGGTTTAAGTGGTTCGCTGGTGCCGAACTAAGCGGGGCGCGGATCTTGACTCTGTTTGACTACGTCGTGCTGGTGATATTGATTTCCTCGATTGTGATCAGCACGATGCGTGGATTAATCAAAGAAATTTTGTCATTGGTCAGCTGGGTCGTCGCCTTTGTGGTCGCCAATGCGTACAGTGAAACGCTGGCAGGGTGGTTGCCCGCCGTGTTTCCTGGGCAGATTATTCGGCTGATCGTGGCTTTTCTGGTTTTGTTCATCGGCGTGCGCCTGCTGATGGCGCTGGTGATGATGGCGGTGGACGCGGTCATTAAAGCCAGCGGCTTATCGCTGGCGGACCGTGGACTCGGTGGTTTATTTGGTCTGGCGCGCGGTTGTGTGCTGGTGTTGGCGGCAGTGCTGGTGTGCGGGATGACAAGTATGCCGCAGCAGGCATTCTGGAAAGATGCCTTGTTCAGCCCGCTGGCAGAAACTGCGGCGCGTACGGTGATCCCGTTTCTGCCTGCGTCGGTGTCAGACCATGTCCGGTTTTAATTTGTCTTTTTAGGAGTCCACCATGTGTGGCATCGTAGGTGTAGTTTCAAATAGTCCTGTCAATCAGCTCATTTATGACGCATTGCTGTTACTCCAGCATCGAGGTCAGGATGCGGCTGGTATTGCCACCAACCACGGCAATAAATTTGCCATGCACAAAGCGAATGGCCTGGTGCGCGATGTTTTCCGTACCCGCAACATGCGATCCTTGCCGGGGAATGTCGGTATTGGTCAGGTGCGTTATCCAACTGCTGGCTCGACCAGTGAAGAAGAGGCGCAACCGTTTTATGTCAACGCACCGTTTGGTATCGTGCTGGCACATAACGGCAATCTGACGAATGCGGTTGAACTGAAAATCGAATTATTCAAAAATGACCGTCGTCATCTGAATACCGATTCCGATTCGGAAGTGTTGCTGAACATTCTCGCGCATCAGATTCAGGAAGTGACCAGCGGTTATTCGCTCGACCCTGAAGGTTTGTTCCGCGCGGTGTCCATGTTGCATCGGCGTGTGCGTGGCTCGTATGCTGTCGTGGCGCAAATTTCCGGCTACGGCTTGCTGGCTTTCCGCGACCCGCACGGCATTCGCCCTTTGTGCCTCGGTATTTCTGAAAATGCTGGTGGCACCGAATACATGATCGCCAGCGAATCAGTGGCGCTCGAAGGCTTGGGCTTTAAGTTTGTGCGTGATGTCGAGCCTGGCGAAGCCTTGTTCATCGACCTTGATGGCAAGCTGTATCAGCAGCAATGCGCAGATAATCCCAGCCTCAATCCATGCGCGTTCGAATACGTGTATCTGGCGCGTCCGGACTCCATCATCGACGGTGCGTCGGTTTATCTGACCCGCCTGAAAATGGGTGAATATCTGGCGGAAAAAGTCCGCAAGCAATTCAACCTCGGCGACATCGATGTCGTGATGCCGATTCCGGATTCTTCGCGTCCATCGGCGATGGAGCTGGCGGAAAAACTGAATCTCGATTATCGCGAAGGCTTCATCAAAAATCGCTACATCGGTCGTACTTTCATGATGCCGGGACAAGCGGTGCGCCGTAAATCTGTGCGTCAGAAACTCAATGCGATCAGTTCCGAATTCAAAGGCAAGAGCGTGTTGCTGGTGGATGATTCCATCGTGCGCGGCACGACCAGCCGTGAGATCGTGCAGATGGCGCGTGAATCCGGCGCGAAGCGAGTGATCTTTGCATCCGCTGCGCCACCGGTGCAATTCCCTAACGTCTATGGTATCGATATGCCGACCCGCAGCGAACTGATTGCCTTTGGTCGTTCCGAGGAAGAAGTCTGCCGCGAAATTACGGCGGATGCGCTGGTGTATCAGGATGTGGATGCGATGAAACGTTCTATTTCCGACGTGAATCCTTTGCTGAAAAACATCGAAGCATCTTGTTTTGATGGTTTTTACATCACCGGCGACGTGACACCGGCTTATCTCGATAAACTGGAAGCGGCGCGCAACAGCCCGCGTCCGGACACGGAAGATTTGCTGCGCTCACAACTCAATCTGAATCTGGCGGCGCGCGCAGACTGATCATCTGTTTTCATCGTTGTGCCGTTTCAAAAAAGCCCGCCCGGGTGTTTCCGGCGGGCTTTTTTTATGGGATTTATCTGCTTTTCAGGGGAGTATGTGCTAAAAATGCCTTTATCTCCTTATAAATAAAGGGTGTGAAAATATACTGGGGGGAGTATATTTGGGCCGGAAAACGCTAAAAAATGGCGTTCCTGTATGTTTGCCGTGCGTTTGTCAGCGGCTGCGGTCGGAGGCAGGGCAGGGTGTGAAATTCGCTCCGGTACATTGCTTACGTATCGCAAAGTATCAGTGTCGGCGTTGGTGTTTCAATTCCATACAAAACTGGCGCGGCTGCGGGTGGCGTGCGAGGCGGTATAAAAATACAATGATCCCGTCTGGTCAGTGTCTTGCGTAGCATTGTGTCCTGATCTTGTTACTGACCTTGTTGCCTATTTTGTTGCCGACCTCGTACGTCCCGTTTCTCACCCATTTACGCCCATTCACGCCCATTTTTGACATCATGCTGATACCTTTCCGTTTCTCTCCTGTTGCAATCGCGGTCGCTGCTGCTGTTGCGTCTATCGCATCGGTTGCATCTGTTTCTTCGGCTTATGCGCAAACAGAGGTAGTCAAGCCCGCCAGTGCTGAGGAAGCGGTAAAAACACCAACTGTGCCACCGTCCAAAAAAACGGATGCGCCGTCTAAAGAGAATGTGCAGAAAGTGACGATCAGCGGTGGGCGCTCTGATATCGATGAGCGTCGCCAATCCACGGCGGCAAAGCTGATTTTTGGCCGTGAAGAGCTCGACAGGAATGGCGACACCAATATCGGCGACGTCCTGAAACGTTTGCCCGGCGTGACAATCGGTGGGCGTCCCGGGCGTGGCGGCGATATCCGCATGCGCGGCATGGGCAATGGCTATACGCAGATACTGATCAATGGCGAACGTGCGCCGCGCGGTTTCTCCATGGATTCGCTGACGCCCGATCAGGTGGAGCGCATAGAAATCGTTCGTGGTGCGGTGGCTGAATTCAGCACGCAGGCGATTGCCGGCACGATCAACATCGTTTTGCGTGAAGAATATAAGCAGAAAACAACCGATCTGAAATTTTCGCTCGGTTCAGAGCAAGGGCGGCTGGCACCGAATCTCTCGATCACCATGCCGGGTGAAATTGGGAATCTCAGTTACGCTTTCAGCGGTTCGGTTTTTCAGAATCGTCAGCACGATGAGAGTACGACGTTCACGTCTGAAAAAGACGTGAACGGGCAAGATGCCTTAATGCAGAATCAAGCCGATCAGACGAACCGGCAAACCACCGGTATCAATCTGGCGCCGCGTTTGAACTACCGTTTTGAGAATGGCGACACGCTGATGTTGCAACCGTTTTTAATGCACTCACGCAGCGATTCTGATAGTCGCAGTGAAGTCGATCAGCTATTCCGTTCTGATACCTACAGAGGAACGACGCCGTACGCGCTGGCAAATGCAAATGCGCACGCTGAAACGACTTTTTTACGTGGATTCGGTAACTGGCAACATCGCTTTGAAAATAATGCCAAGCTCACTGTACGTTTTGGTGGCGGCTTGGGAAAAATGGATAATTCTTCCACCCGCACGCAGTTTGACACCACGGGTAAGCAGATTGATCTGATTACCGATGTCAACAATACCCGCGATAGCAGCCTCAATACCGGCGGCAAATACATGCTGCCATACGGTGAAGGGCATACGCTGGCAGCCGGTTGGGATATGGAATTCGGCAGACGTGAACAGACGCGCGTGTCTTTGGATAATGGCCTGCCGCAATTTGCTGAGTCTGGCGACAATCTCGATGCGCGCACCCGCCGTCTGGCCGCTTTTGTTCAGGATGAATTTGATATCAATCCACAGTTCGCTGCCTACGCAGGTCTGCGTTGGGAAGGCATCCATACATCAAGCACGACCGCCAAAGGCGTAGTGACGAATGACAGCACAGTGGTGAGCCCGATTTTACAAGGCGTCTGGCGCATTCCGGATTCAAAAGATCAGATCCGTCTCGGCTTCAGCAGCACCTATCGCGCACCGGCATTGAATGATCTGATTGCCTTGCCCAGCATCTCAAATCTGAATACGCCGACACGCCCTGATCGCACTGGTAACCCGAATCTGAAGCCTGAATTATCGAAAGGCATCGATCTGGCTTTCGAGCATTATCTGAGCCGCGCCGGTATTGTCAGTGCAAATCTGTTTGTGCGGAATATTGATGATCTGATTCGCCGAACCACAGAACAAGTGGTGACAGCAAAGGAAACGCGCTGGGTGTCGTCACCGAAAAATATCGGGCATGCTGTCACCAAGGGGATAGAACTCGAAGCGAAATTCCAGTTGCAGGAATTTTTCCCAGACGCACCATCGGTTGATTTCCGCAGTAATTACAGCCGTTTCTGGTCTAAGGTGGATGATATTCTGGGTTCCAATAACCGTTTGGATCAACAGCCGACCCAGACCGCGAATTTTGGCGTCGATTATCGCCTGAGTGGCATGCCGCTGACGCTGGGCGGTAATGTTAACTGGACGCCAGCGTATTACACCCAGACCACGAATGCGCAGTTAAATTACACGGGCATCAAACGCCAGCTGGATTTGTATGCGCTGTGGAAATTTAATCCGAATCTGCAGGTGCGACTGTCCGCAAATAATCTGACGGCGAATGATTCCATCAGTAATAGTCTGGTCACTACCGGAGGCATCAATCATATCGATTACAACGATGCCAAGACCTATAAAACCCTGACTTTGCGCGTGGAGATGAAGATTTAATTTGCCCGGGTATTTGCGTCATCAGGCGGGAATGCGCATATATTTTGCATTGCAGCAGTTTGCGTAAGCTGAGAGTACAATAAGACGATGATTACATCGGATGCTTCTTGTTACGCTGGCTGAATATTATGTCCATTCTTACTCTTAATGCTGATTTACACAGTCACTCCACCATATCGGACGGCGTGCTGACGCCTGCCGCCCTGGCCGAAAGAGCGAAAGCGAATGGCGTTGATGTCTGGGCGCTGACGGATCACGACGAAGTCAGCGGCGTGGCTGCTGCTCGTGCAGCGGCACACGAGCTTGATATGGGCTTTATTTCGGGCGTTGAAATTTCCATCACCTGGGCGGGTAAAACTATCCATATCGTTGGCTTGAATATCGATGAAAATAACCCGGATTTAATTGCCGGGCTGGCAAAGACGCGTTCAGGACGTGAGCGCCGGGCGCAGGATATGGCCGCCGATCTGGCGAGTAAAGTCGGCATTACTGGCAGCTTTGAAGGGGCGCTGAAATACGTTGGCAATCCGGATCTGATTTCCCGTTCGCATTTTGCCCGTTATCTGGTGGAAATTGGTGCTGCGCCTTCGGTTTCTGATGTGTTTAAACTCTATCTGGCCGAAGGCAAGCCGGGTTATGTGCCACATCGCTGGGCGACGCTGGCAGAAGCCGTCAGCTGGATACGCGGCGCGGGCGGTGCTGCAGTCGTCGCACATCCGGGGCGTTATGATCTGAGCCCGCTTGCATTCGATAGTTTTTTCCGCGAATTTAAGGAATATGGCGGCATTGCGATTGAAACGGTGACTGGCAGTCATACCGTAGATCAGTATGATGAATACACCAAAATTGCAAATCAATATGGCTTTCTGGTATCGCGCGGTTCAGACTTCCATTCTCCGGAAGATGCGGAAGTGGATATCGGTAAACTGCCTTTGCTGCCGAAATTTTCCAAACCGGTATGGGAAAACTGGCTGAGCGCTTGAAATTGACAATATTGCCTATATCTTCCAAAAAGATTAACTTCTTTCCCCTGGCTGGAGATTCTGTATGAAACGTATCGTCTTATTTTTGCTGACTAATCTGGCGGTGATGGCCGTGATGTCTGTCGTCCTGTCTGCATTGGGCGTCAATCGCTATCTGACAGCAAACGGCCTGAATATGGGCATGCTGATGGTGTTTTCGCTGGTGGTTGGTTTCACCGGTGCGATTTTCTCTCTGTTGATCAGTAAGCCGATGGCAAAGTGGTCAACTGGTGCCCGCGTCATTGATGCGCCGTCTTCTTCAACGGAATTGTGGCTGGTGAATACTGTGAAAACACTGGCGGATCGGGCTGGTATCGCGATGCCTGAAGTTGCTATTTACGACGGCGAGCCCAATGCGTTTGCAACTGGCGCATTTAAAAACTCTGCTTTGGTCGCGGTGTCGTCAGGCTTGTTGGAAGGAATGACAAAAGAAGAGGTTGAGGCTGTTCTTGGTCATGAAATCGCCCACGTTGCCAATGGCGACATGGTGACGATGACGTTGATACAAGGCGTGGTGAATACCTTTGTGGTCTTTCTGGCGCGCGTGGTCGGTTACGCGATTGACAAAGCCGTGTTCCGCAACAGCGATGACGACAGGCCAGGTATTGGTTATATGATTACCGTCTTTGTTTGTGAAATTATTTTCGGTATCGCCGCATCCATGATTGTGGCCTGGTTCTCGCGTCAGCGTGAATTCCGTGCAGATGCAGGCTCAGCGCAATTGTTAGGAAACCGCCAGCCTATGATTCATGCTCTGGCTCGCCTCGGAGGTATGGAGCCGGGTGAGTTGCCAAAGTCGATTGCTGCTGCGGGTATCAGTGATAAACCGGGATGGGGTGCTTTATTTTCCTCACATCCTCCGATGGAACAACGTATCGCTGCGTTGCAAAATCTGAAATAATATTGCACTTATTTATATAGCGGTAGCGGTTGCTACCGCTTTCTTCTTTTTTATGACCCAATTTTTCCAGATTCATCCAGAAAACCCGCAATTGCGTTTGATTAAACAATCGGTGGAAGTGGTGGAGAAGGGTGGCATTGTCGCTATCCCTACCGATTCCTGTTATGCGCTGGTATGTCGCCTTGACGATAAAGACGCGGTGACGCGTTTGCGGCGCATCCGTGGTGTCGATGAAAAGCATCATCTGACTCTGTTATGTCGTGATTTGTCTGAAATCGCCTTGTATGCGAAAGTCGATAACCGGCAATACCGCTTGCTAAAAGCGGCTACCCCAGGGCCGTACACGATGATATTGGAGGCGACTAAAGAAGTGCCGCGGCGTCTGAGTCACCCGTCCCGTAAAACCATAGGTTTGCGGGTGCCGGAAAACAATATCACGCAGGCTTTGCTGGAAGAGTTGGGACAACCTTTGCTGGCAACGACGCTGATTTTGCCAGACGAGGACGAACCATTGACTGATCCTGAGTTGATCCGTGAAAAGCTGGATAAAATAGTTGATCTTGTGATTGACGGCGGCGCATGTAGTCTGTCGCCAACCACGGTGATTGATATGACAGGCGAGATGCCGGAATTGGTCAGACAGGGCAGAGGCGATGCCAGCCTGTTTGGTTTGTAATTTTCATTCACGCGAACGCAGATGTAAGCTGAGTGACAGAATATTTAAAAGACTTCCATGAATGAATTAATACAGACGGTACTGATTTACGCTTTGCCCGTGATCTTCGCGATCACCTTGCATGAGGCCGCGCACGGCTATGCCGCCAAATATTTTGGTGATACGACTGCTTTTAGTCAGGGGCGTCTGAGTCTGAACCCCTTGGTGCATATTGATCCCATTGGTACAATTTTGATCCCGGTTGTTTTGTATTTTGCGACCGGCGGATCATTTTTGTTTGGTTACGCCAAACCGGTGCCGGTGAATTTTTCGCGCCTTAAAAATCCTAAGCGGGATATGGCGTGGGTGGCGTTGGCAGGTCCGGCAGCCAACTTTGCGATGGCATTTGCCTGGATGTTGTTCGGCGCGGTATTGCAGGCGGCAGATATCGATGAAGCCTATTTCAATAGCATGGCTAAAGCGGGTTTGCTAACGAATCTTGTGATGATGGCGTTTAACCTGTTTCCAGTCCCGCCTTTGGATGGTGGCCGGATTTTGGTTAGTTTATTGCCTTACAAACTTGCCTATAAATTTGCTCAGATTGAACCCTATGGCTTTTTTATCGTCATGGGGCTGGTCGTTTTACACGTGCTGCAATTCTGGATGTTGCCAGTGATGGTGTTGACAAGCAGCTTTTTGTCTCTATTACTGACGCCGTTTTCTTTCCTGCTGGGTTTGTGAGTTGATCGAAGCCGTGCTTATGTCGAATTCCATACTCGCAGAGCCATCACGCTGGGTCAAAAGATTTGCATCGCTGATTCCTGCAGGTGAAGTGCTTGATCTGGCCTGCGGCGGCGGCAGAAATTCCCGGTTTTTACTGGCTGAAGGCTTTACCGTTACCTGCCTCGATAGGGACGACAGCTCTTTTGCTGATCTGGTGTCTCGTGGAGCTAAAACTATTTTGCATGATCTGGAGCCTGATGCAGAAGAGTACGACTGGCCGTTTCCTCCAGCGTGTTTTGCGGCAATAGTTGTTTGCAATTATCTGCACCGCCCCTTGTTTCCTCGCTTGCTGGAGAGCTTGCAGCAAGGCGGATTGCTGATCTATGAAACCTTTGCAATGGGGAATGAGCAATTTGGAAAACCATCTAGCCCGCGTTTTCTTTTGCAAGCCGGAGAACTGCTGCGGCAAGTAAATGCCAACCCAGAATCGTGTATGCATGTGATCGCGTATGAAGAAGGTTTTATTGCCGAACCAAAGCCTGTAATGGTGCAGCGTATATGCGCCAGAAAAGCAGTTGGATCTGCACCGGAAGATAAGCTCCCGTTTTAGTTGAATGAGGATGAAATCTAATTCCATCTATTTGCGCCCCGACTGTCGGTCTATCCGCTACAATCAGGGTTTTACTTTTTTCTTGCACTAACATGACAAAGATACAGGGTAGTCTGGTCGCGATTGTGACCCCTATGCATGAGGATGGCAGTCTTGATTTGCCATGCCTGCGCAAATTGATTGACTGGCATATTGCTGAAGGCACCGATGGTATCGTCATCGTCGGTACGACCGGTGAGTCGCCGACTGTCTCTGTTGAAGAGCATTGCGAACTGATCCGTGTCGCTGTAGAGCACACGAATAAACGTATCCCTATCATTGCGGGTTCTGGCGGTAATTCGACCGCAGAAGCGATAGAG
Organism: Undibacterium sp. FT79W; assembly: GCF_014284215.1. Classification (NCBI taxonomy): domain Bacteria; kingdom Pseudomonadati; phylum Pseudomonadota; class Betaproteobacteria; order Burkholderiales; family Oxalobacteraceae; genus Undibacterium; species Undibacterium sp. FT79W. The sequence goes on along the minus strand of NZ_JACOGB010000002.1, from coordinate 113,572 downwards.
CTGACCCGATTCGCGAAAGACATCGGTGCCGACGCTTCGTTGCAGGTGGTGCCGTACTACAACCGCCCAACGCAAGAAGGCATGTATCAGCATTTTAAGAAAATTGCCGAGTCGGTTGATATTCCGGTGATTTTGTATAACGTTCCGGGTCGTACGGTTGCCGATATGTCGAATGACACGATTTTGCGACTGGCACAAATTCCAGGCATTATCGGCGTCAAAGATGCAACTGGTAATATTGGTCGTGGAACTGATCTGATTCGTCTCGCGCCATCTGATTTTGCTGTGTATTCAGGCGATGATCCGACAGCAATGGCGTTGATGTTCTGCGGTGGTAAAGGCAATATTTCTGTGACTGCCAACGTCGCGCCGAAAGCAATGAGCGAGTTGTGTGCTGCTGCGATGCGGGGCGACATTCAAGGAGCGATTGCGATTAACAATCGTATGCTGCCGTTGCATAATAAGTTATTTGTTGAACCTAATCCGCTGCCAGTAAAGTGGGCGATGGTTGAAATGGGATTGATTCCTGCTGGCATCAGATTGCCTCTGGTGCCGATGGCCGCCCCATATCATGAAGTGGTTCGGGCAGCTTTGCGCGAGTCAGGTGTATTACAATAAGCACCATTCTGAGCGGGTCAGTGACAGACCCGCTTGCTCCACGTAGTTTTTGATTGACGATAATGAGTAGGGACTTTCACATGGCAAAAAGCTTTGTTGCTAAAAATGGGATCATTGGCGCAGTAGCGTTAGTTGGATTGACTGGTTGCAGCTCTATTAGCAATATAATTGAGCCGAACAAGATTGATTACAAAAGTGCAGGTAAGGTAACAACCGCGTCCCTGGAAGTCCCTCCTGATCTGACTCAGATCCGCCGCGATAACCGCTTTGCCATTCCTGATGCCAATAAAAGCAGCGCGACTGCATCGGGCTACAATCTTGAAAAAGGTGTAAAAGCCTCCTCTGTTGCCGCGACGATTGCGCCAACGCAGATTAAAGGTATGCGAATCGTCCGTGACGGCTCGCAGCGCTGGTTGGTTGTTGGCCAGACACCTGAAGTACTGTGGCCACAAATTAAAGATTTCTGGCAAGAATCTGGATTTTTGATTAATGTCGAAAATCAGGAAGCTGGTGTGATGGAAACTGATTGGGCTGAAAATCGCGCCAAAATTCCTCAGGATATTATCCGCAGTACTTTAGGTAAGGTGATTGACTCCTTGTATTCGACTGGTGAACGCGATAAATTCCGTACCAGACTGGAGCGCGGAGCTAATGGCGAGGTAGAGATTTACATCAGTCACCGCGGCGCGCAGGAAGTGTTGACTGGGGCGCAAAAAGACAGCGCTACCTGGACATCCCGTCCTGCTGATCCTGATCTGGAAGCGGAGTTCTTATCCAGGCTGATGGCTCGTCTGGGTACTGACGCTGAAGTTGCCAAGGCGGCGGTCAAGGCACCGGCTGCGAATGTTAAACCGCGTGCTCAGCTGTTGAAGGCTGGTGAATCAAGTTATGTTGAGGTTGATGAAGGATTTGATCGCTCCTGGCGTCGTGTCGGACTGGCACTGGATCGCGTCGGCTTCACTGTGGAAGATCGTGATCGTTCACAGGGATTGTATTTTGTTCGCTATATCGATCAGGATATTGATGCAAAAACCAAGGGTGCAAGCGAAGGTTTCTTCTCTAAATTATTCTCTTTTGGTTCCAGCGATAAATCAAACGATGCTAAAAAATATCGCATTCTGGTGAAGAACGCATCGAACGGAGCTGTCAGCCATATTTCTGTGCATAACAACGAAGGTAAAGTTGATTCGTCGCCCGTCGCAACCAAAATATTGCAGTTGTTAAACGACCAGTTAAAATAATTCTGTTCTTTATTCAACAAAAAAAAGCACAGGAAATCCTGTGCTTTTTTTATGCCTGCGAAAAAAATTTAGGCATAAAAAAAGCCGACCCGAAGGTCGGCTTTATAAGTAATTAAAAATTACTTAGATGCTGGAGCTGCTGTAGCGGAAGCTGCTGGAGCTGCTGCTGCATCAGAGGCTGCTGCTGGAGCTGGAGCTGCTGCTGGTGCTTCTACTGCTGGTGTAGATGCTGGAGCTGCTGCTTCAGTTGCTGCTGGAGCTGGAGCTGCTTCTTCTTTTTTGCCGCAAGCAGCCAAAGCGATTGCTAACAGGGATACGAGCAAGAGTGATTTTTTCATGTTTTACTTTCAAATAAGTAGATCAAAAATGAGATCAAAATTTTGCGATGAATAATTACCGGTAATTATCGCTCTATAGGCTTACCCGAAGGCTCCGAAATACTACTCGTTACCTTCGAAAGTTTCCTAACCCATGATTATAATGATTTTTCCGGCAATGGAATAGGTCTTGCTGTCGAATTGCACTTAATTTCCTGAATATTTGTAATAAAGAACTAAATTCAGCGATATTTTTTGACGAAATTTTCATTTCTCTGACTTTAGTCAACGCCGAAAAAGATCAGTTATCGTAATTCTAACCATCCGTCTTCGTACCACAAGCAAAACGCCTCCATGACGTCTGCCGAAGCGGAAGATAACTCGTCGCCGTCAAGGAAGCGCTGATTCGCCAGTTTATTTAAAAGGATTTTGTCATCTTTGCTGACTGCAAATGACTCGCCGTTTATAAAAACATGCTTACCTTTGTATAACATCGATGACTTTAACGATAACTTAATTCCCTTTTTTTGCGCTGCCTGCTCAAAGCGCTTAGGAGATAAAGGCTTTTCCGGGGACGTGAAAAATACCGAAGGCTTTGGTTCTGATAAATATTCACCCAGAAAAATAGTGATATCGTCAGCGGTAAACTGAACTTTGGCGATTTGTTCTGCCACTGTTTCCAGTAATTCATTACCGATTTCGGCAGGTTTTGTTGTTGCTTTCAAATCCGGGTCGCTATAACGACCGGGTAAGTCTATCGATTCAGACATGAAGTGAAGGAAAGCTTCACCCAACTCCTGAAACGCCGGAGCACGGAAACCAACCGAATATGTCATGCACTCGCCGATGGCAACGCCATCGTGCGCATATTGCGGCGGCAAGTACAACATATCTCCTGGTTCGAGAACAAATTCTTCTTCAGGTTTAAAGTTGCTAAGAATTTTGAGCGGCATTCCTTCGACAAGAGATAAATCTTGCTGCGCACCGATTTTCCAGCGCCGCTGACCATGCGCTTGTAATAAAAAGACATCGTAGGAATCATAGTGCGGGCCGACGCCGCCACCATCTGCTGCATAGCTGATCATCAGATCATCAAGGCGTGCATCTGTTATGAAACGGAATTGTCGCAACAGTTCATCGGCTTGTTGATTGTGCAGATTGACGCCCTGAACTAATAGCGTCCAGTCTTTCTTTTCTTTGATCGGAACCTGTTTTATCGGGCCGGATTTCATTTCCCAGTGTTTCTTAAAGAAGGTAATTAATCTTGACTCGGTATCTTCTTGCGATGCGAGTTCAAATAATTCTTCCGGGTTCAGCAGGGCTTTAAATCCGGGGATCGCCTGGCGGATAAGTAATGGCTTTTTATGCCAGTAGTCACGCAGGAATTGTTCCGGGCTGATGTTGCCCAGCAGGGCGAGGGGGGAGGTGGTTTTTTTCATTCCGGCATTATAGGCTTGCCTGCGCCGCTGTTCCAGACAGGTATAATCGTGCATGAATATATTTTTTAAGGATATCGTATGAAGATTGTCAAAAATTCGGTTGTTACTGCGCGCTATACATTAAAAGACGCACAAGACAATCTGATCGAGGAAGGTCAGGAACCTATGGTTTACCTGCACGGCGGCTACGATAATATTTTCCCGAAAATCGAAGAGGCATTAGAAGGCAAGGAAGCTGGTTTCAGCACCATTATTCAATTAAATCCTGAAGATGCATTCGGGGACTATGATGCTGCACTGGTCAAAGTAGAACCGCGTAACCGGTTTCCATCACCTTTAGAGGTCGGTATGCAGTTTGAAGGTATGCCGGAAGAAACCGAAGAAGACGAGGCACTCATTTTTACCGTGACTGATATTGCAGAAGATAAGGTTGTTCTGGATGGCAATCATCCGCTTGCAGGGATTGCGTTGCGATTTTCGCTGACAGTTGAATCTGTGCGCGAGGCTTCGGATGAAGAGGTCGCACATGGTCACGTCCATGGTGCTCATGGGCATCATGACGACGAGGATGATGGTATGGGTGATGAATACCGTAGTCATCAGATACATTAATCATTGCATCTCGCTGGCACAGATTTTTTCTGTTGGCGCATAAAAAAACCGCACCTGAGTGCGGTTTTTTTTACTTAGCTTGTCTGATCAGTGATTTGAGTTCGTAGAGTGCATCGAGCGCTTCTCTTGGCGTCATTCTGTCAGGGTCGATTGATTCTATCGTGTCCTGTAATTCTTGTAGCTCCGCAGGAATCACCGCGACCTCTGTCTCCGTTTCGACTGAAACGGATGATGAGGAAAATAAATCAAACTGTGATGTCGATTGTATCGAGTGCGCTTCCAGTTCGGTCAGGTGTTTGCGGGCAGAGCGTATAACGCTTTGTGGAATTCCCGCTAACTGAGCGACTTGTAAGCCATAGCTTTGTGATGCAGGCCCCGGCTGTACCGCATGCAGAAAGACGATGTTCTCCTTATGCTCGACTGCAGATAAGTGAACATTCTCAGCACTTGGGTGAAGCTCCGGCAATTGCGTTAGCTCGAAATAATGCGTCGCAAACAAGGTGTAGCTTTTCGATACCTGGATTAAATGTTTCGAGATTGCCCAGGCGAGCGCCAGTCCGTCGAACGTCGATGTGCCGCGTCCGACTTCATCCATCAGCACCAGAGAATTTTCCGTCGCACCGTTCAAAATGGCGGCAGATTCCGTCATTTCCACCATGAACGTCGAGCGTCCGCCAGCGAGATCATCCGCCGCGCCTATGCGAGTGAAGATGCGGTCAATTGGCCCGATAACAGCAGCACTCGCAGGTACATAGCTACCGATATAAGCGAGCAAAGTAATCAGCGCAACCTGCCGCATGAAAGTCGATTTACCGCCCATGTTCGGGCCGGTAATCAGCAACAGTTTTCGTTGTTCGGAAAGGTCGCAGTCATTCGCGATAAAGCGCTCTATCTGATTTTCCACAACAGGATGGCGGCCCTGTTTAATTTGCAGAATGGGCTCGTTGACGAGTTGAGGCGCGCACCAGTTGTTTTTGCTTGCGTGTCCGGCGAGACTGACCAGAGTGTCGAGTTGAGCGATGGCATGTGCGATTGCCTGGAGAGAGCTGATGTGGGGCAATAGCTCTTGCAACAATTTTTCATACAACATTTTTTCGCGCACTAAGGCTCGCTCCTGGGCTGACAGCGCCTTGTCTTCGAATGCTTTAAGTTCTGGCGTGATGTAGCGCTCGGCATTTTTTAGCGTCTGACGACGGCGATAGTTCTCCGGCACTTTATCGCTCTGACCGTTCGTCACTTCAATGTAGAAGCCATGTACACGGTTATATTCGACGCGCAGATTGGCGATGCCAGTGCGTTCTCTTTCTGAAGCTTCCAGCTGTACCAGAAACTGACCTGCATTTTCAGATAAAGCCCGCAATTCATCTAATTCGGTGTCAAAGCCATTCGCGATGACGCCGCCATCCCTGACCATGGTGGATGGTAAAGGCATCAGTCCACGTTCCAATAAATCAAGACAATCTGCAGGCGTTGCTAAATCTGACAATATCTTTGTCAATACACTGGTCTGATTATCGGCAATGCACATGCTGACGTAATTGCGCAGGTTAGGCAGATGTTGCAGACCATCCCTGAGTGCGGATAAATCGCGCGGACGTGCCGACTGCAGCGCAATCCGTGTGGTGATCCGTTCTATATCCGGTATCGCATTCAGGGTTGTCGCCAGCCCATCGGTAGAGTCAGTCTGAATTAAGGCTTTGATAGAACTGTGTCGTCCCGCTGCAATGGCCTGATCACGTTTGGCATGATGCAGCCAATGCCTGAGTAAACGGGAACCCATCGCGGTACGGCAATGATCTAACAGTGAAAACAGGGTTGGCGATTCCTGACCGCGTAAGGTTTCGGTCAGTTCAAGATTGCGCCTGGTTGCGGTATCCAGACCGATAAATTCATGCTCACTTTCGACGCTGAGGCTATTAACGTGTTTCAAGCCTCGACCTTGCGTGTTTTCGGCGTATCGCAATAATGCCCCGGATGCACCTAAGGACGCGCTCAGATTGTCTGCACCGAAACCTGTCAGCGTTGTGGTGCCCATTTGATCTTGTAAGGCTTTTTGCCCTTGCTTGAGATCAAAGTGCCAGTCGGGCACTTCAGAGAATTTGCCCGGTAACTGTTCGTAGTGTTCGTCCAGTAAAAGGGTGCCGGCAGAGAGCAAAATCTCAGCCGGAGATATGCGTTCTAATTCTTGTTGCAGACGCTGAAACAGTGATTTTTCATCAGTTGAAAATTCCATGAGTTTCAGCGAACCACTCGCTAAGGATAACCATGCCAGCCCCGCAGTGACGGTTTTCCGGTGTTGCAACAGGCAGAGCGAAAGCAGTGGCCGTTCTGATTTTTCGGGCAACAAATCCGTATCGGTCAGCGTGCCCGGCGTGATGATACGCATGACCTTGCGCTCAACCGGCCCTTTGCTGGTTGCGGGGTCACCAATTTGTTCGCAAATTGCCGCAGATTCGCCCATTTTCACCAGTTTGGCGAGATAGGGTTCTAATGAGTGAAATGGCACGCCTGCCATTTTGATAGGATTGCCTCCGGAGCTGCCGCGCTGGGTCAGCGTGATGCCAAGCAGGCGTGAGACTTTTTCAGCATCGTCAAAAAAAAGTTCATAAAAATCGCCCATGCGGTAGAACACCAGCGTGTCTGGGTGATCAGCTTTGATGCCAAGATATTGCTGCATCATGGGAGTATGTTGCGTTTCTTTTGCGGTCATATTGCTTATTTTTATTCGATTTATTTTCTTAGTTTCGTCTGTCCGGATTTCCCGGATTTGTCAGATCAAATTCGTTGCGCACCTTATCATAGACGATGGCAGTGGTCTATGCTTGTGCCTGTATGCGCTTGATCCGGTTCGGAAGGCGAAAAATTTTTTCGTGAGTCGTGCATGTTTGCGCCGGAGTTGTGTGCAGGTGAGCCATGATGCTATTGAGTTCGCTGTGCAGAATGCGTGTTGCAAGTTGGAATGGAAAGAGTGCATTGACTGGCATAAGTGCAGCAGGTAAGACGCGAGTGAAATGTATCGGGATGCGGAGTTCAGCAGCGACGAAGGGAGCAGGAAAATGTACGACATCTTCCTGCTCCCTTCGTTTTGCGATATGAGTTAAATAATTAACCGTTACCGCGGCCGCCAGAGCGGCGAGGTGTAGATTGTTTTACTGCCGGACGGTTTCCTTGTGGACGAGGCTTACCCGCGCCGTCACGGGCCGGAGCCGCACCGGATGTTTTGCCTGGTGTGCGTGCCTGCGCAGGTTTGTTGCCTGCTGGCGAACGCGCCCCCCTGTTTGCGGGCGCATTTCCGCGTCCCTCAAAACTACGCAATTGAATTGGCTGTGCTTTTGCGTGTGGATCAGGAATGAAGCCATCAATAATTTCTTGCGGAATCTGACGCTTGATGAACTTTTCAATATCAGCAAGTAATTTGAACTCGTCCACGCAAACCAGTGATACCGCTTCACCACTCGCACCGGCACGGCCAGTACGCCCAATGCGGTGTACGTAATCTTCGGGTACATTCGGCAGATCGTAGTTGACGACATGCGGTAATTGGTCGATATCAATGCCACGCGCAGCAATATCGGTAGCAACTAACACCGGCAGGCTGCCATCTTTGAATTCAGACAAAGCTTTGGTGCGTGCAGACTGACTTTTGTTGCCATGAATTGCCATGGCAGCGATACCGTCTTTGGCTAATTGCTCTACCAGCTTATTTGCGCCATGTTTAGTGCGCGTAAATACCAGCACCTGCGACCACGCATGTGTCTTGATGAGGTGTGCCAACAGTGGATGTTTCTTATCTCTGTCAACCGGATGCACTTTTTGTGCAATCACTTCGACCGTCGAATTACGACGCGCAACTTCTATCATGGCTGGATTGTTTAACAGCCGGTCAGCAAGTGCTTTGATGTCATCAGAAAAAGTCGCAGAGAACAACAGGTTCTGGCGTTTTGGCGGCAGGATCGCCAACACTTTTTTAATGTCGTGGATGAAACCCATATCCAGCATACGATCCGCTTCATCCAGTACCAGGATTTCGATGTTACGCAGATCGATCGTTCCTTGTTGATGATGATCCAGAAGTCGCCCCGGTGTCGCTACCAGAATATCGACGCCATGTTTTAATACCTTGATTTGCGGATTAATACCTACGCCACCGAAGATCACCGCCGATGTCAGTGGAAGAAATTTTCCGTAAAGCTCCACGCTTTCCTGCACCTGCGCCGCCAGTTCCCGCGTCGGTGTCAGAACCAGCGCACGGATAGGGCGACGGCTTGTCTTATCCTTAGGTGCATTGGCTGAGGTCGACAGACGCTGCAAAATCGGCAGCGTAAAACCAGCTGTTTTACCAGTGCCGGTCTGCGCACCAGCCAGCAGATCCCCGCCTTGAATGACCGCTGGAATTGCTTGTTGTTGAATCGGCGTGGGGGATGTGTAACCTTGTTCGCTGACGGCGCGAAGAATGTCCTCGGATAATCCGAGTTCGTTGAATGAGGGCATGTGTTTCTGTAGATTTTCTTTAAAACCCAGACTGGTTATTGCCAGCCTGGTGACGATGGCACTCCGGCATCCGGAGCGTAAGAGATATTATTTTGTTGCCGATGCTGCAAATGGCTGCAATAAATTGACCATCTGTCCGAAAACTTTAGGTGTGCCTGCAAGCACATCACCTTTATACAGATAATCTGATTCGCCAGAGAATGTGCCGACAATGCCGCCAGCTTCAGTAATCAGCAAAGAGCCGGCAGCAACGTCCCACGGTGCCAGTCCCTTTTCAAAGAAGCCATCAAGGCGACCCATCGCAACATAGGCGAGATCCAGTGCAGCCGAGCCTGGTCTTCTCAGTCCCTGGCATTTACCTGTCATCACTTTGAACATCTCCATGTACTGATCTAGGCCTGACAAATCACGTGAAGGGAAACCAGTGCCGATCAGCGCGTCTGCGATCTTGTCGCAGCGGGTGACACGGATACGTTTTTCATTCAGGAAGGCACCTGCGCCTTTACTGGCGGTGAATAATTCGTTGCGGGTAGGGTCGTAGACGACTGCTTGCGTAATGATGCCACGATGTTGCAAGGCAATCGAAACACAGTATTGTGGAAAGCCGTGGATGAAATTGGTCGTTCCATCCAGAGGATCAATGATCCAGACATAATCATTTTCGTCGTGCAAATTAGCGGAGGCACCTGATTCTTCTGCGAGTATTGCGTGATCAGGGTAGGCTGTCTTCAACACCTCAATGATCGCAGTTTCTGCGGCCTGGTCGACTTCTGTGACAAAATCATTGAAATGTTTTTCAGTGACACTGACGCGATCGAGGTCAAATGAAGCGCGGTTGATTAATGTCGCGCCGCGACGAGCGGCTTTAATCGCCGTATTGAGCATTGGGTGCATATAGTTTCCGATAAAATGACGGCAAACGAGAACTCTCATCTCAATATGAGAGAAACTGGTTTGCTACACAAAAATGATAAAGAGCGTGCGCAATTGTCTTTTGCCCGGCGAAAGCACGTAACCAAAAAATAATCAACGCTGAATGATGCTATTTTAAATGAACTTGACTGAAACTGACACATCTCTTTTTCAACGCCTGCGTTTTGTACTGGTGGAAACCAGTCATCCGGGCAATGTCGGTGCCGCGGCAAGGGCGCTGAAAACCATGGGTTTTGCCAATCTGGTGCTGGTAAGGCCACGATATCCGGACGTGCTGAGTCATCCTGAGGCAATTGCTTTTGCCAGCGGTGCGCAGGATATTCTTGAATCTGCCCGCATCGTTGATACTGTTGAGGAAGCACTTGCCGGTTGCGATCTCGTTGCGGCCGTCAGCGCCCGTTTGCGTGAGTTTTCCCCGCCTGTCGTTACACCAAGGGAATTGGCGGAGAGTGTCGCTCACCGTCAAGGTGGTGATGTTGCCTTTATTTTCGGTAGCGAGCGTTATGGCTTGCCGAATGAAGTTGTCATGAATTGTCAGGCGTTAATTAATATACCTGCGAATCCCGCTTATTCATCATTAAATCTCGCGCAGGCAATACAGTTGCTGGCGTACGAATCCAGAGTCGCGATGCAACTGACTGTGACTGCTCCCCAAATCGGATTTCAAGGGCAAACAGCGAGCAATGAAGCTGTAGAGGGCATGTATTCCCATCTTGAACAGGCATTGGTCGCGATTGATTTTATCGACCCAGCACACCCTAAAAAACTGATGCCACGTTTGAAGCGGCTTTTTTCCCGCGCTCGTTTAGAGTTGGAGGAAGTGAATATTTTGCGCGGGATCGCCAAGAAAATTCTGGATCAGCAGCAAAAGTAAGGTGATTAATGGAATAGGGGCGGCTTTCAGATCATTTGTTATTTAATTTGTTGTCTGAATTGATAAATATCATGAAATCACTTGCTTTAAAGCTAGTTTGTTTCCTGTTTAGTATTTTCAGTTGTAACTAGTTTTGTTATAACGACAGTAAGATTGTGATTTAAACATATCGTCAGAATGCTGTTCCATTTTCGTTGAGGAAATTATTATTTTTGCTCCCTTTCCAAGGTCGTCCCTTTCCTTGATATGTGCCAGCGTCATTGCTGCCAGTTCGGCAGGGTCGGCTCATGCTCTTGGTGTTGGTGGCTTGCGGGTTCAATCGGGTTTAGGACAACCGCTGAAGGCGCAGTTAGATGTGACTGGTGCCGATGCGCAAGATGCAGATATCCATTGTTTTAAAGCGCTGGTTGAGACCACTGACGGCGACTTACTGTCTGTAGTTAACCTGGGAATGTCAACTCAGGGAAATAAGCGCATTCTCAGTTTATCGACACGAAAAAATCTCTTAGAGCCTGCGCTGAAAGTGGTCTTAAGTGTAGGCTGCGAAGTTCAGTTACACCGTGATTATCTGATATTGCTTGATCCGCCGGAATTTAGTTCCGTTGGCAAAAACCTCAATTTGCCTCTGCTAAGTCAGAATGATGGCTTGGTATCCAGCGCTAACGTCCCGACTGCTAAAGAGTCTAGACGAATCAGAAAAGAACCACTGCGCCCCTCAGTTGCGGCAAATCCTGCACCTGAAACAAAAAAGAGCGCCCCTCAGGCTGCGCAGAAAGACCGTTCAGTACGCGCATCCAGTGCCACGCGGGATGCTTTAAAACTGTCTGATGAAGCTGATGTTCAACTGCTTCCTGCCGGACTGAAAATGGCGGACAGCTTGTCTGTTGTATCTGATGAACAGCGCAAGGCTGATGCTCCAAATATCGCGGAACTACGCCTCGCGCAGGCACAATTTGCCGCGATGTTGCGCGGAGAAAATCCGCCTGCCTCAGTAGAAAAAAATACCGCGGATCAGAAGAAAATACAAATTCTTCAGCAGGAAGCAATTCAGTTAAAGCACACGATTCAACAAGACAAAGCGGCACTCGAAAAAATAGAAGATGCAGCAGTCGCCAAACCCTGGTTCTACGTTTTCGGCGCGTTGATACTTGCCGGGCTGACGATTATTGGTTTGCTTTTTGTATATATTCAACGCTTACATAAACGTTATGCATCAACCTGGTGGGAGCAGGACGAACCTAAACTTGGTCAGGATCAGAAGAAAAATATAGAAGAACTGGTGAATGACGTTCAGGCGAGTTATGGGCCAACGACGGTCAATGGTATGAATAGTTCGGCTCTGTTAAAAAACTTATCTGAGCAAGCTGGAGTTGCATCGGTTCCTGCATCAGTCAAAACAGGACCGGCTGACCATGCCGCGGCGCTTGGTGCCGTGTCGGGAACTGCCCGCGCTTTTACACCTTCTCTTGAAGATACCAATAGCAGCACCTTTAATTTCTTTTCTTCACGTGCCAGCTCTTTGAAAGTAGAAGAAATTTCGGATGTAACGCAGGAAGCGGAGTTCTGGATGTCGGTGAACGATCCTGAACGTGCGATTGAAATTCTGGAGCCGCAGGCAGAGCAGGAGCGTCCTGATTCTCCGGTGCCCTGGTTATATTTACTGGATCTTTACCGCGTCACGAAAAATAAGGAAAAATACGACGCGCTGCGCGATCGCTTTATTGTTTTCTTTAACGCGAATGTCCCTGAGTTTGAAGTTGATCCGCTGAGTTTGCCAACCCGTCATCTGGATGATTTCGAACATCTGATGAATAAAATATGCACCCTTTGGAATACTAGTAACATATTACCGTTCCTCGAAAGTTTGCTGGTTGATGATCGCGATGGCAAGCGTATGGGATTTGAGTTGCCCGTGTACCGCGATATTTTGCTGTTGATATCCGTTGCCAATGAGTTAGACCGGATGAGACCCGACAAAGACACATCAGGCTGGCAAAAAGTAACGAATGTCGAATTGCATGCGGATGCTGTTAAAACGGAACCGGATGCTGACACGAATGTGATTAATTTTGAGACTATCGATTTCAAAATAAATCCATAAAATCTATTTGGCGAAGCTGTCTTAGCTTCGCCGTCAACGTTATCAAAACGTATTAATCCGTATCAGTTACGAGGTCAGAAAATGATTAAGCTCTGTGGTTTTGCAGTCAGTAATTATTACAATAAAGTGAAACTGGCTTTACTTGAAAAAGATATCCCGTTCGAGGAAGTTCTTGTCTGGACTGATCGCTCCCCGGACTTGCTGCGAAAATCGCCACTCGGCAAAGTTCCTTACATCGAAACTGAGCAGGGTGCGCTGTGCGAATCTCAGGTCATCCTTGATTATTTAGAGCAAGCCTATCCGGAAAAACCCTTGTTACCAGCAGATTCGTTTGCAGCGGCAAAAGTCAGGGAGCTGATCGTGTTTATGGAGCTGCATCTGGAGCTGCTCGCACGCGAATTGTATCCACAGGCGTTTTTTGGCGGACAGGTTTCTGATGAAGTGAAGACTCGCGTGGAGAAACAACTGACACGACACGTTTCTGCATTTGCCCAATTGGCGAAATTCGAGCATTTCATCGCGGGAGATCAATTCACCATGGCGGATTGCGTTGCGGTGTGCCATTTGCCATTAATTTCCCTGGCGACGAAAGCGATTTACGGACGTGATTTTTTGACCGATTTACCCGTAAAGGAATATCTGGCAAGAATGAATGCAAGACCGCACATGCAAACCGTAAACGCTGACCGTAAAGTCAATCAGGCTTTATTTGCGAGTAAGAAAAAATAGAAGTTGGCCAGACTATGGCGATAAAAAAGGAAGCAACATTGCTTCCTTTTTTTTGTAATTTTCAAGCTTATATCGCTCTGCGCATTTTCTGCACGGTATAGTTTTTGACCTCTGCAGGCGGCACAACTAATTTGACAATGGCAAATGTGCAGTTGTCGCCGCGTGGCGTGCCACGGTCACGGGCTTTCCTGATCAGTAATTCAGAAGCCTGTCTTGGTGAATTTGCGGCAACGGCGGCAGACAGTTCTGCATCATCGAAGTAATGCCAGAGACCGTCGGAGCAGAGTAAAAAGCTGTCGTGCGCTTTTAAGCCATCGTATTGACCGAAAGTGATGTAAGGCGGCGTGGTGGTTGAACCAAGCACATTCGTCAGTATGTTCGATAGTTTATGAGTCTTGGCTTCCTCGGGAAGAATTTTTCCTTCTTCGACGAGTTGTTCTACATAAGAGTGATCACGGGTTTTTTCGACAAAATTAGGGCCACTGAAACGATATAAACGTGAGTCGCCGGCATGTGCCCAAATCGCTTGTTGCTGTGGCGTGATGACCATGGCAACGAAGGTGCTGTGCGGTTCCTTTTCTGAAGATACAGCAGATAATTTGATGACGGTGTGTGCTTCGTTCAGAATGTTTTCGAGTAATGCTCGGACATCATTGCCCGGATAAAAATCATCAAATAATTGTTTGGCCGTACGGACGACTTGCTCTGCTGCGAGTGCGCCACCGCTTTTTCCGCCCATGCCGTCAGCAACCACGGCCATCATGTAGCCGGGTGCGTTGGTGGCGGCAAATAAGCCGACACGGTCTTGTTGTTCCTGGCGGTCACCGATATGTTGTCCGGTGCCAGCTTCGATCTTATATTGGCTCATACGTCTCGGTAGATTACACTAACGGAATTCAGCCTGTGCTGATTTCCAAGAATTCATCCTATTTTACTTTAAGCTGAAGGCTATGAGCCATCCTGAACAAGTGCGACAACGAATAATTGAGTTAGAGGTTGAACATCGCGATCTCGACATGGTAATTAACACGTTGACCACAGATCCTGCACACGACGAATTGCAATTGCGTCGCCTGAAAAAACGTAAATTACAACTCAAAGATCATATTACTCTGCTTAAAATGCAAATGATGCCCGATGTGCCTGCCTGAGTTATTTTTACCAATAATATTACTGTTTTAGCTTCTGATTGCCGCATTTTGATTGAAAATACTCCCACCAGCACGATAAATACCAGCACATCGCATGATGCCGAAGTCGAGCAGATTTTCGGCTCCACAGGGCCGCTCAGTAACAGCATTGCCGGCTATCGCCCGCGTCAGGCGCAAACAGAAATGGCGAAATCCGTGGCAGCTGCGATCGCCGGTCAGAAGACCTTGCTCGCTGAGGCAGGAACGGGAACGGGTAAAACCTACGCCTATCTGACGCCGGCTTTGCTGTGGGGTGGGAAAGTAATTGTTTCAACTGGTACAAAAAACTTACAAGATCAGTTGTTTTTACGTGACATTCCCATGATCAAGAAGGTCTTGCGGGCGCCAGTTTCGGTCGCTTTGCTCAAAGGCCGGGCGAATTATCTGTGCCATTATCATCTGGAGCGTACGCTGCAAAATGGACGTCTGAGTTCACGCGAAGATGTCGGCTACCTGCGCGACATCGCACGTTTCATCAAGACGACCAGCAGCGGTGATAAATCTGAACTGTCGCGCGTTCCTGAAAATGCCAGCGTCTGGAGTCTGGTGACATCGACTAAAGATACCTGCATGGGATCGGAATGTCAGTACTACCAGGATTGCTTCGTCATGAAAGCACGTAAGGAAGCGCAACAGGCCGATGTGGTGGTGGTGAATCACCATTTGTTTTTCGCCGACGTTGCGCTGAAAGACACTGGCATCGCTGAATTGCTGCCTTCGGCCAATACCGTGATTTTCGATGAGGCGCATCAGTTACCGGAAACTGCGACTCTCTTTTTTGGCGAAACGGTATCCACGTCGCAAGTGCTGGAGCTCTGCCGAGACGTCCTCGCTGAAGGCTTATCGCATGCCCGCGATGGTGCGGAATGGGCGAAGCTGGTGGCACCAGTTGAACGTGCCGCCCGTGATTTACGCCTGGCATTTCCGCAGGATATTGTGCGTCTTTCTATCGATCAGATTGCACCTTCCAGTCCGTTTTTTGAAGCGCTCGATACGCTTAAAGCCAGCATGAGCGACATGATTGCCGTGTTGGAAAAACAGGCGGAACGCGCTGAAACGATAGAGCAATGCCGCGCCCGCGCGATCATGTTGCAAGATCAGATCGACGACTGGAATGCCGAACCCAAAGGCAAGGAAAAAGAAGGCGATTACGTTTTGTGGGTAGAAGCATTTTCTGTCTCGCTGCAACTGCATCGCACACCGCTGTCGATCGCACCGATATTCAATAAGCAGCGTGAAGGTGTGCCCCGTGCATGGATTTTCACGTCGGCGACGATGGCGGTGAAAAATGATTTCAGCCATTTTGTCTCGCAAATGGGTTTGTGGAATGAACCCGCACATACCTGGCCGAGCCCGTTTAATTATCAGGAACAAGGTTTTTTATATGTGCCGAACGGCATGCCTGAGCCGAATTCGCGTGATTATGCGGAAGCCGTAGTGGAAGCTGCATTACCGGTGATCGCGGCGGCGGGCGGACGAACGTTTTTGTTATGCACGACACTTAAAGCGGTGAAATTCAGCGCTGAGCGATTTAAAGAGGAGTTTGAAAAACGCGGTTTGAATTTCCCCTTGTTTGTTCAGGGCGATGCCGGACGGACAGAGTTACTCGATCGTTTCCGGGCGGCTGGCAATGGCGTGCTGATCGGCAGCCAGAGTTTCTGGGAAGGTGTGGATGTGCGCGGTGAAGCGCTGTCATTGGTGATTATCGATAAATTGCCATTTTCGCCGCCGGACGACCCTGTGTTGGCCGCACGGATCACGGCGATGGAAAAAAAGGGGCTGAATGGCTTTGTTCATCACCAGTTACCCGAAGCGATTATTAATCTGAAACAGGGGGCAGGGCGTCTGATTCGTGATGAATCGGATCGTGGTGTGCTGATGATTTGCGATCCGCGTCTGATTTCCAAACCCTATGGCAAACGCATCTGGCAAAGTCTGCCTTCGTTTGCCCGTACCCGTGCAGAGGCCGACGTGGTCAGTTTTTTTGAGAAACTGCATGTCGCCAGAACGACCACAGTCACGCCTGAAAAAGGCGTTCCACCTGATATGCCTGAACGAATTTAAAAGGATAAGTAATGTTTCTGACTCTGTTGCTGGTGACTTTTGCCGTTGCCATTGCTGTTGCTTTACTCGTTTCCCGTATGTTCACGCAGCCGATAGACATGATACTGAAGCGCATCATCGCGGATGCGATCAGCGCGGCCTGGCTGAAATACATGAAATTTGCGATTCTGGTTGTTGGCATTTCTTCGGGCGTGCGTATTTACGAGCTAGAAAAATACATCGTGCCAGCGAGATTTGATAAGGAAAACAAACTGCTGGAACTGACTTTCGAGCGCTGGATACTCGAAATATACCGCACCATCATCGCGACCTTACAAGGCATCGCGTGGATGCTGCTGCTGTTTTTTGTCTGCGCACTGATTGCGTATGTGATTGTTCGTGTCGCTGAAATGAAGCGTCGTCAGACGGATAGCGAATCACAGTAAAGCGGGCGGAAGTTGCAATGACGTTGTCTGCGCTGGAGCTAGCTGCATGGAAGATGACGAGAGATAAACAGACATTGGCAGGGTGAGATGAAGGCGATAGTCGGCGCAGAAATTCTGGATCAGGACAGGTTTGCCGCATGGCTGCCTGTATTGCAGGAGTGGGGTGCGTGCCACGTTGAATTTGCGCAGCAAGTGGACGATGCGGCGTATTGGTACACCGAGCGCAGCAATGTCGGGATACTGGCGCAGGCGGCCTGGCGTTCGGGGCGGGTGGCACTGGAAGAATATCAGGCCAGAAAATCCCGCCAGCACGGTCATGCAACGAAAGAATGGCTGGGACGCTGTGATTTGTGGATTTCGGATGAACAGGGCGGCGAACTCATCGAGGCCAAGCAGGAATATCTGGCACTGCGTTCACGTCAGGCTGTTTTTCTGACCAATAAAATACTGGCAACGGCAGTCAAAGACGCCGGACACACGCGTAACGGCATAGACTCAGCCGCCTGCGGCATCGCATTTTTACCGGTCTATTTAAGGGCAAGCTGTGCGCCGACAGCTGAGCGACTTGAGGCGGATATTCTTGCGCTGATCGCCGCTTTGCGCACATCAGAGGCAGGTATGATGGCATGGAGTTTTCCCGCTGAAACCCGCGAATATCTCGGTGCGGACGGGCGCAATCTGATTCCGGGAATTATCTTGCTGGGCGCTTCTGCACCAACCTGAATCAGCCTGAATCAACCAGAAGCCAAGCTGAAATCACCCTGAATCTCCCTGAAAAAATGCATTTTCAGGGGAGTATCTGTGTTTTTCGCCTTTATCTCCTTATAAAAAAAGGGCTATAAAATATACTCCCCCCAGTATTATTTAGCTCTTATTTAGCCTTCGGAGGGTGTCAAACAGGCGTTGGGCGATGCTGCGATACTTTGCACGCTATGTCTGCTGATAGGCAAATTCAGTACTTCAGACAAAAAAAGCCGGGCATATTTCTATGCCCGGCTTTTTATATCGAACTACCGCTGTCGCTGTTATACGCCAGTAAAACGATCAGTTGGCTGATTACCAGATCGTGACGCGTTCTGCTGGTGGCAGATACATCTTGTCGCCTTCTTTAACGCCGAACGACTGATAGAACGGTGTCATGTTGCGCAAGGAGCCGTTGGCGCGGAATTCGCCAGGCGAGTGCGGGTCAGTCTTGATGCGGATGATCGCTTCCTGTTCGCGCAACTTGCCACGCCAGACCTGACCGAAGCCGGTGAAGAAACGCTGATTGCCGGTTAAACCATTGATGACCGGTGCAGGTTTGCCACCGAGGGATAACTGATAGGCTTTGTAAGAAATCGCCAGACCAGAATTATCGGCAATATTTTCGCCCAGTGTCAGTTCACCATTGACGTTGTAGCCGGGAACCGGGCTGAACGCATTGTACTGTTTGACCAGTGCGGCTGTTTTTGCAGCGAACTTAACGTGATCTTCTTTTGTCCACCAGTCACGCAGATTACCCGCGCCGTCATATTGTGCACCCTGATCGTCGAAGCCGTGGCTGATTTCATGTCCGATAACGGTACCGATACCACCGTAGTTCACGGCATCGTCCGCTTTCGGATTGAAAAACGGTGGTTGCAGGATCGCAGCCGGGAAGACGATTTCATTCATCTCCGGGTTGTAATACGCATTCACGGTTTGCGGTGTCATGCCCCATTCGTCGCGGTCAATCGGTTTGCCGAGTTTATTGAGCTCGGTTTGTGCGGCGAAGCTGCGGATCGCACGCAGATTGCCGACCGCATCGCCTTTGGTGATGTGCAGCGCGGAGTAATCTTTCCACTTATTCGGATAGCCGATTTTAGGCATGAACGTTGCCAGTTTTGCCTGTGCTTCTTTTTTCGTTTCCGGGCTCATCCAGTCCAGCGTATCGATACTTTCCTTGTACGCTAACAACAGATTGGCGACCAGTTTTTCCATTTTCGCTTTGCTGTCAGCCGGGAAGTATTTCGCCACATACAGTTTGCCTAAGCTTTCGCCCATGCCGGAATCAACCAGGCGAACACCGCGTTTCCAGCGGATTTCCTGCTCAGGAACACCGCGCAGTGTTTTTGAAAAGAATGCGAAATTCTCGTCGCTGTATTGCTTAGGCAACTGGCTGGCGACCGAGCTCAGCAAATGCCATTTGAAGTACGCCTTGATCGTGTCGAGCGATGTTTCCTGCAATACCTTGTTCATGCCAACCAGATAGCTGGGCTGGCTGACGATGACATAATCAATTTTGCCGGTGACGCCGAGTTCTTTCAGATAGGCATTCCAGTCGTAGCCTGCAGTGAGTTCATTGATTTTGCTGATCTCGACTTTATTGTAAGCCTTGATCGGATCGCGCAAATCGACTTTGGTCCATTGTACTTTCGCGAGTTCTGTTTCAAATGCGAGAATCGCCGCCGCATTTTTTGCGGCTTCTTTGTCGCCCGACATCGTCAGCATGGTTTCGATATGCTTCAGATATTTGCTGCGAGTATCTTTCAGCTTGGCGTCGTCGTCTTTCAGGTAGTAGTCACGGTCAGGTAAGGCCAGACCGGATTGAGCGATGTCGAGCACGTATTTGGTCGAATCTTTATTGTCCTGATGCACCTGAATATCGTAAGGCGCGGTGACGCTGATGCGATTGAGCCACGCCATCAGGACAGGAATTTGCTTTTTATCGGTCAGCGCATCGATTTTGGCAAAATCTGCCTGCAATGGCTTCAGACCAGCAGCTTCTATACTTTTCGTATCCATGAAGCTGGCGTACAGATCGCTGATTTTCTGCGCATCTGATCCGCTGGCATTCTTGGCTTTTGCCAGACCATCGATGATGGCGTGCAGACGTGGCACAACTGCTTCGCGCAAATCCATGAAAGCACCGGCAGAAGAACGGTCTGACGGGATCTGGGCATTTTTGAGCCAGGTGCCATTGACGTGACGGTAAAAGTCTTCTTGTGGTTTGACGGATTTGTCGTTGTACTGAACGTCAATACCCGACTGCAGTGGCGCTGCTTTGGCAGGTTCTGCCGCAGATGCACTGGCAGCCCCAGCGATCAGTAATGCAATGGCGCTCAATACCTGCGCTTTGAATGTTGGTGTTTTAATTGCTTGAGTTTTCACTTTTGGTGATCTCCTGTCGGTGGGTGGAACGATAAAAATATCGTCGCCCTAAGGGCTGGGCGCGATAGAAATAAACAGATGAGGCTTGAGTGATCGGTCTCATTATTGACGTACGGTACTGATCATTTTAACGGTGTGAGTATTTTCGACAGCCGGTCTGGAACAAGATTATTACGTACTAATGCCGGGTATTTTAATCCTTCAAAATAATCGAGCTTGATCGTCCGGTAGTATTCACCATGTCTGACGATCAGCTCTATTGCTTGCTTCTGCGTTTTAGCATTGGTGATCGCTGATTTCAGGGCGTCTGCTTTATAGCTTTTGCCATTAACGGCGATGATCAGGCTGCCGCTCAGGATATTCGCTTTGCCGGCAGGGGTGTTTAATAGCAGGCGAGTGATTTTGCCGGTTTTATCCAGACTGAATCCGAGTGAATACAGAAAGTCACCATCCTGTGTATCTTCTGTTGCTTTCGCATACTCAGACGGTTTCTCGGTGTACACCAGTTTCCAGCCTGCCAGTTCCAGGCTCGCAGTTGGGGTTTTACTTTGCAAACCTTCCAGACGCTCTTGCAGGAAATGCCCCCAGTCAAATGGCTGTATTTCATTGAGGGTGCTGATAATGTCGCTCAATTGATAGCTGAGCGGGCTTGTGCTGCCGTTGTTGACGCCAAAAAACTTGCTGGCAAAATCATTCAGCGAACGCTTTTCTGCTGAAAGTGCGCGCAATTGTGCATCCACTTCCAGCCAGAGTAATGCGCCTTCTCTGTAATAATCTTCATCCCGCTGAAAATCACTCCAGGCCTGACTGCGGCGGCTCACAAACACGGGATTATTAGTCGTGTCCTGCAAATTGCGCCAGCTGCGCCCGCTCTGATGATCGTAATAAGCGGCCACGTTTGCCAGCACGTCGCGAATATGTTCCTGCTTCATCAATCCCGAACGCGCTGCCAATACATAGCCCCAGTACTGAGTCTGACCTTCATACACCCACAGCAGACTATCCTGCATCGGGGTGTTGAAATGTGGGGTCAGCAGATCTGCGGGGCGGCGGAATTTTCCGTTCCATGAATGGGTGTATTCATGCGCGAGCAAATCGCGGCCACTGGATTTTTTTGCCCAATCGCTGAAGTAACCCGGGCGCACGCCATTTTCGCTGGACTGGTGATGTTCAAGCCCTATGCCGGAAAATTCATCGCTGAGCGCCAGTAAAAAATCGTAATGGCGATAATGTTGTGAACCGAACAGGATAGTCGCTTGCTGCACCAGCGCCTTATGCGCTGCGATTTGTTCGGGCGTGGCATTCAGTGATTCAGGTTTATCCGCCACCACATTCAGATGCACAGGTACTTTTGCGCCGGGATTGAGATCAAAACGTTTGAAATACTTTCCTGCAAAGACTGGTGAATCGACCAGTTGTTCCAGTGTGACAGTCTTGAACTGAAACTCGTTTTGGCTTTGACTTGGGCTCAGGTTCTCACTTTTTTCTGCCAGCTTCAGTGCGCTGCCGAATTGAAATCCAGCTGGCAAAATCAGGGTAGGCTGAATCTGTATCTGGTCAGACGCTGCGCCCGCCGGATACAGAATCATGTTATTCCATTGCACACCGATAATTTCCGGCGTCATCGTAACGCGGCCGAATTTATCATCCGTCGGTGACAGGAACTGATATTCGGCTTTGAGCTGACTGACGCCTGCAGGAATTTGCAGATGAAACGCATACATATTCAATGGGTCACGTTTCCAGGCGATGGATTGCTGGTTGCCGCTGAAATGCAGCCCTGCAAGCTGGTTCAAGGCTACGTTTGTGCCATGTTTGCCTGGCAGCCATTCGGGGAAATATAGTGTCAGCGGGCCAGTTTGTACCGGAATACTGGCGCGGATGTTAAAAATTTTCCTGTCCAGATCGCTGGCATCAACGGTCAGTTGCACGATGCCCGGATAAGCTTTGTTGCCAGCAGATTTCCCTGTGCTGACCTGAGTCTTGTCGGTAGCAACGTTTTCTGTCGCAGCAAGAGCGCAATTCAATGTAAAGAAACCGCTGAGGAATAATCCGAATAAGGGGAGCAGTGCGGTCGCTGATGATAAAGGTTTGCTAGCGGGCAATCTCATGTAATTGTTTCTTTTCGTCTTTCAGGTCTTTGAGGATCTTTTTTGGTTTTTGATTTGGGTAATATTGGTTACCTATCAATACATGGACTGCGTAAATGAAAATTAGTTTCCAAAACTAAGTTACTATTTAATTGAAAATTAGTCAAAACACAGTCAAAACATAGTCAAAACTGAATTAAACCTGAAACGATAGAAACATGACTTTCTTGGTCGATTTTCTCGCCGGTAGCGGCTCTTTTCCCGCAATCGTGATTGCCCCGGGTTTACGTTACGCCATGCACAGGGAGTTATTCAGCCTGCTGGCGGATAAAGCGGTCGCGGCAGGGTTTGCCGTATGTCGTTTTAACTGGTGTTTCTACGAAAGCGATCCGCTCGCCGGTCAGCCATCATCTGCGTTACAGGATGAGTTGGAGCAACTCAAAGAAGTGATAGAGCAGTTACGGGCAGAATCACGTGTATTGCCAGCGCAAGTGCATGTTTTCGGAAAATCATTCGGTAGCATCATTGCATGGCAGGCACTGCGCGACGACGCTGAATTGAAAAGCGGCGTGCTGATGACACCCTTGTTCGATGAAATGCAAGAGGGGCAGCCATGCGATGTTACCGACACATATTACCCGGGTCTGCTCGCAGAATCCCGCCCTTTGCGGATCGTCTGCGGCGACAATGATCCTGATTGCAGGGTTGCTAGCGTGCACCGTATTGCGGATCAGGCTGCAGCAAATATCACCTTAACACTGCTGCGCGGTGATCATCTGCTGCAAATTCACACGCCGGATACGCAGTTACTTGAACGTGCGTCAGCAGAAAACATGGCGCTGGCGGCGGATGCCGTCGTGCAGTTTCTGACGCGTCAGCATTCAATATGCTCGACCAATAACTGAACCCTGGTGACGCCGTTGTATTCATTGGCATCGAGCCGGAATGCCACATGCACATGCTCGCTCAGGGTGTCGGTATGGCCAAACCAGATAGCGTCATAACGAACGCCTTTTTTCTCCAGCACCAGTTTTAAATGGCGTTCTTTCAAAATGCGTTGTGAGATCAGTTTAAAGTCATCGCAGAACACCGGCGGCGGAAAACCCTGACCCCAGACCTGGCTATCCATTAAGGCGATAAAGTCGGTGCTGAAATAGGCTTCTTCGAGTGCGCCGTCAGTTTCGATGATTCGTTCTAACTGATGTTGTTGCAACCAGCTTTTCCCTACGGCTTCAAACGCTTGCTGAAATGCAGGTAAATCGTCGTGGCGTAAGGTTAGTCCGGCCGCCATCGCATGCCCACCGAATTTTTTTATCAGCGTCGGCGCATGTTTCGAGACCAGATCGAGTGCATCACGCAGGTGAAAGCCCGGAATAGAACGGCCGGAACCCTTGATTAAGCCATCGCCACCGGGCGCAAAGGTAATGGTGGGGCGATAAAACTTATCTTTGAGTCGCGAGGCGACGATGCCGATCACACCCTGATGCCAGCTTTCGTCAAACACGGTAATGGTGTGGTTGGCTGCAGGTTCGAACTGATCCAGATGCAGCAGCGCAACGTCTTGCATGTCGCGTTCTATGTCTTTGCGGTCGGCATTGATGCCGTTGAGCTCCTGCGCGATTTGCCAGGCACGGCCTTCGTCGTCAGTCGTCAGGCATTCTATGCCCAGCGACATATCAGCAAGCCGGCCAGCGGCATTTAAGCGCGGGCCAAGTGCAAAACCCAGATCAAACGGGCTGGCATTACGCGGTTCGCGACCTGCGACTCTGAATAGCGCTGCAATGCCCGCACAAACACGTCCGGCGCGCATGCGTTTAAGCCCTTGCGCAACGAGGATGCGGTTATTGGCATCGAGCCGCACGACGTCAGCAACCGTGCCGAGGGCGACCAGATCGAGCAGGGTATCGAGCTTGGGCTGTTGTTGCTGGTCAAACACGCCGCGCTTACGCAATTCTGCCCGCAGCGCGAGTAACACATAAAACATCACGCCAACGCCAGCCAGATGCTTACTGCCGAAAGTGCAGTCAGGCTGATTCGGATTGACGATTACCTCGGCATCGGGCAACTGCTCGCCGGGTAAATGATGATCGGTCACGAGTACCGCGATACCCTGCGCTTGTGCTGCCGCAACGCCGTCAACACTGGCAATGCCGTTGTCAACGGTGACGATGATATCCGGTGATTTTTCGCGTATGGTCAGCGCGACGATTTCCGGTGTCAGACCATAGCCGTATTCAAAACGATTCGGCACGATGTAATCCACATTCGCGCCCAGCATACGCAAGCCGCGAATGGCGACCGCGCAGGCCGTGGCGCCGTCACAGTCATAGTCGGCAACGATGACTAATTTCTTACGTGCGGCGATCGCGTCCGCCAGAAAGACCGCCGCTTTTTCTATTTGCAATAAGCCTGATGGCGGCAACATGGCACTTAATTCTGTGCTCAATTCGGTTTCGCTCAGCACGCCACGTGCTGCATACAGGCGCGCCAACACCGGATGCATGCCGTTTTGCCGCAGCATTTCTGATTCGCGCAGGGAATAGGGGCGGGTGGTAATGCGGGTCATGTTGGCTTCAGTGTAAAAAGTGCTTGCAGGCGGGGCTTGATCCAAAATTGGCGCAGCGACCACGGCGTCAGCTTAAAGCTGGCAAGCAGATGTGCATCAGAGCAGTGCAGGGTGATGCTGTTGAGCTGGCGGTTTTTTAATGCCGCCAACACAGGCGCAAACCAATCGTTTTCCAAGGTCTGCATTTGCGTCAGCCATTGTCCCCAATCGCTATTGATTGCGGACTCAGTTAAATGTTCAAGTAAGACGCAGGTCGTGTCTGTTGAAGTTGTCTTGTTTTGTGCGTTTTGTGTATTTTGTAAATCCGGTGCAAACAGCAAATCGGCAAACGACTGTGCTGTATGAATGCGCTTTTCTTGTTCCATCAGTGTGTCCGCGCCACCAGAAAGCCAGACCGAGTTAATGGCTTTTTTTCCTTGCGCTTCACGCTCATCATTCAGCGTATGTGCGAACCACATCATCTGAATTTCATTTTGCAGTTTGCGCCATGCTCTTGCATGCTCACCATCCGGCATCCAGATATCGACATTATGGCCGCAGGCCGCATCAGCACTGGCTGTTTTTAAACCAGTCCAGCCATCAGCGCGCAGAAACCAGGTCGATGCGTTGCCATACTGTAGTGTCATCCCTGCTTCGTCGGTCGCTGTTTTTGCAATCTCAAACAAGACGCGAGATTCTTGTTCGGAGATGTCGAGTCGTCGTTGGTCAGTCAGAACCAAATGATCGCGGGCGATATGAATATGCACCGGTTGCAGTGTGAACCAGCGCCCATCGACTGGCTGCAAACCCATGTCCCGCATACGGTTTAACGTGACTGGCGGGTCGCAGTCGTGTGCACCTTGCAGTTCGTTTGCCAGAAAATATTCATGTACCAGTGCTTTGGAAAATGGATCAATGTTCCTGAGTGGCATGCGCTTTGCAGATGCAATCAAGCGAGCCAGTGCAGGCGTTTGCATCGCTTTGAGCAGATCATTCTCTAGTCCGGATGGGGGAATGCTGAACGGCAATATCAGTTCTAAATTTTTCATAGAGCGTATTGTATGGCAAACTTCTGTCTGCCTTAATTCCTTGAAACGACATTTGCAGTGAAAAATCTCTCTTTTGAATGGCTAGTGGGTCTGCGTTACACGCGCGCCGGACGTCGCAGTGGTCGTAATAGCTTCATTTCTTTCATTTCCATGATCTCTATGTTCGGTATCGCACTCGGTGTCGCCGCGCTGATTATTGTGCTGTCGGTGATGAACGGATTTCAGAAAGAAGTCCGCGACCGTATGTTATCGGTGCTGTCACATATTGAAGTATTTGACGCAGCCGGTTCTATGCCAGACTGGAAAAATACGGCACTGCAGGCGCAGAAAAATTCTTCTGTTGTCGCCAGTGCGCCTTACGTTGATGGGCAGGCGATGATTATCCGCGACGATGTGATGCGCGGCGTGATTCTGCGTGGCGTATTGCCAGATCAGGAGCCTAAAGTGTCGGAAGTGGCGACAAAAATCAAAGTTGGAAGATGGGAAGACCTGAGACCGGGAGAGTTCAATATTATTCTGGGTACGGCGCTGGCGAGCAGTTTGCATGTCAGAGTCGGCGACAAAGTGACACTGGCGGCACCCGAAGGGCAGATGACGCCTGCAGGCATGGTGCCGCGTCTGAAAGCATTTAATGTGGTCGGCATTTTTGATGCCGGACATTATGAATTCGATTCTGGCATGGGATTTATGCAGATCGAAGATGCGCAAAAATTTTTCCGCCTGTCTGCACCTTCTGGCTTGCGTCTGCGTATCAAGGATATGTTAAAAGCGCCGCAGGTTGCGTTGGAATTGTCGCAAACCTTGACCGGTGATTTGCTGATCCGCGATTGGTCGCAACAAAACCGTAACTATTTTTCCGCCGTCAAAACAGAAAAGACGATGATGTTCATTATTCTGGCGCTGATTGTGGCGGTTGCCGCGTTTAATCTGGTGTCCACGCTGGTCATGACTGTCACCGATAAGCAGGCGGATATTGCGATTCTTCGTACACTTGGTGCTTCGCCAGGTTCCATCATGAAAATATTCATGATACAAGGTGGCATCGTTGGTCTGATCGGCACCGGTTTAGGCGTCGCGCTCGGCGTTCTGGTGGCGTTGAATATTGATGTGATTGTGCCCGCGATCGAACATCTGTTAGGCGTCAATTTCCTGCCGAAAGATCTGTATTTCATCAGTGCCTTGCCATCGGATCTGCGTTGGGCAGACGTCTGGCAAATCAGCAGCATGGCGGTTGTATTGGCATTTGCCGCAACTATTTATCCCAGCTGGCGAGCAGCCTGCGTTAAACCGGCGGAGGCCTTGCGTTATGAGTAATTTCACAGAAAAAGCAATTTTAAGTTGTACCCAGCTTGGCAAAACCTTCAATGAAGGCGCGGAAGCGGTCAAGGTGTTGCAGGGAATTGATCTGACAGTCAATGCCGGAGAGCGCGTCGCAATTATCGGTGCATCTGGCTCAGGTAAATCGACGTTGTTGCATTTGTTAGGTGGCCTTGATACGCCGACGACAGGTCAGGTTCGTCTTCTGGGTGAAGATCTCGCAAACTTAAGCGAGTCTGTGCGTGGCGTGATGCGCAATCGTTCTTTGGGCTTTGTGTATCAGTTCCATCATTTATTGCCGGAATTTTCTGCGCTTGATAACGTCGCAATGCCCTTGCTGATTCGCCGTATTCCGCGTGCGGAGGCACATCAGCAGGCGCAGGCAATACTGGCCAAAGTCGGGCTGGAGCACAGAGTCACGCATGTGCCGGGTGAGTTATCTGGTGGCGAGCGACAACGGGTTGCTCTGGCACGTGCCTTGGTGACGCAGCCAGCATGTGTTCTGGCAGATGAACCAACGGGCAATCTCGACAGCGGCACTGCTCAACAGGTATTTGCACTGATGCTGGAATTATCCAGAACATTAGGTACCGCTTTTGTGATTGTGACCCATGATGCCGGGCTTGCCGGACGTTGCGATCGCGTGTTCCGTTTATCGGAACAGGGTCTGCTACAGCAATAAGGTTGCTGAGTCTATGAAGCGGACGGCGACGCAGTTCAATAGCAAGTACAAAAAAACGGGTGTAGCTTGTCTGTTTGTGCTGAGCTCATGGCCTGCGTTCGCGACCACGGAACTGGTGCTGCAATTAGAAACTTCACTGTCCCGGGATACTAATCCATTCCGCTTTTATGACGATCAGGTCGGGGGCGGGCGTAAGCAGGAACAGATACAACGTCTGACCGAGACTGTGAATGCAAGCGATATCCGCGCCGGCGCCATCATACCTTTGCTGTCTGATCAGACGCGCCTGACTCTCAGCGGCTCTCTCGGAAATCGCCATTACAAGGAATATCGTCAGCTTGACCATCAACCAGGCGCAGCGGACGCTGCTTTCGATTGGCAGGCAGGTAAATCCGTCAGTGGCAGGGTATATGCCGGTAAAGATAAACGTTTGTTTGAGTACATTAATGGTAGCCTGACGGAGCGGGATATCGCGCATTCGCGCCGTGCCGGAGCAGACGTCAGAATAAAACCAGATGACGACTGGATGCTTAGTGCGAGCCTGTTTCGGAATGCGCTGAACTACGATCTGGACCTGAACCAGTTATATAACTTTGACGAACGCGGTCAGCAGCTAGGTTTGCGTTATATGTCGCCAACGGGTTCCAGTATCGAGGCGGGGACGCGTTTATCTGAGACCCGTTTTGCCGACAGAACGCCAGAGCAAGTGCGGGATCTGGATAAAAAATACAAAGAAACGGAGCTGTATCTGGATGGTGAGTGGCGCTATAGCATCAAGACCATCACCAGCGCCCATCTGGGGCTGATACGTCGCCGCTATGATGTGTTGCACGAACGTGATACCCGTTTATTTAACGCGATCTGGCGTGGTACTTATCATTACTCAACAATGTTAAGGCTGGATTTGCAGCTATTCGACAGACCATTTACGATCGTTGACCCCTCCATTCTGTATGTGGTCAGTAAAGGTGCACGCGTTGACGCGTTGTGGAAGTGGTCGGATAAAACTAACGTCAATTTTTCAGCCTTGCTGCAGAATAGTGATCAGGAGCTGATTCCCAGATTAGTCAGACCCGACAATAATTCTTCCCGCAAAGAGAAATTACAACGCATCGGTGTTGGTGCGAGTTACCAGTTCGAACGTGGTTTCCGGCTTTTATTCGACAGCTTTTACGAAAAAACAGATAGGGTTGCTGACGATATCAAACTCAGGCAAGGGGTCGTCCGTCTTGGCATAGAATATACGTTTGAGAATCTTCCCGGCAGCGCTGCACGATTAGGTTTGCAGCGCTATCAACAATCTTTAAGTGCCACAGAGCCGATACGCGAATGATGTCCTTGTACAAAAAAGCCAGCCGCTTTGCCGCACGCCATCTCGCAGGGCGATGGATTAATTTGCGCAAACAACAAGGTGTCGTCAGTTTTTCATTTGACGATGTGCCGGCCAGCGCTTGTCATACTGGCGCAGAAATTCTCG
Source organism: Undibacterium sp. FT79W (assembly GCF_014284215.1). Classification (NCBI taxonomy): domain Bacteria; kingdom Pseudomonadati; phylum Pseudomonadota; class Betaproteobacteria; order Burkholderiales; family Oxalobacteraceae; genus Undibacterium; species Undibacterium sp. FT79W. The sequence continues at coordinate 84,249 of NZ_JACOGB010000002.1, read as the reverse complement.
AGCGCTATCAGGCGCGTGGCAGTTTTTACGTTTGTGGCAAATTAACTGACGGTACAGAGCAGGGGCAGACCTGCCACAGCGTGAAAGATTTGCAGAAGCTCATTGCAGATGGCCATGAAATTGGCTGCCACACTTTTTCCCACATGAACTGCGCCAACAATGGTCTTTCTGCTCTGCGTCGGGATTGGCAGAGCAATCAGGCGTTTTTTGAGATGCATCAATTGCCGAATAGGGGATTTGCATTCCCGTTTGGCGCCTACGATTTGCCCAGCAAAATAGCCGCTTCGGAACGATTCTTGTACAACCGCATCACCGGTGGTGGCACACACATAGGAAAAGCGGATTTATCCGCCTTGCGTGCACAAGCCTTGTATGCGGATAAGACTGATGCTGATACGGTATTACAACTGATTCAGCAAACTGCAAATGAAGGCGGCTGGCTGATTTTTTATTCTCATGAGGTCAGGAATGAGCCTGGTCCGTGGGGCACAACGCCGGAACAACTGGAAATGGCATTGCGGATAGCAAGCCAGTCCTCTTGCCGCATTCTGACCGTCGAAAAAGCGATCGCTTTTTTCCAATCCTGAATTTCCATTGCGGTTTCCTGACTTCATGTCATGCTGCTGCGCTGTCTCTGACCACAGTCACAGATTAACTGGTCAGGCTTATTCATTGTTGCTGAATTTACAGATGCTTACTTATTTTGCAATCTTGTCAGTTACAATCTCACACTTCCTTTTCGCCTTTTTTAACGAGCAACTTTATGAGTAAACACAGTCAGTTCGCGCTGCTTACCCAACGACGTTTTGCCCCATTTTTTTGGACGCAATTCTTTGGTGCATTTAATGATAATTTTTTCAAAATAGCGCTGTTGACCATATTGACTTATGACGCGTTGAATTGGGCGAACATGGATGTCGATTTGCTGAACAATCTCATTCCGGGCTTATTCATTTTGCCGTTTGTTCTGTTTTCTGCGACATCGGGGCAGTTTGCCGATAAATTCGAAAAAGGCGGCATGGCGCGGAAAATTAAGCTGCTGGAAATTATTATTATGCTGATCGCTGCATTCGGCTGGATGAGCCATAACCTGTGGGTGCTGATCGCTGCTGTGGCTGGTATGGGAATACATTCAACCTTGTTTGGCCCCGTGAAATATGCGTATTTACCGCAGCATTTGCAAACAGACGAGTTGGTCGGCGGTAACGGCCTGATAGAAATGGGAACGTTTGTTGGTATTTTGCTGGGAGAGATTCTGGGCGCAATGCTGGTTACCCATAAACCATGGGGAGTAGAACTGGTTGCTGCTGGTGCGGTCATTGTTGCGGTGATTGGTTACCTGACGAGTCGCAGAATTCCATATTCACCTGCACCGGAACCGGAATTGAAGATTAACTGGAATGCCGCCACGGAAACGGTGCGCAATATCAGTTTCAGCAAACAGAACCGGCCTGTGTTTCTTTCCTTACTGGGAAATTCCTGGTTCTGGTTTTACGGCGCCATATTGCTGGCGCAATTTCCTTCGTATGCCAAAAATTATCTGCATGGCGACCATAGTGTTTTCGTGCTGTTACTGACCTTTTTTTCGTTTGGGATAGGCGCTGGTTCCTTGCTATGCGAAAAACTGTCCGGTCATAAAGTTGAAATTGGTCTGGTGCCGTTTGGCTCTATCGGTTTATCGGTGTTTGGCTTCGATTTGTATTTATCCAGCGTTGCTTATATCAATACTTCCGGTGTTGATTTTTTGCAGTTTTTAGAACAGACAGGCAGTTTGCGCATCTTGTTTGACATCGTCATGATCGGTGTCTTTGGCGGCTTTTATATCGTTCCTTTGTTTGCCTTAATTCAGACACGTTGCGACCCGAAACATCTGTCGCGGACTATTGCTGGTATGAATATTCTGAATGCGCTGTTCATGGTCGTTGCGTCCCTGTCGGCCATGCTGATGTTGAAGAATGGCTTTACGATTCCACAGATTTTCATGGCGACCGCGATTCTGAATGCGATAGTCGCTATTTATATATTCAGTCTGGTGCCTGAGTTCCTGATGCGTTTTGTGGCATGGTTGCTGATTCAGACTGTGCACAGGGTCAAAACCGTCAATACAGATAGGATTCCACTCGAAGGTGGCGCGGTGCTGGTCTGTAATCACGTGTCTTATATGGATGCGATTGTGATCGGGGCATCCAGTCCGCGTCCGATTCGTTTTGTGATGGATCACAGAATTTTTAAAATTCCGTTTTTGTCCTGGATATTCCGTACGGCGAAAGCGATTCCGATTGCGCCGGCCAAAGAAGACCCGTGGCTGATGGAAAAGTCCTATATCGATATCGCTCAGACATTGCATGAAGGGGAGTTAGTTTGTATTTTCCCTGAGGGCAAGCTGACGCATACGGGCGACATGAATGAGTTCAAAGGCGGAATTATGAAAATTCTGGAGCGCTCGCCGGTACCGGTTTATCCGATGGCGTTACGAGGATTATGGGGGAGCTTTTTTACGCGCGACAAAGGCAATCCTTTTGAGCGTGCATTCCGGCGCGGGCCTTTTTCAAAACTGGAATTAGTGGTTGGTGAAGAAATGGCGGCGTCAGAAGTAACGCCGTTGGTGCTGCAAGCAAAAGTAAAACAATTGCGTGGCGACTGGAGATAAAAAGATGGCTAGCCTGATCAAATCAATATGCGCGTTTGCCACTTTGCTCGCCATCGGCAATCTGCCGGTTGCTGAAGCAGCAACGATAACGCGTTTTACGCCGCAAGGTGAGATTGCTCAGATCCGGCAAGTCAGAGCAACTTTCTCAGAAGCCGCCGTAGCATTCGGCGACCCGAAAGCCGGGGAGCCATTTAACATCAAATGCAGTGGCGATGCCGCCAGCGGCAGTGGTCGGTGGGCTGATGAGCGTAACTGGGTTTATGATTTTACTCAGGATTTGCCGGTCGGTAGCCAGTGTTCATTTACGCTGAAAACTGAGTTTAAAACGAAGTCGGGGGCGGTGCTGACAGGCAAAACCGGTTTTCAATTCAATACCGGTGGGCCGGCAGTGGTACGCACCAATCCTTATGCACAATCGGATATTGAAGAAGAACAGATTTTCATCCTTCATCAGTCTGGCGCGGCCACTGAGGCTAGCCTGCGCCAGCATGTGTACTGCGAAATAGAGGGCATACACGAGCGGGTTCCGGTTAAATTCGTGACTGGCGAGACACGCAATCTGCTGCTCAAAGAGTTTGCCCAGAAAGCGGATGCCAATAAAATTTCGACTATTCAATGCCAGCAAAAATTTCCCGCTGAAGCCGGAGTGAAAATTGTCTGGGATAAGGGAATCGTCAGCACCAGCGGCATCGTCTCTACGCGTGCACAAAGCTTCCAGTTTAAAGTGCGCCCTGCGTTCACCGCGAGTGTTTCTTGTGAGCGTGAAAATGCCAACGCTGCGTGCACACCGATTTTGCCGATAAGAATGAATTTCAGCGCAGGCATACAGCGCAAGTTTGCTGAAAAAATCCTGCTAAAAAGTGCCAAAGGATCTGTAAAACCTGAATTACCCAAAGAGAATGGTGAGGATCTGATCACCTATCTCAGTTTTAAACCACCTTTTGCTGAAAAATCTGAGCTGAGTATTGAGTTGCCTTCCGGTCTCAAGGACGATAGCGGTCGCAGTTTGTCAAATGCGGCACAGTTTCCATTCAAGCTGATGACCGCTGACTTCCCCCCGCTGGCGAAATTCCCGGCGGCGCCGTTCGGCATCATTGAACTCAATGCCGACGCGACCTTGCCCGTCACCCTGAGAAACGTCGAAGCGTCATTAGTGGCACGTTCGGCGAATGGAAAAGTCGCCCCAGGTCAACTGGCAAATCTGAAAGTCGATGAAGATACCGCCATTATTGAATGGTTGAGTAAGCTGAATCGTTATCATGAGTCGACGATTAGTAAGAACAATCAATTGATAGAAACCCGCAGCATAGGATTGTTGAGTAAAGAAGCAAAAGCAAGCAAGTTGGAATTGCCGGCAACAAATACAGATAGTGTCCGGCCATTTGAAATTGTTGGCATTCCATTTAAAGCGCCGGGTTTTTATGTACTTGAACTTGAGTCGCAAAGACTAGGTGCCGCTCTGCTCGGTAAACCTGCACCGATGTTTGTGCGCACCAGTGCGTTGGTGACGAATCTGTCAGTACATCTGAAATCCGGTAGGGAAAATGCTGCGGTCTGGGTCACACGGCTGGATAACGGCAAGCCAGTGGCGAATGCCGATATACAGATTTCCGATTGCTTTGGTCGTTCCATCTGGAAAGGGCGATCCGATGTCAATGGCATAGCGATGCTGGCAAAGCCACTCAGCGGCTGTCAGAGCAATGAAGCGAGTGCTGAAGGTAAACGTGGCGAGTCAAAAATTAATGGCTATTTTGTGAGCGCGCGTAAGACGGATGAAAAAGGCCGTGCTGATATGGCCTTCGCATTATCGTCATGGAATAACGGTATCGAATCGTATCGCTTCAATCTGCCGACCGAGTTTAATACAAGCGCCTCGGTGAAAGCACACACGGTATTGGATCGCAGTTTATTCCGGGCCGGTGAAACGGTGTCCATGAAGCATTTGATTCGTGCCGAGACGATGCATGGTCTGGCTTTGGTCAAAACAGAACAATTGCCAAATCGTTTGCGTATTGTGCATCAGGGAAGTAATCAGGAATTTCAGTTCCCCGTGGTTTGGAGAGGCCGCAATGCGGCTGAGAATACCTTCACAATTCCTGTGCAGGCAAAATTAGGTCGCTATGACATTATCCTTGATAAAGGGAACGTGAAACTGGCGACGACCAATGATGAAGGTGGTAACGAGGATTACCGATATAGTGATCAGACTTATTACACCGGTGGTTTCCGTGTCGAAGAGTTCCGCTTGCCACTGTTGCAAGGACGCGTGATTCCGCCAAAAGGCCCGCACCTCACGCCGAAAGAGTTGCCGCTGGGTCTGCAATTGAATTATCTGAACGGTGGCGGCGCATCAGGCTTATCGGTACAAGTGACCAGCCTGTTACGTAACCGTATGCTGCACTTCCCAGATTATGAGCAGTTCTCTTTTTACACCAATGACGGTAACGAAGACGAACAAAAAATCGTTGCGAACAAGCTTCCTGTCACGCTGGATAAAAACGGCAGCGGCAAAACAGTATTGAACTCTTTGCCAGAGATACGGCGTCCGCAAGAGTTACTTACTGAAATGACCTATGCCGATCCGAATGGCGAAATACAGACGATCAGTAGCGTGATTCCGGTGTGGCCAGCGGCTGTCGTCGCAGGAATCAAGAATGAAGACTGGGTATCGGTAAAAAACAAAACCCGTTTTACTGCGATTGCACTTGATACCAATGGCAAGCCCATGTCTGACGTTCCGTTAGTCATTACAGGTATTGCGAGACACAATGATTCACATCGGCGTCGTATTGTCGGTGGTTTTTATGCGTATGAAAATGCAGAATCGAGCAAGGAATTAGGTCAGCTTTGTAAAGGCAAGTCTGACGCACGCGGCTTACTGATCTGCGAAGTTGAGATGACAGAATCCGGCAATATCGAATTGCAGGTCAAAGCTTCTGATAATCAAGGGCGGAGTTCTTATGCAAAAACCTCGCTCTGGGTCACTGGCAAAGGTGAGGTCTGGTTTGATGGTGAGAATCAGGATCGCATGGATGTTTTGCCGGAGAAAAAACAGTATAAGGCTGGCGATGTCGCGAGCTTTCAGGTGCGCATGCCTTTCCGCTCTGCGACAGCATTGGTTGCGATCGAACGCGAAGGCGTGATCGACACCATGGTGGTGGAATTGAATGGCCGGGATCCGACAATACGGGTACCGATCAAAGCCAGTTATGGCCCGAACGTGTATGTGTCCGTGCTGGCAGTGCGGGGGCGTATGCGTGAAGTGCCGTGGTATTCCTTCTTCAGTTGGGGGTGGAAAGAACCTCTCAATTGGTGGAGTGAATTCCGTGAGTATCAGGCACCCGGTGCGACGGTTGATCTGGCGAAACCCGCGTATAAATATGGCATTGCGGAAATTAATGTCGGTATCGCTGCGCAGCAACTCGCAGTAACAGTCAGCAGCGACAAGCCAGCGTATCCTATCCGCGCCACGTCTAAGGTCAGCATACAAGTCAGACTACCTGACGGTAAGCCTGCGGCTGGTGGTGAAGTCGCCATCGCTGCGGTTGATGAGGCATTACTGGAACTGCAGCCGAATGACAGCTGGAATGTATTGGCGGCGCTGTTGCAACGCCGCAGTTATGGTGTGGAAACTGCCACTGCGCAGATGCAGGTAATAGGTAAACGCCACTATGGCCGCAAAGCAGTGGCCGCTGGCGGCGGCGGGGGGAAATCTCCGACCAGAGAGTTGCTTGATACGCTGTTGCTCTGGAAGCCTGCAGTACAGCTTGATGCCAATGGTCGGGCGCAGATTGATGTGCCACTCAACGATGCCTTAACCAGTTTCCGGATTGTGGCTGTCGCGCAAAGTGGTGATGGCTTGTTTGGTACCGGAACGACAAGCATCAAGGCAACGCAGGATCTGCAAATCGTCTCAGGATTGCCGCCGCTGGTACGTGAAGGTGATCATTACAATGCAATGCTGACCGTGCGTAACACGACAAGCCGTGCGATGAAAGTGATGCTGCAAGGGAAAACCAATGGTGCCGCAGCATTATTGCCAGCACAAGAATTACAGATACCGGCAGGCGAGGCACGTGAAGCAAACTGGATGATAGAAGTGCCGCTGCTTGGTTCCGATGTGCAAAGTCAGCAATTGCAGTGGGAATTCAGTGCGCAGGAGCAGGGGGCAACTAATCAGGGGGCGAAAGATGGTTTAAAGTTCGTACAAAAACTGATTCCTGCGACTCCGGTAACAGTACAACAAGCGACGCTGATTCAGCTTGATAAGCCTTTGACTTTACCGGTGGTCAAACCCGCAGACGGTTTGCCCGGCCGGGGCGGTATCGCAGTTTCTTTCCTGCCCAGCCTGATCAGTGGTAGCGATGGTTTGCGCCGGTATTTTGAAAACTATCCGTACATCTGCCTGGAGCAAAAAACATCAAGAGCCATTGGTTTGCGTGATGCAGGAATGTGGCAGAAAGTCGTCAATGAATTGCCTACTTATCTTGATGCCGATGGTCTGGCGTATTACTACCCCCCAGCGGACAGTGGACAAAGGCTGGGCAGCGATACGCTGACTGCCTACCTTTTGTCGGCAACGCAGGAAGCAGGCTATGCGATACCTGAATCCCTCAGAGATAAGATGCTGCAAGGCTTGCAAGCTTTTGTAGAGGGTAAGATCACCCGTGATTTTTGGTCGCCGCGCAAGGATTTAGATGTACGTAAACTGGCGGCGCTGGAAGCCTTATCCCGTTATAACTTGGTCCAACCAAGAATGCTGGGTTCGGTGCAAATCACGCCAAACCAATGGCCAACTGGTGCGGTGTTGGATTGGTATCTGATACTGCAAAGAAGCAGCACATTGCCACAACGGACTGTGGCAATGAAAGAAGCAGAACAGATCTTAAGCAGCCGGCTCAACTATCAGGGCACGCGCATGGGGTTTTCCAATGAGCGCGATGATTACTGGTGGTGGCTGATGGGGAATAGCGACGTCAATGCAAATCGTTTATTGCTGGCGATGATAGATAATCCGGCCTGGCGCGATGATTTGCCTAAGATACTCAATGGCACATTGCAACGGCAGGTGCATGGGCATTGGATGACGACAACGGCGAATGTATGGGGATTGCTCGCGTTAGAAAAATTTTCGAAAAAATTTGAAGCTGAAAAAGTCAGTGGTTCCAGCCGTATCAGTTTGCAGCAAGCGGCAAATCCGGCATTGAATTCGCAAACTTTTAACTGGCCAGCGAATGGCGGGGGTAAGTTGCTGTTGTCGTGGCCGCAAACAACTTCTGCTGATACGAACCTGAAAGCGGCGCATGATGGCAAGGGCAAGCCGTGGTTGCAGTTTCAAAGTCTGGCAGCCGTGCCATTGAGAACAGCGTTTTCCAGCGGTTACAGGATCACGAAAACGGTGACGCCTGTGGAACAAAAACAAGCCGGAAAATATCAGCGGGGTGATATCTTGCGCGTCAACATTGATATTGATGCGCAAACGGATATGACGTGGGTGGTGGCAACCGATCCTATCCCCGCTGGCGCGACCTTGTTGGGCTCAGGTCTGGGGCGCGATTCTGCGATTGCGACTGCTACTGAGCGCAGCTCTGGACAGGCATGGCTGGCATATGAAGAGCGTAGTTTTGACAGCTTCAGAAGTTACTATCAGTTTGTTCCTAAAGGTAAATTCAGTATGTCTTACATGGTCAGACTGAATAATGCAGGTGAATTTCATCTGCCATCGACCCGAGTTGAAGCCATGTACGCACCGGAAATGTTTGGTGAGTCGCCAAATGCCTTGATGATAGTGAAGTGAAACGGTTTTTATCTTTATCCCGACTGACGCAATTGTTCTCCGGCAGCGTTAAAGTGCCTGATTTTGCAGGAAATATTTTGCGTCAGTTCGTTTATTGGCTGAGTGCATTGCTGTTGTTATGCAGTGGCAATGTTTATGCGGTGGTCAGCTATCAGGATGTCAAAGCGCGGTATTTATCCTCAGATGCCGCGTTGCTCGACAGGCATGGCATTATTCTTCAGCAGATGCGGGTGGATGCCAGAGAGCGCAAACTGGCATGGGTCAGCCTGGAAGATATTTCTCCTGCACTCAGAAGCGCACTGATCGCATCCGAAGACAAACGTTTTTATCAGCATTCCGGCGTTGACTGGAATGCGGTAGCCGCATCCGCCTGGGGGAACTTATGGAATACGAAAACACGCGGCGCGTCTACCATCACGATGCAACTGGCTGGTTTGCTGGAAGAAGATTTACGGCGTCGCTCATCCGCCCGCAGCACCTCGCAGAAAATTTCTCAGGCGATTGTTGCGCAATGGCTGGAGCGTCAGTGGCGTAAAGATCAGATTCTGGAAGCTTATCTGAATCTGGTGCCGTTTCGCGGCGAAATCGTTGGTGCGCATGCACTCGCAAGAGTGATGTTCGGCAAGCATCCTAGTGGCATGGATCAGATTGAAGCAGCCATTGCCGTCGCGCTGATACGTGGCCCGAACGCCAGTGTCAGCAAGGTCAGTGAACGGGCTTGCCATATCCTGCGCGAGCAAAAACACCCTGAATTTTGTGTCAATCTGGAAGGACAGACTGCGCTGGCTTTTTCTCATCTGAGCAGTAAATCAGGTGTGGCAACCAACAGCATGTACACAACAACCCAGAACGGATTAAATCTCGCGCCGCATTTTGCCCGCAGAGTCCTGACGGCGGATGCACGTCGCGTCACATCGACGCTGGATGCCCGTTTGCAGGCATATGCGAAAGACAGTCTGACTCGCCAGTTATCGGCCTTAGTCGATCGGAATGTTGAGGACGGCGCTATCCTTGTTCTGGATAACGCCAGCGGTGATGTTCTGGCATGGGTAGGTTCCAGCGGCAGCTTATCCGATGCTGCCCATGTGGATGGCGTTGTCGCACTGCGCCAGGCAGGCTCTACCCTGAAACCATTTTTGTATGAGCTGGGCTTGGAAAAACGCCTGATCACAGCGGCCTCTGTCATTGATGATACGCCGGTCAATCTGACGACAAGCAACGGCTTATATATTCCGCAGAATTACGATAAGCACTTTAAGGGCATGGTCAGTGCGCGGACGGCATTGGCGTCGTCACTGAATATTCCTGCCGTCAGGATGTTGATCAGCATTCAACCGGAAGTGTTTTTCAGACGTTTGCAAGCGCTGGGGTTGCAACTGCGTGAATCGGGCGATTATTACGGCTACAGCCTCGCCTTAGGTAGCGCGGATGTCAGTTTGCTGAGTTTGACGAATGCTTATCGTAGTCTGGCGAATCAGGGAAGTTTTAGTGCTCCTCGATACAGAAATACAGACCCACGCCCATCGTCAGTGAGAGTGATGGATACAGCCGCATCCTATATTGTGAACGACATATTGAGTGACAGAGCGGCGCGAGCCATGACTTTCGGATTAGAAAACGCGTTGGCGACACGGGTGTGGAGTGCCGTCAAAACCGGTACGTCGAAAGATATGCGTGATAACTGGTGCATAGGATTTTCTGAGCGTTACACCGTGGGGGTTTGGGTGGGGAATGCTTCCGGTGCGCCTATGTGGGACGTTTCCGGTGTGACCGGTGCGGCACCGGTCTGGCAGGAAATCATGCACTATCTGCACAAAGATAGTCAGCCGATCAGGGCAGGGAAACGCCTATTGCCCGATGGTGTTGAGCAACGTCACATCAGTTTTTCCGACGAGATTGAAGCCGCCAGAAATGAGTTGTTTTTAAAAGGAACAGCGCAGGACAAGATTGTGCGTGCGCATTCAGATCAGATACAGAAAAAAATAACCTATCCTAAGTCAGGAATGATCGTGGCTGTCGATCCGGATATTCCGCCGGAACGGCAGCGCATGCGCTTTGTCTCTGCCGGCGATGGACATGTTCTTGTTTTGGATGGGCAACGTTTAAAAACAATGACTGTCATCAGTTCGCAGCAAGAGAAAACTTTAAGGTATGACTGGTTCCCCATCCCCGGCAAGCATGTGCTGAGTTTGCTGACGCCTCAGGGATTGTTGCTGGATCAGGTCAGCTTTGAAGTGCGCGGAGCAACGCTGGTCTCAAATAAAAAAACGGGCCAACGCTAGTTGACCCGTTCATCTTTGTTAATGCGCACCACCTGCATCAACCGGTGCCGACGATTTTTTCGGCTTGGTCAACCAGACCAGCGCGATCAGGCCGAGAAACATAAACGCTGACAGATAAAAAATATCTGTTGCGGCCATGGTGCTGGCTTGTACGCTGATGGTTCTGTCCAGAACCGCATACGCAGCGTGGTCAGACATTCCTTGCTGCGTCAGGCCTTGCATACTCTGCACGAATACCGGTGAAGCGTAGCCAGTGCTTTCAGTGATATGCGCGTGATGCATCGTGCTGCGGCTGTCCCACATGGTCGTCATGATTGATGCTCCCATGCCGCCGCACATAATCCGGACAAAGTTGGACAGGCCGGATGCTGCAGGAATTTTTTCCGGTGGCTGACCGGATAAGATGATCGATGTCAGTGGAATAAAGAACATCGACATTGCCGCCCCCTGAATCAGCGTTGGAATCATCAGCGACATCGTATCGACTTCCGTGTTGAAGCGAGCTCTGAGGAAAAAAACCAATGCAAATCCCAAAAATGCGAGCGATGCAACCCGGCGTGCGTCCACCTTCGGTAAAATTTTCCCGATGATAGGTGACAATAAAATCGCAAAAATACCAACCGGTGCCATGACTTTTCCTGCTTCAGTCGCGGTGTACGATAACTGGGTTTGCAACCACAGCGGCATAATAACGAGACTGCCGAAAAACAGGCCATAGCCAACAGAAATAGCAACGACACCCGCGGAAAAATTTCGTCCTTTGAACAAAGATAAATCAACGACGGGATGGTCTTGCCCTTTTTCCCAGATGATGAAGTAAATCAGTCCAACGGCGGCAATCACGGTCAGTAAAATGATTTCACCAGAATTGAACCAATCAAGTTCCTTGCCTTTATCCAGCATCAGTTGCAAAGCGCCGACCCAGATCACCAGCAGAAACAGACCAACCTTATCAATCGGCAACGCCCTGATGGTTGATTCTCTCTTATGGTAAATCGACCATGTCGCCCAAGCAGTAAATAGCCCGACTGGAATGTTGATATAGAAAATCCATGGCCAGGTGTAATTATCTGAAATCCAGCCACCAAGCAGAGGCCCCATAATCGGTGCAACCAGCGTCGTCATGCCCCATAGCGCAAGCGCCATTGAACTCTTGGCCGGGGTGTAACTCGATAACAGCAAGGATTGGGACAGTGGAATCATCGGGCCAGCAACCGCACCTTGCAAAATACGCGCCGCGATCAGTGTCTCGATATTCGGTGCGATACCGCACAGCCAGGACGACAACACGAATAATAATATCGATGTCATGAACAATCTGACTTGCCCGAACTGTGTGGTCAGCCAGCCCGTTAACGGAACCGAGATCGCATTGGCGACGGCAAACGAGGTGATCACCCAAGTGCCTTGTTGCGGTGATACGCCAAGGTTGCCTGAAATGGCCGGAATCGACACGTTGGCAATCGACGAATCAAGTACATTCATGAACACCGCCAGCGACAGGGCAAGTGTTCCCATTGCCAACTGTGCACCTTTCAGCGGCGGATGCGCTGCATGAGCAGCGCGGGATGCAGTACTCATTACTTTGCCTTGGCGTTAGCCGTATTTGCTGTGGATAAATTAGCGTTGATAATCGAAGCGATGCGTTGCTCAACATCTTTGCCGTTTTGTTCAAATACGCTGGTCTGATAAGCAGGTGTGGTGCGGGCTGCCGCATTTGCCGTGACCGGTGCTCCTTGTTGCTGAGAGATATTGACCTGTACCTGCATGGAAACCCCGATGCGCAACGGATGTGCTTCCAATTCTTTCGGGTCAAGAGAGATACGCACGGGAACACGCTGCACCACTTTAATCCAGTTGCCACTGGCGTTTTGTGCCGGCAGTAATGCAAACGCAGAGCCGGTACCCGCAGACAGCCCAATGACTTTTCCGTGATATTCGACGTCGCTGCCATACAGATCTGAATGCAAAGTCACATCCTGGCCTATGCGCATATGGGCTAACTGTACTTCTTTAAAGTTGGCATCGACCCACAGTGAATTCAAAGGAACGATAGACAATAACGGCGCTCCTGCATTGACACGCTGTCCGATTTGTACTGCGCGCTTCGCAATATAGCCGCTGACCGGGGCGGGTAAGGAGGCGCGGTTATATGCCAACATTGCTTCACGTACTTTAGTGGCAGCACGCAGCACATTCGGGTGCTGCGTGACGGTCGTATTTTCGGTCAGTGCACGGTTAGAGCTTAACTGTTCGCGCGTAGCCAGCAACGCAGCCTCAGCTGTTTTCAGCGCATTTTTAGCATGTTCCAGTTCTTCGGTGGAAATTGCACCGGAGCTGAGTAAAGTCTGGCGGCGCGCCAGATCGGATTTTGCCCGTTCAACATCCGTGCTGCGTACGTCGATATTCGCTTGCAGGCTGGCATTGTTAGCAAACAGCACCTTCACTTCACGCACAGTCTGTGCCAGTTGCGCTTCAGCTTGATCCAACGCGACTTTGGCGTCTGTCTTGTCGAGTTCAATCAAAGGTTTTCCAGCTTGCACCAGTTCGGTATCGTCAGCATGAATCGCAACGACAGTGCCGGCAATCTGCGGTGTCACCTGAATGACGTTACCTGCTGCATACGCATCTTCTGTATGTTCAAAATTACGTGCAACCAATGCCCACCATGCTCCGTACGCAATTGCGGCGATCGCAATAACGGCGGTAACAACGAGCAGGCGGCCGCGGCGCTTGCTTTTGTCCGGTGCAGCTTCGATTGCAGGCGCGGTAGGGGGATTCGTGTTTTGTGCTGGAGCGTTCATTGCGCTGCCTCCGGTTTGTTAGGTGCTGTGAAATTGTTGGATGTTGAATTCGCCGATGCGATGCTTTCGGCCTTGCTGTCATAGCCACCGCCGAGTGCTTTGATCAGATTAATCTGACTGTCCGTATGGCGAATAGCGATGTCCAGTGATAATTTTTGCTGCACGAGCAGCGTCGTTTCTGCCGCTAATACAGGGAGCATGTTTGCGGTGCCTGCTTTTTGTCGTTGCTGTGCGAGTTGCAAGGCCGTTTTGGCTGCTTGTTCTGCGATGACCTGCTGTTTCGCTTGCGCTTCGCTGGTTTGCAAGGTCTGCAATTGATCTGCAACCTCATGCAATGCATCTGTCAGACTCTGATTGTAAGTGGCAACAGCGACGTCGTAGCCTGCGACTTTATTCTTCAATTGCGCGCGCAGACGACCACCCTCAAAAATCGGCAGGCGTATTGTCGGCCCTACGCCGACGATACTGCTGCCACTCTTGATAAAATTATCCAGACCCAGGCTGGATAAACCGGCAAATCCGACGATGTTGATGTTGGGGTAAAACTGATTTTTCGCCAGATCAATCTCGCTCTGACCAGCTTCAACCCGCCAGCGCGCCGCAACGATATCCGGTCTTCTTGAAATTAATTCCAGTGGCAGATTGGCGGGAGCTGTAATCGCCATATTTGTCTGCAAACGAGGAGCAGGAATTTGCTGCCCGCGTTCTGGTCCCGCACCTAGCAATGCAGCCAGTTGGTTGCGCGTTAAGGCGATGGCTTCTTTCCAGCTGATGATATCGTTTTTGATACTGGAAATTTGCAACAAACTTTGTTGAATTTCAGATTTAGTTTCCAGTCCTGCTTTCAGCCTCTGTAACGTCAGCTGATCGATTTTTTCACGAACGGCAAGTTGTTGTTCGCTCAGCGCGAGTTGCTGATATTGGCGCGCCAGTTGCAACCAGCTACGGGCAATCGCACTACTCAATAGCAGCCGTGCGCTTTGTTTTTCTGCTTCAGCGACTTTTTCCTGCGAGACGGCAGTGCGTATTTCTGCGCTGTGTTTGCCCCAGAAATCAAGTTCATAGCTGGCATTCAGTGCCAGCTGATTATTGCTCTCGTAACTACCGGCCAGCGGTTTGGGAATCAGCCCGTGTTCGGTAAAACGTTGGTAAGTGCTGTCCAGACTTGCGTTAACCGAGGGAAGGGTGTTGGCACTGACCGCAGCACTGACTGCCCGTGCCGCATTGATACGCGCGCTCGCCGCCTGCAGAGATGGGTTGTTGTTTAAGCCTGCATCAATCAAGGACTGCAGTTCTTGACCGCCAATCGCAACACCCCAGTCACTGGCCGGCCACAGGCCTTGTTGTTGCGCAAATATGCCGGAATTTTCTTCGTTAGCTATCGACTTGAGTTGTGACTGACTTTGTATGCCGTCAAAGCTAACACATGCAGAAAGCAGTGCCAGCACTCCGGCAGCCATCGCATGATAAGCAATATGCTTGCTGTTCATCTTGTTTATCTCAGGAGGTTTCATTTGGTTTGTATGTTCACAGTTGGTATCGCTGCTAATGAATTTAATTGCCTGTGCAATGATTATTTTGACGACTCTAACAAAGGGCGATTTGCGAGTGCCTTGCGCAACAGACACTTCAAAAAGCCAAGTTCTTCTTCTGAAAATCCGGTAAAACCGATGTTAAGAACTTCTTTGTAAAGAGGCGGCAGTTGTGCGGCCATTTCTTGGCCACTCGCGGTCAGTTCCAGCTTGAAAAGGCGTTTATCTGCCGGGTCTTGCGTTCTGAGCAGAAAACCCTTGGACTCGAGTTTATCCAGCGTTCTTTTCATTGCAGCCGAATCGATGAATAAGTCACGCGACAGATCCGCCGCAGTATGGCATTTACCGAGACCCAGCATTAAAAAAACGCTGGCTTGTGAATGTGTGATACCACGCGAACGCAAAGCGCCATCAGCGGCACGGGATAACATCGTTCTGGTTCTCGCGATCAGGTAACCCACGCTGTCTTCTACATGGCTTGCATCAAACTGTAAGGAGGATTTTTCGTCAGTCATTTCATTAAATAATCATTGCTTAGGCAATAGTTTATCTCAGGTAAAAAATAATTGCTGGGCGTAAAAAAAGCGCTGCCGCGGCAGCGCTTGAAAAGTATCTTTGAATTATTTACAAAATTTCACTGGCGTGATCTGCCAGACGTGAACGTTCGCCGCGGGCTAAAGTCACGTGACCACTGTGTGACCATCCTTTGAAACGATCAACGACATAGGTCAGACCGCTGGAACCTTCGGTCAGATATGGTGTATCGATCTGCGCGATATTTCCAAGACAGATGATCTTAGTGCCTGGACCCGCGCGCGTCACCAGAGTTTTTACCTGCTTCGGTGTCAGATTTTGCGCCTCGTCGATAATCAGAAATTTATTGACGAAGGTACGACCGCGCATGAAGTTCAGCGATTTGATCTTGATCTTCGAACGAATCAGATCCTGCGTGGCAGCGCGTCCCCAATCACCGGCATCATTGTCTGACTTATTCAGCACTTCGAGATTGTCGTCAAATGCGCCCATCCATGGAGACATTTTTTCTTCCTCGGTACCTGGCAGGAAGCCGATGTCTTCACCAACAGGCACGGTGACACGGGTGACAATAATTTCGTTGTAGGTTTTGGTTTCCAGTACTTGCGCCAGACCTGCAGCGAGCGCGAGTAAAGTTTTACCCGTACCAGCCTGACCCAGCAGGGTGACGAAATCACATTCCGGATCCATCAGCAGATTCAGAGCAAAATTCTGTTCACGATTGCGGGAAGTGATACCCCAGACACTATTCTTCACATGGCCATAGTCGCGCAGAGTTTGCAGTACGGCGGTTTTACCGTTAATTTGTTTTACTTGTCCGTAAAATGAAGCCTCACCATTATTCGGTTCAAGATAAACAAACTGATTAACCAGCAATGAGGGAATTACCGGACCAGTGATACGGTAAAACGTGGTGCTGAGTCCGTTTCTGTTTTCTTGCCAGGTTTCTATACCTTTGCCATGTTTATTCCAGAAATCGTCAGGCAGCTGTACGATGCCGGAGTACAGTAAATCGCTGTCTTCCAGAACATGATCATTAAAGTAATCTTCCGCTGGCAAACCCAACGCACGCGCCTTAATACGCATGTTGATGTCTTTTGACACCAGTACGATAGGGCGTCCCGGAAATTCCTGTTCCAGTGCCTGCACGACGCCAAGAATCTGATTATCAGCTTTTCCTTGCGGCAGGCCGCGCGGTAATTCTCCGACTTGCAGCTTGGTCTGAAAATACAGATGACCCTTTGCTTCTTTATTGCCTAATTTGGATAAGGGAATCCCTTTTTCTATATCCTGATGGTCGATGTCACCAACCAGCGCATCGAGAGAACGCGAAATCTGGCGCGCATTGCGCGCAACTTCCGACATCCCTTTCTTATGATCATCAAGCTCTTCCAGCGTGATCATAGGCAGGTAAATGTCATGTTCCTCAAAGCGGAATAAGGACGTAGGATCATGCATCAGGACATTGGTATCGAGTACAAATAGCTTGATGATTCCTGATTTGTCGGCAGCACGGCTGATGCTCGATTTAACGCGGATATCAGGAATTTTTGCTTCGGTAACAGTGGTAGTCGCTGGTGTAGCAATCTTTGCTGCTGCCGGTGCTGGTGCCGGTATTCGGGTCGCTTTGGCCGGTGCTGTTTTTTGCGTTGAGCGAGGACCGGCTTTTTGGGTGGCAACAGGTGTCTGCGCTTTCTTCGCAGTGGCTGCCTGATTTTCAGCGGCTCTGGTTTTTTCAGTGTGGGCGACTTTTACCGCTTTACTTGGCTTACCTGATTCCGCTTTTGGGTAGTCTTTTGGTGACAATAATGCTGCGGGTTTGGTCGGCATTTTTGGTAATGGCATGAATACCTCAATCAAAAAGTGAGAGCTGTAAAATCAAAAAGCCGCTGTGGCGACCCCAGCTGATTGCTGGTTTTGCCCCTTGCGGCTTCTAAGTATAGAAAATTGGTAGAGTTCAATTAGGTTTTTGCGCTCACGAATTCAAGTACTTCATCAACGTGTCCTGCTACTTTGACACCTCTCCATTCTTTCACTAATTTACCTGTGGCGTCAATCACAAATGTGCTGCGCTCTATGCCGCGAGCCTGTTTACCGTACATGTTTTTCATTTTCATGACGTTAAACAGCAAACACAAGGTTTCGTCAGGATCGGATATCAGTTCAAATGGCAGATCGAGTTTCTTCTTGAATCCTTCGTGCGAACGCAAGCTATCCCGGCTGATGCCAAAAATTTCTGTGTTTGCTGATTCAAATTGTGGATATAAATCACGGAAAGCAATGCTTTCGGTGGTGCAACCCGGGGTATTGTCTTTGGGGTAGAAATAAATCACCAGATTTTTACCCGCGTAATTACTTAAGTGAAATTCCTTGTCGCCTGTCATGGCGGCAGAAAATTCTGGCACCTGGCAATTCAAAGCGGAAAGCGTGTCAGCCACTGTAATCTCCTTGGTTAGTGGTGGAGAAGGTGTTGCTGGCAGACTATATCAGGGCAACCAGTTCTCCGGATCTTCCAGGTAAGCTGGCCCATGAAAGGGGATATGTCGGCAATTCTTTATCTTTGATAACGTTAAAATAGTCAGCCATAGATATGCAACGATAACCTTGCTTATGCCAGCCTGTCAGCAATTCCTCGAATATGGGGGCGAGTTTTTGCCCTTCAAGTTCTGCATGTAAGGTAAATACATGGTCTCGCAGATTTTTTGTCAGATCCAGTATGTGTGCTGCAATTGTCGAACTGGTCAGCTCCTGACCGTTCACTGTTCGTCCCAGCAATTCATCCAGCGTAGGCAGGGTTGTCGGCATTTGTATGCATGACTTTACCTCGTTACCTACTTTTAAACGGTAAGGGCCTGCTTCTGGATTTGCAAGGCTGCCATCGTCAGTCAACATGGCGCGGCCATCAGAAGCGTATCGCATTCCAAATTGATCAAGCTGGGCAAATGCGTGTGCATTCATTTGCCAGCCAGCAGCTCCGTGCGTTGCTGGTGTGTGGCCAAAAATCTGCTGAAATTTCTGCTGCGCTTGTTGCATCTGGCTGCATGTCCAGTCTTTGCCGCGCTGCCGGACATTGTCATGCCAGACGACGTGATCCCAGGTGTGGATGCCACACTCAAAACCGGCATCAGCAACCGCACGCATTTCTGCCGTGCAGTTACCGATGTCCGGCGCAGGTAAGAGCACGCCATACATCAGGGTTTTGATGCCGTAATGTTCTACGACTGAAGTACGGGAAACCTTTTGAAAAAAACCCGGGCGAAATGCCCGGCGCAACGCCCAGCCGGTATGATCTTTTCCCAGTGAAAACAGAAAAGTTGCTCCGGCCTGATGTTGCTTAAGTATCCGCACCAGATTCGGTACACCTTCCTTCGTGCCGCGAAAGGTGTCGACGTCGATTTTCAGAACGATGTTCGGCATGCTGATCCGTATCAGTCCATCAACGAACGTGCTTCAGCAACTTGCGAACGATAAGCATCAAAAATATTGCGCATCGTATCTTTCATGTCAGTCGTTGGCGCCCAGCCCAATTCTTCGCAAGTATTGGTGATTTTGGGGACGCGATTTTGTACGTCCTGATAACCTGCACCGTAGTAAGCGCCGGATGTCGTTTCAGTCAGTTGTACTTTTTTCGCTGTTTCTGCATATTCAGGATACTCGGCAGCGAGTGTCAGCATCATGTGGGCGAGTTCACGAATCGAGTAATTGTTGGATGGATTACCGATGTTGTAAATTTTGCCGGACGCGACACCATTTTTGTTATCGATGATGCGCATCAGTGCGTCGATACCGTCGTCGATATAAGTGAATGCACGTTTTTGCGCACCGCCATCCACCAGCGAAATATTCTCGCCGCGAACAATGTGACCGAAGAACTGCGTAACTACACGTGAGCTGCCTTCTTTTGGTGTGTGAATATTGTCCAGGCCGGCACCGATCCAGTTGAACGGACGGAATAAGGTAAAGTTCAGACCTTCCATGCCATAGCCCCAGATCACGCGATCCATCAGTTGTTTCGCACAAGAGTAAATCCAGCGTGGCTTGTTGATTGGGCCGCAAATCAGTTCTGATTCTTCAGGATCGAATTCTTCATCGTGACACATGCCATACACTTCAGAAGTCGAAGGGAAAACCAGGTGCTTACCGTATTTCGCAGCCGAACGCACGATAGGCAGGTTGGCTTCAAAGTCCAGCTCAAATACGCGCAATGGCTGTTTCACGTAAGTGGATGGCGTCGCGATCGCGACCAGCGGCAGAATGACGTCGCATTTTTTCACATGATATTCGACCCATTCTTTATTGATGGTGATATCGCCTTCAAAAAAGTGCATGCGCGGATGGTTGATCAGGTCGCCCAGACGCTCGGTTTGCATATCCATGCCGTAGACTTCCCAGTCTGTCGTTTCCAGAATGCGTTTGGACAGATGATGACCGATAAAACCGTTCACGCCGAGAATGAGGACTTTTTTCATGGTGAGTTCTTCTTAAATGTAAATGTTGGGCTATGCCGTATGACGCAGTCTGATTGTGATCAGGCCGCCCCTGTCAATTGCTTCAATTCGTTGACCGGGATAGGTTTTCCATCGCAGTGCAATTCAATTATGCGCAATGCTTTACCATCGCCGCATACGCCAAGGGCGACATTATCTACTACATGCAAGCCTGTCGGCAAATTTCCAGCTGGTAAATTGGATAAACGTGCTTTTTGAATAATAAAATGATGCCCTGACTGCTCAAAAAAAGCTCCTGGGTAAGGCGGTGCGACAGCACGGTGCAGGTTATATACCTGTTGAGCTGACTGCGACCAGTCTATCCGGCCATCTTCAGGTTTGCGTCCACCGAAATAACTGCCTTCGCTGAGTTTGTTTTCTAATGCTTTGTATTCGCCGCAGATCAGGCCGGGCAGGGTGTACCAAAGCGTTTGCTCAGCGGCGACAGTTAATTTTCCGAATACTTCATAGGCAGTGTCGTCCGGCAGAATAGGTACGGCTGTTTGCGCAATAATTTTGCCAGCATCCGGTTTGGCCGCCATTTCATGCAAGGTGGCGCCCGTTTCCGTTTCGCCGTGCAAAACTGCCCAGTTAACCGGGACGCGGCCACGGTATTTAGGCAATAAAGAACCGTGCAGATTGTAGGCGCCGCGTTTCGCCAGCGCGAGCAGATCCGTTGGCAACATGTGGCGATAATAAAAGCTGAAAATGAAGTCAGGCGCTATCGTAGCGATACGTTGCGCCAGGTCGGCGGATTTAGGATCTGCAGGCGTGATGCTTTCGATGCCGTGTTCCTGGCATAAAGCGGCGACGGATTCAAACCAGATCGTTTCTGCCGGATTATCTTCGTGCGTGACGACCAGAGCGATATGTACGCCGCGGGCGAGCAGGGTTTTAATGCTGCGTACACCGACGTTGTGGTAGGCAAAGACGACGGCAGTGGGCTGGGAACTCATGTCAGTTTTCCTTCGCTGCACTAGCAGGCAGATCTTGCAAAATCGTTTGCACCACGTAACGCGGGCGACCTCGTACTTGCTGATAAATGCGCCCGATGTATTCGCCAAGCAAGCCTATGCCAAACAGAATCACACCCATCAGGAAAAAAGCGATGGCGAAAAGGGTGAACAGCCCTTCGGCTTCCGCGCCGAAAACGAAACGGCGTATCAGCAGCAAAGCAACTAAACCGCCGGAAAGCAGCGACAACATCATCCCAAGCATGGAGAATATCTGCAAAGGCATGATGGAAAAGCCAGTCATCAGGTCGAAATTCAGACGTATCAGACTGTATAGCGAGTATTTGGATTCACCCGCAGCACGCTCCTCATGCTCCACCACGATTTCTGTTGGTTTGCGTGAAAACGTGTAGGCCAGCGCAGGTACGAAGGTGTTGACTTCGCCGCACTGATTAATCAGATCAATCACGTTCCGACCGTAGGCACGCAGCATATTGCCCTGATCGGTGATTTTGATGCGGGTGATTTTTTCGCGCAGGTGGTTCATCGCTTTTGACGCATAGGTTCGCCAGGCAGAATCCTGACGCTTGCGTCGTATCGATCCTACATAGTCGTAACCTTCGCGCATTTTGTCGACCAGTGCGCCGATTTCTTCCGGAGGATTTTGTAAGTCAGCATCGAGCGTGACCACAATCTCGCCACGGGTTGCTTCAAAGCCAGCCAGAATCGCCATGTGCTGGCCGTAATTACCATTGAACAGTACGACGCGTGTGACGTCGGGGCGAAGGCGGAACTGGTCGGATAAAATCGCCGCGGTATTGTCGCGGCTGCCATCGTTGACGAAGACGATTTCATAGCTGATGCCGCGTGCCGCCAGCGTATCGAGAGCGGGATAAAGGCGGCTGAACAACTTGGCGAGGCCTGCTTCCTCGTTATAAACAGGAATGACCACTGAGAGTTCGGGTTTCATCATAAGGCGTGCCAGATTCAAAGAAGGCGGGATTTTACCGCAGACACGACGCGTTCGACATCGGCCTTTGTCATTGCCGGGAACAATGGCAAAGTCACGATCTGATTGCCAATACGTTCAGCAATCGGGAACATGCCTTCTTTAAAGCCACGGGCGCGGTACATGGTGAACAGATGAATTGGACGATAGTGGTAGCCGAGACCAATCTGCACGTCCAGCATCTGCTGCATGAAGACTGCGCGGTTTACACGTTCCGGCAGCACGATATGGAACATGTGCCAGTTGGAGTTGGTGAAGTCCGCGACCGGCAGTTCGGCACCGGTCTGCGCTTCAAAGTCCGGGCCGAATTGTTCGAAATAATATTGGGCGAGTTCTTTACGTCTGGCGTTGAATTCCGCCAGATGTTTCATCTGACCGAGGCCGATTGCTGCGGCGATGTCGGTCAGATTGAATTTTCCGCCCAGCACATCTACGTCGATACCATCCAGGCCGCTCCGGGTCACGCCTTGTAAACGGTATTTTTCGGCAAGGCGTGCTTCTTCTGCATTATTCAATACCAGGCAGCCACCTTCACCGGTCATGATATTTTTGTTGACCTGAAAGCTGAACGACACAAAATCGCCAAACGAGCCTATGCGCTTCCCTTTCCAGGTTGAGCCTATGGCCTGCGCTGCATCTTCGACCACGCGTAAGTGATATTTGTCGGCAAGCTCGTACAATTTATCCATGTCGCAAGGCAAGCCGCACATGTGCACAGGAATGATTGCTTTTGTGCGTGGTGTGATCGCGGCTTCAACCCGGTTCAGGTCGATGTTATGCGTTTTCGGATCGATATCGACAAACACTGGCGTCGCGCCGGTTTCAATAATCACGCTGGCCGTGGCGACCCACGAATTCGGCGTCGTGATCACCTCGTCACCAGCGCCGATGCCGGCGATGCGCAAAGCGATTTCCATGGTGCAGGTGCCGGAGTTAAACGTACGTACTGGACGGCCACCGAAGTATTCTGATAACTGCGCTTCCAACGCCTGCACTTTTGGTCCGCTGGCGAGCCAGCCGGAGCGCAATACTTCCGAGACAGCCGCAATGGTTTCTTCATCTATGCTGGGTTTGGTGAAAGGCAAAAATGGTAAAGAGTCGCTCATATTGATCCTTTAATAGCGTCTGAGACGCGTATGTACTGCATGTTTGGTACGTATTGATGCTGTATCAGTCTAATTATACTGGGTGGAGTATATCCGGATGCCGCTTTGTTTTCGCCGACAATCAGGCGATTTTTGCGCATACTCCCCTAAATTCCATTAATTATCTATTCAAATCAGCTCTTCATTAATAAAGCAACGCCAATGATGATGATGCCGATCGCCAGCATGCGTTGTAAGCTCATGACTTCACCCAGGAAATACCAGGCGCCGATCGCATTGACGATATAACCGATTGACAGCAGGGGGTAGGCAATCGTTACCGGAATGCGCGACAAGCCAATAATCCACACAACGACAGACAAGCCATAACACGCGAGGCCACCAATAATCGGCCATTGGGTTGCGATCTGTACGCCGATATGAAACCAGTTGCTGGCATTGACGTGGATTTCGCCGATTGCATTCGTGCCTTTTTTCAGCAGCAGTTGCGCTAACGCGTTCAACAGGATGCCGGTAATGATGAAACCGAAAGTATTGATATTCATTATGGTTCTTGTGTTTTTTATTCTTTAAGGGTGAGTCGTCGCGATAATCACGCGGCGCGGATCTTCGCCAATCACGCGCATCGGCAGGTTTTGCTGCTGAAATTCCTTGTAGATATCCGTGCGGACAATCGCAACAGCCGCTTCACCGCGCTGATTATGGGCACGCCAGCGCGCAACGAAATCAGCGCGATCAGGTATCCATAATTCGGGTTGCTGCTTGAGGCCGAATTCCATTTCATCCGGAAATTCTACCAGTGTCAGCGTGCGTTCCAGATAAAACGGCAGCGCCTGCTCATAACGCCCAACTGCATACAATGGCGTATCCGGTTTCGTCAGTTCGGCTTTCATGGCGGGAATATGCGCCGAGCCAGCGATGTATTTCCCCCAAGGATCGTGACCGAGGAAGGCGACTTGCCCGGCGATAAATCCGGCACTCGCCAACAGAATAAGCGCCCAGTCTTTGCCAACATTGCCTTTACCAGCTGCGTACCATGCTGCCAGACCACCAAGCAGCGTCAAGCCCGCAGCCACGTACAGCCACGCGGCATAGCCCTGATACAGAGGAATTTCAAATGCATTCGAGCCAAGTCCCGCCGCTTTATTTACGAACAGCAGCCCCGTCAGCCCTAACAGCGCGAACAGGATGGCAGCGATTTTTAAGGCGCGCGCCTGACATTGATCGAGGTAGAAGGCTATCAGCAAGGCCAGCGCCGGGAAAATCGGCAGAATATAGCCCGGCAATTTAGAGCCGGAAATGCTGAAAAAGAAAAAGAAAAACACCGCCCAGACCAACAGCAATTTACGCGGTTGAAAACCATGCGATTGCTCTTTCACGCCTGCCCATAAACCCTGCAGCAATACACCTAACCAGGGCACGATACCCAGCAACAGGAAAGGAAAAAAGTAATACCAGGCACCGCCACGGTTGTGCACGCCACTGGTGAAGCGTTGAAAATGTTCGTGAATGAAAAAGAAGTGCGGATGCTCTGGATTTTTCAACGCAATTAAAATGAACCAAGGCGCCGTGATCGCAAAAAACAGAATCAAACCTTTGCCCATATGCAGGCGCGCCCATAACGCCCAGTCGCGGGTCAACAGGGTATAGATCACCAGCACAGCGCCAGGTAACACGAAACCAATCAAGCCTTTCGACATCGTTGCCAATGCCATTCCTGCCCAGCACACCAGCATCGCGTTGCGGCGTTCAGTGTCGCTGACACTATCGCGTTGCCCGACTAATAGTCCGCACATACAGAGCACCATCATGCCGGATAAGCCCATGTCCAGCGAGTTGACGTGACCCATGCCCGCCCAGTAAAAGCTGGAACCGAGTACCAGTGCGGCGATAATCCCGACGCGACGACTGAATAATTTATTTCCCGTGTAAGCGACGGACGCAACTCCGATCAAACCGCACAGCCCGGTCCACAAACGTGCCTGCCAGTCGCCGAGACCAAACAAGGCAAAGGTCAGGGCATTCATCCAGTTTTGCAGCGGTGGCTTCTCGAAATACTTGATGCCGTTCAGGCGCAAAGTGATCCAGTCACCCGTTGCCAGCATTTCTCTGCCCATTTCGGCGTAACGGCCTTCATCTGTCGGCACCAGAGTTCTGGCACCCAGCATATAAAACCAGACAATCAGGAAGCCAATTGCTAATGCCCACAAAGTGCGTGGTGAGTCGAATGGTGATTGTGCGTTCTGCCCTTGGTTGTGCAAATTCATGTGTTCTCCATGACCAGCGCCAGCGCGACTTTGCGGCCTTCCGCCATCAGAATGTTATAGGTGCGGCAGGCCGCCTGATTGTCCATACATTCAACTCCGATGCGTTGTGCGGTCAGTGCTGCAATCAGGCGTGGATGGATGAAGCGTTGTTTGTCGCCCGTGCCTAAAATCACGACGTCGGGTTTGGTCGCATCGATTTGCGCAAAATCGTCAGCGCTCAGGGCGTCAAAGCTGCTGACTGGCCAGACGACAGGCTTTGCTTCGGGTAAAACAATCAGACTATGACGATACAGAATCGCGTTGATTTCAACGCTGTCTTGTTCGTAACCTGTGATGGTTTGATATTGTTGTGTCGGTGTGGAATGCAGCTTCATCTTTTCGTTCTGTCTTTGAGGTAAGCCATGTGAGTGCGGCATTGTAACTTTTTTTAACAGAGAGTTCTTTGCTTTCACCTCGCTTGCGCCATCCTTCCTGCGCGTCAAAATCCCTCGTCTGAAAATATCTTGCGGAAAACTTGCACCATCATGAATCACTATTGTGGTAAAGCCGCATTTTTTACGATCTTTAAAGAAAATCTCAGACGCCGATGAATGCGATATTGCTGTTTTCTGTTACGCTCATTTTGAAGCTTTGTTGTTTTTATATTATCCGAAATCAGAATCATCTTTCACGGAGGAAGTGATGTGGAATATTTCGATACGCGCGCGTCTTAATTTTGCAATGTACGGACTTGGCACCTTATTACTGCTGATTGCTATTGGCGGATTTATGGGAGTGAGGAAGTCAAATCAGTCATTGCAAACGGTCTACGATGACAGACTGGTGGCAGTTGGTCAGCTCGATATCGTGATACGAGCCATTCTTCGCAATCAGATCGAACTGGCCAGCGCCTTGTCCGTTCCGCCAGAAGCAATCCCATCTTATCTTGATGAAGTCAAAAAAAATAAGGCAATAGCGGACAAAGAGTGGGCTGATTACATGGCGACGTATCTGACGCCGGAAGAAAAATTGCTGGCCGATCAGTTTGTGCAAAGTCGTTCGCGGTTTCTGGAAAAGGGACTGGTGCCGACGGTGAAAGCCTTGCAGGACAAAGATCAGAAAACTGCAGCTGAATTATTCCAAGGGGCCGTAAGGACTGAATTTGAATCGGTCAAAAAAAATATGGATACGCTTTTGGCATTGCAACTGAGAGTGGGAAAAGAAGAATATCAGGACAGTCAGGCGAATTATCAGCGTTTTATCTGGGTGGCAGGATGTATTGTGACGCTGGGGCTGCTGGTCGCCATTGGTATGCGTTTCTGGTTGGTGCGTTCGATTTCTGAGCCTTTGAACCGTGCTGTAGATTTTGCGGATGCGATAGCGGGTGGGGATCTGACGCGTCAGATCCGGATTGATTCCCATGATGAAATCGGCGGATTGCTGCTCGCATTACAAAAGATGAGCAGCAACCTCCAGGAAATTGTGCGGAAGGTCAGACACGGAACCGAAACGATTACCACAGCTTCGACGGAAATTGCCAACGGTAATTTAGATCTTTCCGCGCGAACTGAGGCACAGGCAGGGTCGTTAGAGGAAACGTCTTCGTCTATGGAAGAACTCAACTCTACTACCAGACAAAACAGTGATAATGCGCGTCAGGCGAATACCCTTGCTGCGTCTGCCTCCGCCATCGCAACCAAGGGCGGGGAAGTGGTTTCCCGCGTGGTCGATACCATGGGTTTCATCAATGCGTCATCGCAGAAGATCGTCGATATCATCAGTGTCATTGACGGCATTGCTTTTCAGACGAATATCCTTGCGCTGAATGCGGCCGTCGAAGCGGCGCGCGCCGGTGAGCAGGGCAGGGGATTCGCAGTTGTGGCATCGGAAGTGCGCAATCTGGCGCAGCGATCTGCCGCAGCCGCCAAGGAAATTAAAACTCTGATTACCGATTCGGTTGGCAATGTCGAACAAGGTAACCGACTGGTCGCCGATGCGGGCAATACCATGCAAGAGGTGGTCAGTAGTGTTCGACGGGTGACGGACATTATGAGTGAGATTACGGCCGCCAGTCGTGAGCAGGAAATCGGAATTGAGCAAATTAACGAGGCCTTAATTACGATGGATGGCGTGACTCAACAGAATGCTGCGCTGGTGGAGCAGGCTGCGGCCGCGGCCAAATCGCTGCAGGATCAGGCCGAAGAACTGGAGCGTGTAGTAAGCGTATTCAAACTGCAGCATCAGCAGGTGGTAAGCACGGCTGGCGGGCGCGCTCCGCAGAACCGGAAGCTTACTTTACTCGCCGGCTGAATGATGTAGTGAATTTATCTGAATCGACTTAAAAAAACAGACCGGTCAACACATGATGTCCGGTCTGTTTTTTTCATTGTTTTCCTTCGATGGGATTGCGCTCAGAAAAAACTCAGCAATTCCATTGACCTCAGTCATTCATCAGAACTCTTCCCATTGATCGGCATCCCCTTTCTTTGGTGGAGCTTGCGTTGTCAGCGTTTTCTTTGCTGGTGAAGTTTTTACGATGTTGCGTGCTGTCTGGCGCGGTGGATTTGCCTTGCTGGCTGGGCGTACCAGTTTAGGTTTAGGTCTGGCTGCATTGCTGCTGCTGGTTGGTGTGGTAGTTTCATTTTTTAATTGAAAGATGCTGACGGCACTCAGTAAATGTGCCGACTGTTCCTGCATCGCTGCGGCTGCAGCAGCTGCCTGTTCCACTAAGGCAGCATTTTGTTGGGTGACGTTGTCCATTTCAACGATGGCCAGATTCACCTGGGATATACCTGCACTTTGCTCGGTGGTTGCTGCTGTAATTTCCGCAATAACATCGGTTACTTTACGTACGCTTTCGAGAATATCGTTCATCGTTTCACCTGCCTGATCGACCAGCTGGCTACCGTGATTGACACTATCTACAGAGTCATTGATCAGCGCTTTAATTTCTTTTGCTGCTGTTGCGGAGCGTTGTGCGAGGTTGCGAACTTCCGATGCAACAACCGCAAAGCCGCGTCCCTGCTCACCGGCGCGTGCTGCCTCGACGGCGGCATTTAACGCCAGGATGTTCGTCTGGAATGCAATGCTGTCAATCACGCCGATGATGTCAACAATTTTTTGTGATGAGGCATTGATGATGCCCATCGTGGAAACAACTTCTGCGACAACAACACCGCCTTTCTTCGCCACATCTGACGCACTCAGAACGAGTTGATTTGCCTGACGTGCGTTATCGGCATTGTGCTGGACGGTGCTGGTCAGTTCTTCCATTGACGATGCAGTTTCTTCGAGCGAGCTGGCTTGTGATTCGGTTCGGGATGATAAGTCCATATTTCCTGATGCGATCTCGGTGGATGCGCTGGAAATTGCTTCTGTTCCGGTACGAACATCACCGATGATTTTTGCGATGCTGTCACGCATCGCCTGTATCGAGTACAGCAGGCTGGACTGGTCATTGGCTTTTAGCTGTATATCTGCCGTCAGATCACCTTCTGCAATTTGTCGGGTGATTTCTGCGGCATAAGCTGGTTCACCACCGAGTTGCGATAACAGCCCTTTTGCGATCAGTAATGAAATAAGTAATAAGATGCCAGTGAGTATTGCTGCTCCGACTGAGAATGAAAACAGCCTTTCATAAAATGTGGCGTTCACCGAATCAATATAAACACCCGAGCCTATGACCCAGCCCCAGGGTTTAAAACCTTTGACAAACGAGACTTTTTCTACCGGTGCCTCGCTGCCGGGTTTCGGCCACATATAGAAAACAAATCCTTCTCCATGGTCTTTTACCGTTTGTACCATCTCTGCAAACAGATGTTTTCCGGTAGGATCTTTATTTTCCGATAAATCTGCACCGTCAAGCGCTGGTTTGATCGGATGCATGACCATGTGAGTATTCATGTCATTGATCCAGAAATATTCATCCGCCCCATACCGCAATGCCCGTACAGCATCTTTCGCGGCTTGTTTGGCATCGGCTTCCGACATTTTGTTTTTACTGGACAGATCGTAGTAATGCGCGACGAGTTTTTCAACGGTTTCTACCGTTTGCCTGACATTGCTTTCACGTTCATGCAGAAGCATGGCTTTTTCGGAGAAAAGAAACAGTCCTGTTAATACAATAATGCCTAACACCGCACTGACGATAATGATGCGTAGCTGTCGGGCAATGCTCAGCCTCTGAATAACTGATAGTAGTGACATGGTGTCTCCAATCAAAAAGTTTTAGTTGCTCTAGCACATCTTTGCCGGTTTTGATACTACTCCGCTTTTGTAAAATAGAATAAATAATTAACAATCTGTGGCAATTCACATTTAATTTCGAATATTCCACTGTTATTAATCTTGGGTTGATGTGAAAAACATCAATTCTTTGCATGAAATCGCGGTTGTGAGATGGATTTTTCGAAAACGAATTGATCAAACAGGACGCACTGTGCAAAAATGTTCCGTTTCGCAATGCAGCAAAAAAAGATGTCGTTTGACTTTGCTGGCTTGCATGCTTATCGATTAAGGATATTTTTCAGTGCGCCCGATACAGAAATCACAAAAGTTAGCGAACGTTTGTTATGACATCCGTGGACCGGTGCTGGAAAAAGCCAAGCAGATGGAAGACGAAGGGCACAAGATCATCAAGCTCAACATCGGCAATCTGGCTGTGTTTAATTTTGATCCGCCGGACGAAATTGTGCAGGATATGATCCGCAATATGCACAATGCTGCGGGCTATACCGATTCCAAAGGCATGTTCGCGCCGCGTAAATCCATCATGCACTACACGCAGGAGAAATTTATTCGCGGCGTGACGATAGAGGATGTTTACATCGGCAATGGCGCGTCCGAGCTGATCGTGATGGGAATGAATGCTCTGCTCAATAGCGGTGATGAAGTGCTGGTACCGGCACCGGATTATCCTCTGTGGACTGCGGCCGTGAGTTTATCTGGCGGCAATCCTGTGCATTACGTCTGCGATGAAAGCGCCGACTGGATGCCGGATATCGACGACATCAAGAGCAAGATCACACCGAACACGAAAGCGATTGTCGTCATCAATCCGAATAATCCGACCGGCGCCTTGTATCCGGTCGAGATTTTGCAACAAATCGTCGAAGTCGCCCGCCAGCATCAGTTGATCGTGTTTGCCGATGAAATTTACGACAAGACTTTATACGACGAAGCCGAGCATGTTTCGATTGCATCGTTAGCTGATGATGTGTTGTTCCTGACGCTCAACGGACTCTCTAAAAACTATCGTTCTTGCGGCTACCGTGCTGGCTGGATGGTGGTTTCCGGTGAAAAGCGTCATGCTAAGGATTATATTGAAGGCCTGAATATGCTGGCCTCGATGCGCTTGTGTGCGAATGCGCCGGGGCAGTTTGCAATTCAGACGGCGCTGGGCGGCTATCAGAGCATTAAAGATCTGGTCGGCCCTGGTGGCCGTTTATTGCGCCAGCGTGACCTTGCTCATAAGTTGCTGACGGCGATACCGGGCGTCAGCTGTGTGAAGCCAAAAGCAGCGCTGTATATGTTTCCGAAACTGGACCCCGAGATTTATCCGATCACGGATGACCAGGAATTCATACATGAACTGCTGACCGAGCAGCGTGTATTGTTAGTGCAGGGAACAGGTTTTAACTGGATCAAACCTGACCACTTCAGGGTGGTATTCTTGCCAAACGCGGATGATCTGACTGAAGCATTCGGACGTATCGATTATTTCCTTGAGGGATATCGTAAGCGTCACGGTACTAATTAATTCCATTTTACTGTTTAAAAATCATATGAAACCCATCAAAGTAGGTCTGTTAGGTATAGGCACTGTCGGTTCCGGCACTTTCAACGTCTTGAAGCGTAATCAGGAAGAAATTACGCGTCGCGCTGGCCGTTCAATTGAAATTGCGATGGTGGCAGATCTGAACATTGAGCGGGCACGTGAACTCACGAATGGTGAAGTGGAAGTCGTCAACGATGCCAATCTGGTCGTGAATAATCCGGATATCGATATCGTGATTGAACTGATAGGCGGTTACGGCATCGCCAAAGACCTGGTGTTGAAAGCGATTGCGAATGGCAAGCACGTTGTGACTGCAAACAAGGCATTGCTGGCAACGCATGGCAATGAGATTTTTAAAGCGGCGCAGGAAAAAGGCGTGATGGTTGCGTTTGAAGCGGCTGTTGCCGGTGGTATTCCTATCATCAAAGCCTTGCGTGAAGGGCTGACGGCCAACCGTATTCAATGGATCGCTGGCATCATCAATGGCACAACGAATTTCATTTTGTCGGAAATGCGTGACAAAGGGCTGGACTTCAATGCTGTGCTGAAACAGGCACAGGCATTGGGCTACGCGGAAGCTGATCCAACCTTTGATATCGAAGGTGTGGATGCAGCGCATAAAGCGACCATCATGGCATCGATTGCGTATGGCATTCCTATGCAATTCGACAAAGCTTATGTCGAAGGCATCACCAAGCTGGAAGCCAGCGACATCCGCTATGCTGAAGACCTTGGCTATCGCATCAAATTGCTGGGCATTACCAAGCGTACCCCTGAAGGCATAGAGTTGCGCGTGCATCCGACGTTGATTCCTGAAAAACGTCTGATTGCGAACGTGGAAGGGGCGATGAATGCCGTGCTGGTGCAAGGCGATGCCGTCGGTGCGACGCTGTATTACGGTAAAGGTGCAGGCGCTGAACCAACTGCTTCTGCTGTGATTGCCGATCTGGTCGATATTACGCGTCTTGCTACCGCTGACCCTGAACATCGCGTGCCGCATCTGGCGTTCCAACCCGCAGCGATCAGCGATCTGCCGATTTTGCCGATGTCAGAAATCGTCACCAGCTACTATCTGCGCATGCATGTCGAAGACAAGCCCGGCGTGTTGGCAGATGTGACCCGCATTCTGGCTGATCTGTCGATTTCTATCGATGCGATGCTGCAGAAAGAGCCGGGCGAGGGTGAAACCCGCACCGACATCATCATTCTGACGCATCAGACTAAAGAGAAAAACATCATCGCTGCGATAGAAAAAATCGAAGCATTGGCGACCGTGACAGGTTCTGTCATTAAGCTGCGTCTGGAAGAGTTGAGTTAAGTTACCCGGCGGCAGACTCTTGATGATCGTCGTCAAGAAATAGCTGTCGTCGCAGGTGTCGTACAGAAAAAGCGTGTTCATGAAATAATGAGCGCGCTTTTTTTTCGTCGGTCTGATCCTTGATACGGTGCGGACGCATAGACGATGAACTCAAACAGAAAGAGACGTGCAGGTGAAAGCTTTTTCGCCCCCCAGATTGCTGGCGTATGGCTTGTTTGGCTTTCCACTGGCCTTGCTGGCTTTGCCGATTTACGTCTACGTGCCACAGTTTTATGCCGAGCGCTTCGGCATGTCGCTCAGTCTGATTGGCTCTGCACTGTTGGTGTCGCGTGTGCTCGATGCGTTCCTGGATCTCTTGCTTGGCGCCTGGATAGACAAGCGTCCGGCGAATCAGGGATACGGGCGCTTTATTCTTTATTCTCTGCCACTGCTGATTCCCGGTTTTTACGCACTGTTTCATCCGCCAGCGGCGACGATGGTGACGCCAATGCTCTGGTTTTTCTGTGCCTTGCTGATGGTGTATGCCGGATTCAGCCTCGCCAGTATCGCATTTCAAAGCTGGGGCGCCGCGCTGACCCAATTGCCCGGTGAGCGTCTGCGCCTGACTGCCACACGTGAATTATGCGGCGTCGCCGGTGTCGTCACTGCTGCATTGTTATCGCAATTCGCTGATATTTCGTGGCTGTCTGCGGTGCTGATCTGTAGCTTGCTGATCGCGACCTTTTTGTTGTTGCGTTTTACCCCTGACATGGTCAATCGCCATCAGGATCAGCAAAGTAGCCTGCGTTGGCGTCATTTGTTCTCGAATCCATATTTTCGCTCATTATTTCTGGTCTTTGTACTCAATGGTATTGCGGCGGCGATTCCAGCCACCTTGTTTTTATTTTTCGCCAAAGACCGGCTGCAACTGGCATCGTATTCCGGTGTGCTGTTGCTGCTGTATTTTGTCGCTGCTGCGATGTCACTTCCGCTATGGGTCAGAATTGCGCAACGCATCCACGAAAGTCGCGCATGGTTGCTGGCGATGCTGTTATCGGTGCTGAGTTTTATCTGGGCTTACAGTTTGCAAGTGGGCGATCTGACTGCCTTCGCGGTGATTTGCGTGTTATCCGGTCTGTGTCTTGGTGCTGACCTCGCTCTGCCGCCCGCCTTGCTGTCGGGCGTGATACGCCAGGCGGGGCATAGCGAACGCTATGAGGGAAGTTATTTCAGCGCGTGG
The DNA here is from genome assembly GCF_014284215.1 of Undibacterium sp. FT79W. NCBI lineage: Bacteria > Pseudomonadati > Pseudomonadota > Betaproteobacteria > Burkholderiales > Oxalobacteraceae > Undibacterium > Undibacterium sp. FT79W. Next base: position 50,536 of record NZ_JACOGB010000002.1, on the reverse strand, counting down.
AACTGGGCCAATAAAATGAACCTAGCACTCGCCGCAGGTCTGTCGCTCCCGTTGCTCGATTATCTGGGTTACACACCGGGCGTCAGCTCCGGCAGCGGATTGCAAGCATTGTCATTTGCCTACGCAGTCTTGCCCTGCGTGCTCAAAGGCTTGGCTGCTTTGGTGTTGTGGCGAGCACCGTTGGGTAAAGTTTGATATTTGCAGTCGCTTTCACGTTTTGACGACCGTGTTTGTTAATCTGAGGTCGGCAATTGCTCGTGCATGTTTTATATCCGTTGGGACTGCGGGCGACTGTAACGTGTTTTCCTAAAATCAAGCAATCGCGAGAATTTTTAGGGGATTAAATTCCCATATTGTCTCGTAAGCAATGATGCTAAGATAATATCTATAGGTAGCTCAAGCCTTTTAGCTCCGTACGAATGAAAAAACCTATACACCAAAACCAATATCGCCATTTTGATGAAAAATCCCAATCCTCCCGAATTTATCGTCCTCTATCGCTGGAAGATCAAGCCAGGCATGGAGGATCAGTTTATTGAAGGCTGGTCGCAAGGTACTGCACTTTTCCGAGAAATGGGTTCATTAGGTTCACGTCTACATCGGGGTTCAGATGAACTCTGGTATGGGTATGCTCAGTGGCCAAGCGCCGAGGCACGTAGCGATGCGTTCGGGAGGCCTCTGAATTCACCTTGGTTTGCTATGATGCATGAGGCAATTGAGATGTCGCTTCCAGAAATTATTCTCGAACCAATCTCAGACTTCCTTGTGTTACCGATCGCAGTAAATTGAGCTGGAAGTCTAAAACGTAAAGCGAAAAGTGAGCTACATTCACGCGAGAATAATCAAAGCTATATGGCCTAACTGTTCATCAGCGAAGATGTCTACGATATATTGGATGTTAGTAGGAACGTTGAGCTTGGTTCCTACCTGCATCGTTTCATTCTTTGATCTAAATTCATCTTAAAACCGAAGCCAGTGTAAATTCAACGCAGAATTTTTTCGTGGAATTCTGCCGGGTAATCCTGATGTAGTTTCACCAGAGTCGAGACGCGGGTGCCGTAGTTGGGTGAGACGATGCAGGGCGCGGACAGCAGGCGTTCCATTTCAAACGAGACGCCAGTATCCGGCAATCGGCAATCGGGGGCAGGATTGGTATTGGCGAGCATTTCAAAGAAGGCGTCTTCAGGTGCCAGCTGGCAAAGCAGGCTGCAGAATTCTGCTTTGGTCTTGATCACTTTGTGCCAGCACGTGTCTAGCGCCGCATTTGAAATGCCGTAAATGCCCGGTGCCAACGGCAGGCCGTTACGCGGATCATCGGTGTGGCGGTTCGAAAACCAGATCAGGTCTTGCGCGTCACCGACGAGCAGGTTAAAGCCATTGTAGTGATCAACTTTGCCGCGCAATTGGGCGACGTAGTCCTGCGCAGACATGTCATTTTGCAGATAATCAGAAACCAGACCGCCACGTGAAGGTGCATCGTCACGTTTTTCGGAAGGCGCACGGACGTTAGTGATGGCGGCAAATTTTCTGGCCGGCGCATCGGCTTGTGGGCTTTGTATTCCCAGCCAGGTGCCGCCGGATTGCAGATCGCGCCCTGCATAAATCTGCGGATGGTCTTGCCACCAGCCTGCGGGCGCCGCCGGGCGGTCATAGTATTCATCGCGATTGGCTGCGACCAGCAGCGGCGTGGCGGGGAGTAACTTCCATGCAAAAACGATCAGGCACATACATCTACATCCAAAAAATATTCAGTACGACGTTCACTGTACTGCAATTCAGCTAAGCCCGTTTGCTGCACCAGTTTTTCCAGCAGCACGGAAAAATCACCGGGCACATTCGCGTACACCTCCATCCAGGTGTGCAGATCATTCGCAGATTCAGGGCGTCGTTGCAGTTTCCCCCTGATTCCCAATCGCGCCAGTACGAGTTGTTGCAGGGATTTTTCTGCCGCGATCACTTTTTCCTCCAGCGCGGTTCCGGCTTTGAAATAAATATAACAATCCATCGTGTGTTTTAAGGAAAAAGGGGGAGTATCTGCCAATTTACCGCTAATGTCCGCATAGAATAAGGGCTGTAAAAAATACTCCGGGGAGTATATTTTTGCCCTGAAATCACTTTTCTGAGCTTGTTTTGCGCTTATTTTGTGCGGCCGAGGTCTGGATAAACGGCAGATTTAACGCGTGATATCGGTAATCTCATAGGGTAGTGGCAAGAGTTGTGCCAGCGGGCCGTCTATGCTGCCGCAACGGATCATGCCGCTTTCCTGATCTGCCAGCGTCATTTCGATTAAGGCCAGACTGCTGTTCTCATTGATTTGTTCCGCATTCACGATCACGCCGCACGGCTGTTTGTTGTCGCCAGCATTGGTATCGTCGCCATCGCTGACATGAAAGACATCCATGCCGTCGGTTAGCCCGACAGCCGGAATTTGCGCCAGCGTCATGCGTCGTTTGAGTTTGCCCAGATACTGACTGCGGGCAACGATCTCCTGACCCGGGTAGCAGCCTTTTTTGAAATTCACGCCGCCGACCAGTTCAAAGTTAATCATTTGCGGCACAAATTTTTCCTGCGTATATTGATTGATGTACGCGATGCCTGCCTGAATCTCACTCAGATTCCAGTCAGCAGTATTGGTCGGCTGTAATTGTGAGCTGAGCGAGCCCCAGACCGCACCGGCATTCTCAGTCGGACAGAACCATTGATAGCGGGCGACGTTCAGCACATCGGCACAACGGATCAACGTGCCGTATGTATTGCTGACATGCGCGTTGACCACAGGTATATCTGGAAACCAGTTGGTCAGCGCCTGTGCTGCCTGTGCGCCGCCGAGTGCGAAACTGACATATTGATCGCTGACATCGTTGAGTTTTACCTTGGCGCGCAGAACAAACATGGCCAATCGCTTTTGTACCGGTGCCTGTATAGATTTGGATAACTGTAAAACGATCGCTGCATCGGTCTTCCAATATACAAAGCTGGCCAGCATCCGCCCCTTTGCAGTGCAATACGCGGCACGGCGAACTTCACTCGCGGACAAATGTTCTACGTCATTGCTAAGCTGGTTGTGCAAGAAGCTGGCGGCATCGTCACCGTCGGCTCGAATCAGGCCGGTATCCGGCAGCAGTGTCACGAAGCCCTCTTGAAATGCTGCCTTGTTCCAGACCGATGCTTGTCCGCTGAGTTTGCCATCGTTGATCTGTAGATGCTGTTGCTCTGTAAATTCTTGCCACATGATTAGATTTGCTTTCTGCTGAACTGAATGAAAACCGGCGGCATCTGCGCTGTCTGTGCGCGTTGCCTGCTGACGGTATTTTTGATGAATTATAGTAGCCCCAGCAAATCTTGGTGCAGCAGGCGCATTTTTTGCTGCCCGACAACGGCAGGATCAGAGAATAGCGTAGCGACTTGCGTTACACTACGCGCCTCAGATTTAATTGGCATATTATTTTCGCTATTTTTTTTCGCCATCGTTCCGCTATCAACCCACGCGCTTGTATGAGACTGATCAAAACTCTTTTTCTGTTGTGTCTATTGTCAGGCGCCGCTGCAATTGCAGGCTTTATTTACTGGACTGAGCAACCGATAGCACTGACGTCGGCATCCGTCGAATTTACGATCAAACCCGGTAGCGGCGTTCGCAGCGCGACGAAACAGATACAGGAAGCAGGCATTCCATTGCCGCCGTTTGCATTTGAAATTTTGGCACGCGTGACGGATAAGGCGAATAAGCTCAAGGCAGGTTCTTACGAACTGTTGCCAGGGAAAACACCGGTTGAATTGCTGGATAAAATCGTCAACGGTGATTTTTCACAAGGCTCGGTCGCGATCATCGAAGGCTGGACCTTTGCACAAATGCGCAAGGTCATCGATGCGAGTACGGCATTGAGACACGATACCAAAGGGCTGACGGATTCAGAGTTGATGAAGAAAATCGGTGCTGAATTTAATGCAGGCGAGGGCATGTTTTTTCCGGATACTTATTTATTCGCCAAAGGCAGCAGCGATATACAGCTCTATCAGCAGGCGTATGCAAGTCAGCTAAAGCGTTTAAATGATGCATGGGAAGCGCGTGCTGCGAATCTGCCTTATCAATCGAAATATGAAGCGCTGATCATGGCATCTATCATCGAAAAGGAAACCGGCCAGCCGTCGGAACGCGCACAGATTGCTTCGGTATTTGTGAATCGTCTGAAAACCGGCATGTTGTTGCAGACCGATCCAACGGTGATTTACGGCATGGGTGACAAATATCAGGGCAAGATTTATAAGCGTGATTTGCTCACAGATACGCCGTACAACACCTACACCCGTGCCGGTTTACCGCCGACACCGATTGCCTTACCGGGATTGGCATCGATTACGGCAGCCTTGAATCCGGCGCGCAGCGATGCTTTATACTTCGTGGCACGCGGTGATGGCACCAGTCACTTTTCAGAAAACCTGAGTGAACATAATCGCGCAGTGAATAAGTATCAACGCTAGAACAACGTCAGTGGCAACGCAAATATTGACGCTAACAACCAATAAAAAGAAAAAATGAAAGCAACTGGAAAATTTATAACGTTTGAAGGCATCGATGGTGCTGGTAAATCGACGCATATTGCGTATGTCGCCGAGCGACTCAGACAAGCGCTGTCGCCACGCGGTGTCGATGTCATCAGCTCACGTGAGCCTGGTGGCACGCCTTTAGGTGAAACCTTGCGCGAAGTATTGTTGCAACAAAAAATGCATCTTGAAACAGAAGCGCTGCTGATGTTTGCAGTACGACGCGAACACATCGCACAAGTCATCCAGCCTGCGCTGGAACGCGGCGACTGGGTTATTTCAGACCGTTTCACCGATGCGAGTTTTGCGTATCAGGGCGGCGGCCGTCATTTGTCGCTCGATAAGCTGAACGCTCTCGAACAATGGGTGCATCCGGATTTGCAACCCGATCTGACCTTGTTGTTTGATGTGCCGCTGGCAGTGGCGCGCGCACGTCTGGATGCGACCCGCGAACTGGATAAGTTTGAACAGGAAAAAGCGGATTTTTTTGCCGATACCCGCAATGAATATTTGCGCCGTGCGGCAGAATTTCCTCAGCGTTTCCGTATTATTGATTCCACCCAAAGTATCGCTGCTATCCGTGATGAACTCGACGGCATCATTGATGCGCTGTTATTGTCTGCAACAGAACAGACTCAAGTACATCAGATTCATCAAGTAAAAACGGGTAACGCCTGATATGACCAATCCGCTTTTCAGCTGGCAAACATTTGCGTGGGACTATCTGCAATCATTGCAAGGTCGCATGCCGCATGCATTTTTGTTGCATGGACCTGAAGGCATAGGAAAAACGGTATTTGCTGAACACATGGCAAAGTCTTTGTTGTGTGAGCAGCCGGATGCCGCCGGACATGCGTGTGGTGCTTGCGGTTCCTGCGGCTGGTTCAGTCAATACAGTCACCCTGATTACCGGCGCGTTCGACCTGAATTGCTGGATGAGGAAGAAGCCTCTTCGGCTGACACTGATAGCGAGCCCGCCGCAAAAACGAGCAAAGCGAGCAAGACGCCATCGAAAGAAATTGTGATCAATCAGATCCGGGCGCTGGCGGATTTCATGAACTTGTCCACACACAGACAAGGGCGGCGCGTGATTGTGCTCTATCCTGCCGAGGCGCTGAATATTCCGGCGGCGAATGCCTTATTAAAATCGCTGGAAGAACCCGGCGCGGATACCGTATTTATTCTGGTTTCGAATAGCATTGATAAACTGTTGCCGACGATATTATCGCGTTGCCATAAATTACCGATGGGGATGCCGGAACGATCGGTTGCGCTCGCGTGGCTTAAGCAGCGCGGCGTGAGTGATGCCGATGTCTGGTTGGCACAGCAGGGCGGTGCGCCGCTCGCTGCACTGGCGATGGCCGAGTCAGATACGCGTACAGAGCTGGATGATTTCCTACGACAATTAGCGCGCCCCAGTGTCGATACCAGCCTGAAGTTGGCCGATAAAATGCAAAAAATGGAGATGCCGGTGACGGTTGCGTGGATGCAGCGTTGGCTTTACGATATATTTTCTTACAAACAAAGCGGGAGAATCCGGTATTATCCACGCTATGAAAAAGAGGTAAAGGCGTTGGCTTCCGCTATATCCAATGAAGCATTACTGAGCTTGATCAAGAGCAGTAACGAACGTCAGGCAATCGCGACGCACCCTTTATCGCCGAAATTATTTTTAGAAGATATGTTGCTTGAGTATTCTGCACTCTTCGCATAACCGCAGCGAAAGTATGTCTATGTCAGATTTAGCATTAGAACCGATGCACAATGCACCGAATCGCCCGTCAGTATTATCTCTGGCGATTAAGGAAAAAGCCGCGTTATTTGCTGCTTACATGCCGTTTCTGAAGAACGGCGGTATTTTTGTTCCGACCAATAAGGCGTACCGTCTCGGTGATGAAATATACCTGATCCTGACTTTGCTTGATGATCCTGCAAAATACCCGATTGCGGGTAAGGTGGCGTGGGTGACACCGGCCGGTGCCGGCAATAATAAGTCTCAGGGTATAGGCGTTCATTTTCCCAGCGACGAAAGTGGAACAAGAATACGCTTGCGTATCGAAGATGCGCTTGGTGCCGCTATACGTTCTAATCGGCCTACACACACTATTTAGAGTATCATGCCGGATCATTTTTCATACAGAATCGCCAATTTTGACGATTTGCCAGCGATTGTCGCTATTTATAATTCGACGATCGCCTCCCGCCAGGTGACAGCCGATACGGAACCTGTGACAGTGGAATCACGGCATCAATGGTTTTACGATCACGCGCCAGAGCGTCGGCCTTTATGGGTCAGTGAACAGGATGGTCAAATTACCGGTTGGTTGTCGTTTTCCAATTTCTATGGACGCCCTGCATATGCAGGAACCGCGGAATTATCGATTTACCTGCATGAAAATGCGCGCGGCAAAGGTCTGGGAAAACACTTTCTGAGTCTGGCGATCGGGCACGCGCCGGCAATCAATGTCCATACCTTGTTGGGATTTATTTTTGGCCACAATACGCCTAGTCTGAAATTGTTTGAAAATTTCGGATTCGGAACCTGGGCTCACATGCCACGTGTTGCCACTTTGGATGGGATAGAGCGCGATCTGATTATTGTCGGCAAGCGTGTAGCCTGACATCCCTGTTCAACGGCTTGGTTATTATGGCAATCTGCGCAGGCAGGTTGCCTTTCATTTTTTATAGGAATTCAATTCATGCTCAGTTATCGTCACGGCTTTCATGCTGGCAATCATGCCGACGTACTTAAGCACCTGGTCTTAATTCAGTTGCTGCAATACATGAATCAGAAAGACGCAGCATATACATATATCGATACCCATTCCGGCGCAGGTTTGTATGCACTGGACAGTGGTTATGCCATGAAAAATGCTGAATATGAGACTGGTATTGCTCCTTTGTGGGATAAAAAGGATCTGCCGCCAGCGCTGGCAGAATATATGGCGCTCATCAAAGATCTGAATCCCAGTGGCAAAATGCGTTATTACCCGGGGTCACCATATTGCGCCGATAAGGTCATGCGTGAGCAAGACCGGCTGCGCTTATTCGAGTTACATCCGAGTGAAATCAAGATACTCAGTGAGAACTTCCGTAAGCTCGACGCGCACGCCGCCGAACAGGGGCGACGCCCAACGGTGCGTGGTAAGCGGGTGATTATTTCTGATGGCGATGGCTTTGAAAGTATGAAGGCATTATTACCGCCACCATCGCGTCGTGGATTAGTGCTGATTGATCCACCGTATGAGGTGAAAGACGATTATCGTCGCGTTAAAGTAGCACTGGAAGATGCATTGAAACGCTTCCCGACAGGGACTTATGCCGTATGGTATCCGGCATTACAACGTCAGGAATCGCGACAACTGCCGGAAAAATTGAAGCGACTGGCGTCAAAAGAATGGCTGAATGTGACTTTATCTATCAGTGGGCCATCGCCTGACGGATTTGGCTTGCATAGCAGCGGTATGTTTATTCTGAACCCGCCATGGACCTTGATGGCAACCCTGAAAGAAACGATGCCGTATCTGGTTGCAGCATTAGGACGTGATAAAGACGCCCGTTTTGAACTGGAAAGCGGCGCACCGCTGACGGGCATGAGCGCAAAAGCATTGCGCCCTCAACGCGGATAACACAGAAATAATGAAAACTTGACGGTAGTTACTTGCATAGCAGTAATTATTCTTGCTTGTTTAATAAAAAGGGTGGCAGACATTGCGTGTCTGCCACCCTTTTTTTCATTATCAGGAGCAGCTTATTTTTTCCGTTTTTGCGCAGTGCAATATGCGGGAATGCGTTGCCAGAAAAGAGTTTGTAATGAATAGAGGAAATTCTCTAAGAGCATATGTTGCTATGCAAAAAAAATAGTGATTGACGGATTAGTACGGTCGTACAAAAATCAGCTAAGAATAAAATTTAGAAAATGCAGTTAAAAACGAAGTAAACAACTTAGTAGTTCATCAGAGGAGAACAAATGTCAGCGTACCCTAAGAGTCCGGTCATGGGCCAAATGATGCAAAAGCCTTTGCTTATCTCAAGCCTTATTGAGCATGCGGATCGGTATTTTGGACAAAGCGAGATCGTCTCTCGCCGCGTTGAAGGTGATATTCATCGCTACAACTACACTGAGTGCCATCGCCGCTCGAAAAAGCTGGCGAATGCTTTATCGAATTTTGGCGTCAAAATAGGTGACAGAATAGCGACGCTGGCATGGAATGGTTATCGCCATCTCGAAGCGTATTACGCCGTATCCGGCTCTGGAGCAGTGCTGCATACCATCAATCCACGTCTGCATCCCGAGCAAATCACTTACATCGTGAATCACGCCGAAGATCAGTATCTGATGTTTGACATCACGTTTTTACCGATAATCAAAGCGATTGCAGCACATTGCCCGACGGTAAAAGGTTTCATCATGATGTGCGGGCGTGAACACATGCCCGAAGACAGCGGGGTTCCGAATCTGTTGTGCTATGAAGAATTGATTGATGCGAATACAGATGATTTTGTCTGGCCATTATTTGACGAAAATTCGGCTTCCAGCCTGTGCTACACATCGGGTACAACAGGCCATCCTAAAGGTGCTTTGTATTCACATCGTTCGACTATTTTGCATTCGTATGCGTCGGCGATGCCGGATGGACTGAATGTATCTGCAAGGGACTCTATCGTTCCTGTGGTTCCGATGTTTCATGTGAATGCGTGGGGCTTGCCGTATTCAGCACCATTAACCGGCGCCAAACTGGTTTTCCCCGGTCCGCACCTTGACGGTAAATCCTTGTATGAATTATTTGAGCAGGAAAAAGTCACTTTTTCCGCTGGCGTTCCGACGGTATGGTTAGGTTTGCTGAACTACGTGGAGCAAAATAAGCTGACGTTCTCTACGTTCAGACGCACTGTTATTGGTGGCTCAGCCTGTCCTCCGGCGATGATGCACACGTTCCGCCACACCTATCACGTCGAGGTCGTGCACGCTTGGGGAATGACGGAAATGTCTCCGCTGGGAACGGCTTGTTCCTTGCTGACCAAACATATGGATCTGAGTGAGCCGGAAAAAGAAGCTGTGCTGACCAAACAGGGGCATGTGTTGTACGGCGTTGATATGAAAATCGTCGGCGATGATGGCAAAGAGTTACCTTGGGACGGTAAGACTTACGGCAACCTGTTGGTCAAAGGCCCGTGGATCATTAATTCGTATTATAAAAATGAAGGTGGCGAAGTGCTGGAGGATGGCTGGTTCCCGACTGGCGATGTGGCGACGATCGACGCCGATGGCTTTATGCAGATTACCGACCGCAGCAAAGATGTGATCAAATCCGGTGGCGAATGGATAGGTACGATAGATCTGGAAAACGTTGCAGTTTCTCATCCAGCGGTGATGCAGGCGGCGTGTATCGGTATTTTTCATCCTAAATGGGATGAGCGCCCTTTACTGCTGGTGGTAAAAAAGGCAGGGGCAGAAGTAACGAAAGAAGAACTCTTACAATTCTTTGAAGGCAAGGTCGCGAAATGGTGGCTGCCGGATGACGTCGCATTTATCGATGCATTGCCATTGGGTGCAACCGGTAAAATTTTGAAAAACAAACTGAGAGAACAATTTAAGGAGCACAAACTACCGACAGCATAAAAGATCAGATTGCATTACTTTGGCTGCCTCTTACATAAAACATTCCAATGAGGCAGCCAGCGCAAGACAAGTCAGCAGGGTAAAAAATTTCCATTCCTAAAAAACGGAGAGAGACAAATGAAATTCCCATTACGCGCATCTTTCGTCGCAATTGCATTCGCTTTAACTTCACCAGTGTCGATGGCAGAGAATATTAAAATAGCCTACATCGACCCTTTATCCGGCCCGTTTGCGCCGGTTGGCCAGAACATTCTGAATTCCTTCCAATATATCGCCGATAAGGCAAACGCTGAAAAATGGGCAGGCAATAATACGTTTGAAGTCGTTGGCTTTGACAATAAAGGCAGCCCACAAGAGTCACTGAATGTACTGAAAACAGCGATCGATAAAGGTTTTCGTTATATCACGCAAGGTAATGGTTCTGGCGTCGGTCTGGCATTGCTGGATGCAGTCAATAAATACAATGAGCGCAATCCAGGCAAGGAAATCATTTACCTGAATCATGCCGCTGTCGATCCTGATATGACGAACAGTAAATGCAGCTATTGGCATTTCCGTTTCGATGCCAATTCCGACATGAAGATGGAAGCGCTGACGACTTATATGGCAGCAGATAAGACTGTGAAGAAGGTCTATATCATCGGTCAGAATTATTCTTTCGGTCATCAGGTAACGCGGGCTGCGAAAGAGTATCTCGCACGCAAACGCTCCGACGTACAAATCGTCGGTGACGATCTTCATCCTATCGGCCAGGTCAAGGATTTTTCCCCTTACATTGCCAAAATCAAAGCTTCCGGCGCGGATACTGTCATCACAGGAAACTGGGGTGCCGATCTGGCCTTACTGATTAAGGCAGCCAAAGATGCCGATCTGAAAGCCAACTTTTATACCTACTACGGTTCGACCACAGGCGTGCCGACTGCAATGGGTGCGGCCGGTATAGATCACGTGAAATACGTGGGCTACTGGAATGTGAATAATGAGACCTACGCCGGTAAAGATATCGTCGAGGGATTTAAAGCCAAATATAAAGACGACTACTATTCCATGGCGACGTATTCCATCATTCAGGCAATGTCGCAAGCGGTAAAACAAGCAAAGAGTGCTGAACCGGCGAAAATTGCTGCTGCACTTGAAGGTGCGACCTTTAAGAGCCTCAATGGTGAAGCGGTGATGCGTAAGGTTGACCATCAGTTGCAGCAACCTCTGTACATCGCTACCTGGGTAAAAACCAATGGTAAAGATGTGAAGTTCGATCAGGAAAATACAGGACTGGGCTGGAAAACAAATCAGAAAATTGATGCGTTTGTGGCTTCCCAGCCTTCGTCTTGTCAAATGAAGCGACCAGGTTAATTTTTAAATCTGAAAAGAGAGTCATGCCACAATTGACTCTCTTTTTTTGTCACAAAATAGTACGATCGTTCATAAGATGTCGCTGAAAGGGATGTTGCTGTGGAATTTACCCTTATTACTTTGTTGAATGGGATCAGTTATGGGCTGCTGTTGTTCATGCTGTCATCTGGCCTGACACTGATTTTCAGCATGATGGGTGTGCTCAATTTTGCGCATGCCAGTTTTTATATGCTGGGTGCCTATTTTGCCTACATGCTGAGCTCCAAATTTGGATTCTGGACGGCTTTTTTTATTGCGCCTTTGCTGGTCGGCGTTCTCGGTGCCTTGGTTGAGCGTTACGGTTTGCGCTCGGTCCATAAGTACGGGCACATTCCGGAACTGCTGTTCACGTTCGGATTGTCGTATGTGATCGTGGAAGTCGTGCAACTGATTTGGGGGCGATCCGTTGTTCCTTATGCGATTCCGGCATCACTGGATGGCCCGTTGTTTACTCTCTACACCACAACCTTCCCGATTTATCGCGGCTTCATGATGCTGGTCGCCTTGCTCATGCTGCTGTTTATTTATCTGCTACTCACCAGAACCCGGATTGGTCTCGTGATTCAGGCAGCATTGACACATCCTGATGCGGTGGAGGCGCTGGGACATAATGTGCCGCGCGTTTTCATGCTGGTATTTGGTGGTGGTTGTGCGCTCGCAGGTCTGGCCGGCGTTGTCGGTGGTAACGCATTCGTTACCGAACCCGGCATGGCAGCGACGCTCGGCAGCATTATTTTCGTTGTCGTCGTCGTGGGCGGAATGGGATCGCTGGCGGGGGCGTTTGTCGCGTCTTTACTGATCGGTGTGTTGCAGACATTTGCTGTTGCACTTGACCATTCGTTTGCCACCGTACTGGCTAAGTTTGGCGTACTGATCAGCGCAAGTTCTCCTCTGTATTCTTTGCTGAGTCTGACGATTGCGCAGATCGCTCCAGTGATGCCGTATCTGTTACTGGTGTTGATTCTGATCTTCAGACCGCGCGGTTTGCTTGGCACACGTGAGGGATAAAAATGACTACCACTTTACAATATAAGCCCTTGAATCTGGGCCGCTGGCTGACCTGGAGCTGCTTTGCATTGATTCTGGTCGTCGCTCCGCTGATTTTTCATGAAGGTGCTGCCTTATCTCTGCTGTCGCAGATGGGGACGCTGATGATTTTCGGTTTGTCTTTCAATATGCTGTTGGGACAGGGCGGTATGCTGTCATTTGGTCATGCAGTGTATTCTGGCCTGGGGGCATTTTTTGCAGTCCATGCGATGAACATGATCGCAGAAGGCAGTCTGCCGATTCCCGTCTCCATGATTCCGCTGGTGGGGGGGATTGCAGGAATGGGATTCGGAATTTTATTTGGCTACGTGACGACCAAAAAATCCGGCACTACTTTTTCCATGATCACGTTGGGGATGGTGGAACTGGTCTTTGCATGTTCCCTGATGTTCCCTAAGTTTTTCGGAGGTGAGGGCGGAATCTCGACCAACCGGGTCATAGGACAGGCATTCATGGGTATCACTTACGGGCCGCAAATCCAGGTCTATTATCTGATCGCATTCTGGTTGTTCGTCAGCGCGGTCGCGATGTTTGCTTTTACGCAAACGCCGCTGGGGCGCATGATTAATGCTGTCCGCGACAATCCTGAACGTGCAGAGTTTGTGGGTTACGACACACAATGGGTACGTTATCTGACCCTGATTTTGTCAGCGTTTTTTGCCGGCATTTCCGGTGGTTTGTCTGCGATCAATTTTGAAATTGTGACGGCTGAGAACGTCAGTGCCATTCGTTCCGGTGCGGTATTGCTGTTCACGTTCATCGGCGGCATAGGCTTTTTCTTCGGCCCATTGATCGGAGCTATTCTCGGTGTGTTTTTAACGGTGATGCTGTCGGACTTCACAAAAGCATGGCAATTGTATCTGGGGGTATTTTTCATATTGATCGTGATGTACGCGCCCGGTGGCATTGCCAGCATCCTGATGATGAATCTGCGTCTGGTGAAGTTTTCAAAATTTGGCCGCGTCTGGCCAGTCTTGTGGAAACTGTTGGTTTCATCCTTGATCGGTATCGCCGGTCTGGTGCTGGCCATAGAGATGCTGTATCAACTCTCACTCGAATCAACACAAAATCCTGTGATTTCCATTTTTGGTATGACATTCAATTCTGTTGGCGGTGGCTCGTGGGCCATTGCTTTACTGACGCTGGCGACAGGTGTTGCCGGGTTTGTCCTGTTTAAAGCACCTTTCCAAAAAGTATGGGGCGAGGTGAATACAGAAATAGAAGAAGCTATGCGGAGGGCGCAGGTATGAGTGGTTTTTCGCTGGAATTAAAAGACGTCCGGAAAAGTTTTGGCAGCGCTGAAATTATTCGTGGTGCAAATCTGCAGGTGCCGAAAGGGGAGCGTTTTGCCATTATCGGCCCAAACGGAGCCGGAAAATCAACCTTGTTTAATCTGATTTCAGGACGATTCGGTATCAGTTCAGGTGACATTCTCCTGAATGGCAACAGCATCCGGAATCTGAAGCCATACGAGATTAATCGCAGTGGTTTGTCACGCAGCTTTCAGATTACGAATATTTTCCACCGACTCACTGTCTTTGAAAATTTACGCTGTGCAGTTTTGTGGTCCTTGGGCTATAAATATTCGTTCTGGCAAAGGCTGAACGGCCTGAAAGATGCTCAGGAACGTGCAGAACATGTGCTGGAACAGATAGGTTTAAAACGGCGGCGTGATGTCACTGCTGGCTTGCTTACTTATGCAGAACAACGGGCGCTGGAGATCGGTATTACGATTGCTGGTGGTGCAGACGTGATTTTGCTGGATGAGCCGACTGCGGGGATGAGCCGTTCTGAATCTGATGCGGCGGTTGAACTGATACGCAAGGTCACGGAGGGTAAAACTTTATTGATGGTCGAGCATGATATGAGCGTCGTTTTCGGGCTGGCCGATAAAATTGCGGTGGTCGTCTATGGCGAGGTGATTGCCTGCGATACGCCACAAAATATACGCAACAATCAAAAAGTCAAAGACGCTTATCTTGGTGGTCACGCACCGACGGAGGAACACGCATGAGTGCGCTGCTTGAAATTAAAGATTTAAATGCGTTCTATGGCAAAAGCCATGTATTACATGGCGTCGATCTGCATGTCAATGATAGCGAGATCGTCAGTTTGCTCGGACGTAACGGAGTAGGGCGTTCAACCACGGTCAAAGCAACGATGGGGCAAGTTCATGCAACCGGATCTGTCTTATTCAAAGGCGAGCAGATGATAGGTCTGAAAGCCTTTCAGATCGCGCACAAAGGCCTGGGCTACGTGCCGGAAAATCGCGATATTTTCCCGACGCTGACGGTAGAGCAGAATTTACTGCTAGGTGAAAAATCGAATACCAAGACGAAACCACGCTGGGAAATGGAAGATATGTACCAGATGTTTCCACGCTTACGCGAAAGGCGTAATACCCTGGCTGGCGTGATGTCTGGTGGCGAACAACAAATGCTGACCTTGTGCCGGACGCTGATGGGGGATCCTGATCTGATCATGATTGATGAACCAACCGAAGGTCTGGCGCCGAAGATCGTTGAACTGGTGGCTGAGTATCTGAAAGAGCTGAAAAACCGGGGAGTTTCTGTGTTGCTGGTCGAGCAAAAATTAGCGATTGCACTGCAGATTTCGCAGCGGGTCTATGTCATGGGGCATGGCAGTATCGTGTTTGAAGGGACGCCCGAAGATTTGCTTGCCAACGACAAAATCAGGCAAGAATGGCTGGAGGTGTAATCGGTCTGTTGAATGGCGAAAAAAAGAAAATCAATAAAAATAACACGACCGTACTATTTTTAAGTTATAGTCAAGTTTGTGTGTGTTTTGTTTGAATTCGCCCACCAGATTTGATTCATTTAGAAAAACCAATTCCATTCGTATTTCAACCTTAGGAAGAGACATGAGCGCAGAATACAAAGTTGACGGCAGCATTGCCGTTATTACCCTGAACAATCCACCGGTCAATGGTCTGGGGCATGCGACCCGCCACGCGATCGTCGAAGGCATGAAGCAGGCGCAGAATAACGATGCGGTCAAAGCCATCATCATCACTGGTGCAGGCAAAGCGTTTTCAGGCGGTGCAGACATCAAAGAATTTAATTCTCCAAAAGCATTTGCTGAGCCCAGCCTGCATACCGTGATCAGCGTCATTGAATCGTCAGACAAACCAGTGATCGCAGCAATACACAGCGTTGCCATGGGCGGTGGTTTGGAATTGGCTTTGGGTTGCCACTATCGTGTCGCCAGCCCTGGCGCACAGATTGCGTTGCCAGAAGTGAAGCTGGGCATTTTACCTGGCGCAGGCGGCACACAACGTTTGCCACGCGTCGTCGGACTGGAACTGGCCTTGAATATGATTGTTTCGGGAACGCCGATCGCTTCAGAAAAACTCGCGAAAACAGCGCTGTTCAATGAACTTGCCGAAGGCGATCTGATGGCCGCAGCAACCGCATTTGCGAACAAAGTGGCGGATGTGCGTCCGTTGCCTAAAGTACGCGACATCAAAATCGATTACCCGAACTACGAAGCCTTCCTGCAATTTTCCCGCAATACCGTACGCGCAATGTCAGGCCCATTCCCTGCGCCATTGAAATGCGTCGAAGCGGTGGCCGCTGCGGTAACGAAAAAGTTCGATGACGGTATTAAATTTGAACGTGACTTATTCCTCGAATTAGTACAAACAACAGAATCTAAAGCGCTGCGTCATGCTTTCTTCGGTGAACGCGCAGCCAGCAAGTTGCCGGATGTTCCTGATGACACACCGACTCGTCCGGTGAAATCGGTCGCAGTGATCGGCGCCGGCACCATGGGGGGCGGTATTGCGATGAACTTTGCCAATGCCGGCATTCCTGTACAGATTCTCGAAATGAAACAGGAAGCGCTGGACAAAGGTTTGGCAACGATACGCAAAAATTACGAAAACACGCTGAAAAAAGGCAAGCTGACGCAAGAAAAATTTGAGCAACGAGTCGCCTTAATTACCGGCACCTTATCGTATGAAGCGATCGCTCAGGCAGACATGGTCATCGAGGCCGTTTTTGAAGATATGGGCGTTAAAGAGCAAGTCTTTAAAAAGCTCGATGAAGTCATGAAGCCGGGTGCGATTCTGGCGTCCAATACATCGACGCTTGATGTCGATAAAATTGCTGATTTCACTAAACGTCCGCAAGACGTGGTGGGCACGCATTTCTTCAGCCCGGCCAATGTCATGAAGTTGCTGGAAATCGTACGCGGTAAGAAAACGGCGAAAGATGTGTTGGCAACGGTGCTGGCGATTTCTAAAAAAATCAAAAAAACAGGCGTGGTTTCTGGTGTCTGCGACGGCTTCATCGGCAATCGTATGATCGAGCAATACAGCCGTCAGGCAGGATTCTTACTGGAAGAAGGCTGCACGCCGGAACAAGTCGATAAAGCCGTTGAAAAACTCGGTTTTGCAATGGGACCTTTCCGCATGGGTGACTTGGCAGGGAACGATATCGGCTGGTATATCCGCAAACGTCGTTACGTAGAAAAGCCACACATCACTTATTCAAAAACAGCCGATTTGTTGTGCGAGTTGGGCCGCTTCGGTCAGAAAACCGGCGCTGGCTGGTATGACTACAAACCGGGTGATCGCAAGGCTTATCCATCTGCCGTGGTCAATGACATGATCGTCAAACATTCTGCCGATCTGGGTATCGAGCGCCGCAAAATTTCCGATCAGGAAATCGTTGAACGCCTGATTTATTCGCTGGTGAATGAAGCGGCATACATCCTTGAAGAAGGCATTGCAACACGCGCTTCTGATATCGACATGGTGTATCTGACTGGCTATGGCTTCCCTCTGCATACCGGCGGCCCTATGTTCTACGCGGATACAGTCGGCTTGCCGAATGTAGTGCGGGCTATGGAGAAATATGCCAAAGGTCGCCACGGTGATGCGTGGAAACCAGCGCCATTGCTGGCAAAACTGGCAGAGGAAGGGAAGACGTTTAATTAAGTCTGCCGCAGTTGATTTCAACTGAAGTATTTCAGTTTGAAAACCTGAACAAAAAGCACGACGTTGATCGTGCTTTTTGTTTTAGCAGACAAAAATGATCAAAAAAGGGCGAAATATACTCCCCCCAGTATGTTTGAACCCCCATTGTTTCTGCGGAGATTAAGCGGTTTTATGCGGATACTCCCCCAAAAACCTGATTGAAGCAAAAGACTTCAAGGCCGTAGTGAAAATCCTTCTGTTCAGCAATGTTATAATGCACGGTTAATTCATATCATTTTGCAAAAGGTTTTTCCGTGCTATCTACCGCAAATATCACCATGCAGTTTGGCCCTAAGCCGCTGTTTGAAAATATCTCAGTCAAATTTGGCGAGGGCAATCGTTACGGTCTTATTGGTGCCAACGGTTGTGGCAAATCTACTTTCATGAAAATCCTTGGCGGCGATCTGGAGCAGTCTTCCGGCACAGTCATGCTGGATCAGAATGAACGTCTGGGTAAATTACGTCAGGATCAGTTTGCGTTTGAAGAGATGCGCGTTCTGGATGTCGTAATGATGGGGCACACAGAAATGTGGGCTGCAATGTCTGAGCGCGACGCGATCTATGCAAACCCTGAAGCAACCGACGAAGACTACATGAAGGCGGCCGATCTGGAAGCCAAATTTGCCGAATATGACGGTTACACGGCAGAAGCACGTGCAGGCGAGTTGCTGTTGGGTGTTGGCATTCCGACAGATCAGCATCAGGGTTTGATGAGTGCGATCGCACCGGGCTGGAAGTTGCGCGTTTTGCTGGCGCAAGCCTTGTTTTCTAACCCTGATATTTTGTTGCTCGATGAACCGACCAATAATCTGGATATCAACACCATCCGCTGGCTGGAAGATATTCTGAATCAGCGCAATTCAACCATGATCATCATTTCGCATGATCGCCATTTCCTGAATCAGGTTTGTACCCACATGGCGGATATGGACTATGGCACGCTGAAAATCTATCCTGGCAATTACGATGACTATATGCTGGCATCGTCGCAGGCACGTGCGCAGCAAATGGCCAACAATGCCAAGGCCAAGGAAAAAGTCGCTGAGTTGCAAGATTTCGTGCGTCGCTTCTCTGCTAATAAATCGAAGGCACGTCAGGCAACTTCCCGCGCCAAGCAAATCGATAAAATTAAAATCGAAGAATTTAAACCTTCAAGCCGCCAGAATCCCTTCGTGCGTTTTGATGGCGAGAAGAAGTTGCATCGTCTGGCAGTAGAAGTGCAAGGCCTGACGAAGGCATATGATCGCACGCTGTTTAAGAATGTCGATCTGATGATCGAGGCGGGTGAGCGGGTAGCGATTATCGGTGCCAATGGTATTGGTAAAACGACTTTATTGCGCTGCATTGGTGGCGACGATATCGCTGGTCTGCACGCTGATCGCGGCACTGTCAAATGGGCAGAAAATGCGAATGTCGGATATATGCCGCAAGATCCTACCGAAGAGTTCGCATCAGACAAAAATCTGACAGACTGGATTGGCCAATGGACGCAAGAGGGCGATGATGATCAGGCCGTGCGCTCCATCCTCGGACGCCTTTTGTTTGGCGGCGACGATGTGAAGAAATCAGTGAAAGTTCTGTCCGGTGGTGAAAAAGGACGAATGATGTACGGTAAGCTGATGTTGGGTCGTCACAATGTATTGTTAATGGATGAACCGACGAATCACATGGATATGGAATCGATCGAGTCATTGAATATCGCCTTGGAAAAATATGCGGGAACCCTGATTTTCGTCTCGCATGACCGTGAATTTGTATCGTCGCTGGCAACCCGCGTACTTGAGATCAAGGAAAATGAAATCATTGATTTCCAAGGTACCTACGAGGAATATCTGAGCAGTCAGGGGATTGAATAAACTACTGCGGCAGCGCACGTGGTGCAATAAAAAAAGCCGGGCTATCCCGGCTTTTTTTATGTACTGATTACTTGTTACTAAAGTTGATTGCACTATCACGTAATAATGTATCGCTCTGCTGCACTTGTTCACCTTTGTATAGCAGATAATCGAGTCTGTCCCGCAAGCTGCGCGCCATTTCCCTTCCTTTTGATTTCAGCACCGCTTCCAGATAAGGCTGCCGTAACTTCTTGAAATCATCCAATGTACTTGCACGCTCAACCTTCATCTGTAAGGTGAACCCGCGCAATCCAAGAACACTTTTAATCGTTTCGTTGAAGAAGGTATACACCTCGCGAAATTGTTCAGATTCGCTCATCTCTTCAACCGCAACAGCGACGGGCGGAGGTAAGTCGCTGACGAGATTAATTTCAGGCGCAGCAGCGACGGGCATTTCCCCGGCTTTGCTGACAACGGTGATAAATTCCTGATCTAAAAGTTCCTGTACATTATTTTCATCAAACCCTAATGCGGATACTTTTTTCAATAGATCTGTGGCGCTTTGTTTTCCGTCCACCATGACCAGCAATGTGCGAAGACGGTTAGCCAAGTGATGTTTGCGGGTAGCGATTTCCTCGCGCCCTTTTTCTGTCTTATCGTAAATGCTGTTCAACATATTGAGCATCGGCCCCAAATCATTGTTACACCAGAATCAGTATCTGGAACTCAGCAAAAGAATACAACACACTTGCCGTCGATGCTACAGGTATTGAAGGGGGTAACGGATAAAACACCTGACAATGTCAGATTTTATGGATAGGAATGACAGGTTTAGAGTGTTGGCTCAATTGTGTGGGTTGCGATGTTTCATCGCAACTATGACACGATGAAGAGCAAGAACTGGCGCAGCTTTTCGCCGCACCTTCAAAGTGACTTGCGAGCTTGGGATGGCGACCACTCAGCTTGACGTGTATTTTTTTTCTGACAGACGCTGGCATCCATTTCAGCAGGAGATAGATCAACGCTGCGAATAAAATCAGAAAAGTGATTGCCATTTGTAACATGATTAAGCCCCGGTAAAGAATAGCGCCAATCGATACGTCATAAAAGACGCAATATAGGCAAGGCCAAATAAATACGCTGCCATCAATACAGGATATCGCAAGGTATTCGTTTCACGCTTTACCACACTCAAGGTTGCGATACATTGCGGCGCGAAGACATACCAAGCCAATAAAGATAAGGCGGTTGGCAGACTCCAGGATTGCGCAATAAGCGGCTCCAGCATGCTGCTAAGCTCGTCGCCGGATTGCGACAGGGCATAGACAGTGCCAAGTGCGGCAACGGCGACTTCACGAGCGGCAAGTCCCGGAACCAGTGCAATACAAATTTGCCAGTTAAATCCTATCGGGGCAAAAACGAATTCAAGCAGGCGCCCGAGATGGCCAGCAATACTGTAATAAATCGGTGGTTGCGTTGCATTTTCAGGTGCACCAGGGAAGCTGCTGAGAAACCACAACAGAATCATTAACGCCAGAATGATGGTGCCGACGCGGGTGGTAAAGATTTTTACCCGCTCCCACAAGCCTAACAGTAAATTGCGCGTGTTCGGCAGGCGATAATCGGGCAACTCCAGCATAAGTGAATGCAGCTCGGCTTTACCCCATTGATATTTAAAAAACAGAGCGACCAGCATCGCAGAAACAATGCCGGCAATATATAAGGCAAACAAGACTAAACCTTGTAGGCTCAATATGCCGAAGACTGTTTTTTCAGGAATAAAAGCCGCAATAATCAGAGCATAGACTGGCAATCGCGCTGAACATGTCATCAGAGGGGCGATCATGATGGTGACCAGGCGATCACGTGGATTTTGAATCGTGCGGGTCGCCATGATGCCAGGGATCGCGCAAGCAAAACTGGACAACAAAGGAATAAACGCGCGACCGGATAAGCCCACTTTCCCCATAATTCTATCAAGCAAAAATGCTGCCCGGGGAAGATAGCCAGAGTCTTCCATCACGAGAATGAAGAAAAACAGAATGACAATCTGTGGCAGGAAAACCAGAACGCTGCCGGCACCGCCGATGACACCTTTGACTAGCAGTTCTTGCAATATGCCTGCTGGCAGGGCCGATTCAACCAGGCTACCCAAACCTTCAATGGATGACTTAATCAATTCCATCGGTAACTGCGCCCAGGCAAACACAGCCTGAAATACCAAAAACATGAGACTGGCAAAAATCAGCGGGCCGAATACCGGATGTAATATCCATCGATCTATACGGTAACTGAGTGGGGCTTCTTCTTTGCCTGCATCTTTTACTTGCTGTACGCACGCGGCAATTAATGCATTCACTGAACGTTGAATTTCTTCTGGTGATCGTGTTAATGCAGTCGCTGCGGGCGGGGCATTATCAGTACCATCTAATGATTGCGCAAGTATTTCCAGTTGACGAAGCAAGGCGTCAACACCTTCAGTTTCAACGGCAATCGTCTCAACAACGGGAATATTCAGCGCCGATGCCAATGCATTGATATCTATATTAATCTGGCGTTTTTTTGCCAGATCCATCATGTTGACAGCGAGAATCAGTGGTAAACCGAGGTCTTTAAGTTCAAAGGCAAGTCGCAGGCCCCGCTTGAGATTGGTTGCATCCACGACGCAAAGAATGGCATCAGGCAAAGCTTCGTTAGCGCGCTGACCTTTGACGACTTCTTCTGTGATTTTCTCATCGGGAGTGATCGCATTCAGACTATATGTGCCCGGAAGGTCAAGCACACTCCAGTGACGGCCATTTGGTGCCGTGAAGTGTCCTTCCTTGCGTTCTATTGTTACACCGGCGTAATTGGCGACTTTTTGTCTTGCGCCAGTCAGCCGGTTAAATAAGGCAGTTTTACCGCAGTTGGGGTTGCCGACTAATGCAATGCGCTGTGGCTTGAGATGTTCAGTCATTACGCTGCCTCCGTTTTGCTGACGCCTATCAAGGCTGCCTCAAAATTCCGGAGGGCAAACGTCGATTCTCCGACCCGGACCGCAATGGGTTCGCCGCCAAAGTAACCTTTGTGCAATATTTTGATCTTCTCCCCATGAATAAATCCCAATTCCTTCAAGCGGCGGATGATATCTGTTGCCTGAATCAGATTGCTTTGGGCTGGTTGGAACAGATCAGTCACGATGGCGGCATCGCCGACGCGAAGATGATTCAGGGTGATCGGGGAGGGGGATACAGGCAAACTGCTCATGGCACCAGACGGTAATTGATGTGAAGTAACTCTAAATGATAATGAGAATATATATCAATATCGCAGTCTATTCAATCATTCTTCCGCGTTCTTCCTGCTATTGAAAGTGAAGCGATTGATTTTACTTGGTTAAATTGAATTAAATATCTTCAGATAATATTAGCCGCTTCAGCGATCTGGCTTCGTTGTCGGGATGTCTTGTATGAGATGCTTGCTTTGGCTTTCAAGTGCCGGGTTGTCGTTAAGATTTTCGTTGGGCGTAACATCATTTGCCCTGGTTTTGATGAGCTCTATTATCAGCGCCTGTTTTTCCTCTTCAACCTTTCTTGTTTTTATTTCAGACTGTTTCAGTTGCTCAGTCAGCACGTCTTGCAACTTTGCAGAGACGGCAGTGGATGTCTGTAAACGTTGTGATTCCAGTTGAGTTGCTGATAGATCCTTTTTGAGAAGGAGATTTTCTTGCTTCGTTTCTTGCAAGAGAAAGTCTGTCTGATAATGCTTTATCTGAAGGGCTTCCAGATCTTCTTTACGCTTTTGCGCATTGTTGGCAATTTCAGCGTTAATTAATAGCAACTGTTGAATCTCTGCTTCCTGCTTTGTCTGAGTGCTTTCCAAAGTTTGATTATTTTTTCTGGCAAGCTGCAGCTCGCTTTCTATTTGTGTTATGCGAGCTTCGTAAGCTCTTCTGTCGTCGGCGCGTTGATTCGCTGTTGCGGTCTGGAAATGTTCAAACTGATGACGCATTGCCTCATTTTTCTGTTTTAACTCTTTGACTTCCTGACTTCTGTCGTCAAGCCGCAGCGTTAATCCTTCTTTTTCACTTTGCATGCCAGTGAATTTTAATTGAAGAGTTGAATATTTCTCTTCGATTGACTCCAGCTTTTCCTGCGTTGCTGCCAGTTGTGCCTCAAGAGTGATTTTGCTTGTAGTGAGAGACTCTATGAGGTCGCTAAGCGTTGCCTGCTGGGTCTTTGCGGCCTGAACCAATGCATCGTGCTCTGCGGTCAGAGCAATAATCTTGTTCTCGCAGTCGCTTTGCAGCAACGCGTAAACTCCACGTACCGCATTCAGAATGGATTCGGGCAGGCCAGATTTGGCTGCCTGAGCTTCGTCCTGATGTTCCTCTTTCCATCGTTTAAGCATGGGGGCAATGGTACTTTTGCTCCCTGTGTCGCCCATCATCTTTCGCACATTATCTACGGTAGCGGCTTCTCCTTTTGCCGCAAGTTCAGTGGCGGCTCGTGCAACGTCAGAATAAAGAATGCCTGCTCTTGCCATCACTCACCTCAATAAGATAATAAATTACATAATACGTAATATTACGATAAAAACTAAAAAAGTTATTTTTATTTATTGGAAATATAGGTGTTGATAATGTATATTATCGAATGTTATATATAAATTTAATCCAGTTTTCCCCGTTGCCTGTTACGAAATATGAATTCACTGCCAGAGTCAATCCAACTAACAGATAACATTTCTGAGTCAGGCAGGAGTACGCGGGCAGTGTTGCTGCCTGGTTCGCAAAATGGATCTTTGACTACCTCTGCAAAGCAACTGGCTGTATTTCTCGCGGCAGCAACGTCTGAGAACACCCGCCGGGCGTATCGGTCGGCCATCAGACATTTTTTGGAGTGGGGCGGACTGTTACCCACCGATGAGGCCAGCCTGGTTCGTTATATGGCAGAACATGCCGGGAAACTTAATCCTCGCACGCTATCTTTACGAATTACGGCGTTATCTCAATGGCATAAGCACCAGGGCTTCCCTGATCCCTGCACTCATCCTAACGTACGAAAAATCCTGACTGGCATTACGCGAGTCCATGCGAAACCTAAAAAAAAGGCGAGGGCATTAGCTATCGAAGAGCTGGAGCGCATTGTGCTTTATCTCTCTGAACAGAGCGATATAAGAGCAATAAGGAACAGTGCTTTGCTGCAAATAGGCTTTTTCGGAGGTTTTCGTCGCTCTGAATTGGTGAGTTTGCGATGTGAGGACGTGAAATGGGAAGCAGAGGGAATTACCCTGCTGCTGCCGCGATCAAAAACTGATCAGGCGGGGGAGGGAATCGTAAAAGCAATTCCTTATGGCGATAGCAGTTGTTGTCCGGCGACGGCGTTGAAACGATGGCTTAGCGTTTCGGGTGTTTATACCGGTGCAATCTTCAGGCGGATAGATCAGTGGAAGTATGTCGGCGAACAGGCTTTGCATGCGAACAGCGTGAATAAAATACTGACTGAATGCGCGACTGCAGCGGGTTTGGATTATGTCCCGGAATTCAGCAGTCATAGCTTGCGGCGCGGCATGGCTACCAGTGCTTACCGTGCCGGTGCAAGCTTCCGGGATATCAAGCGCCAAGGTGGTTGGCGTTTCGACGGGACTGTTCAGGGTTATATTGAGGATGCAGATCAATTCAAAGAAAACGCCATGCATAGTCTGTTGCGTCAAAAGAAATAAACTCAATGACAAATCGCTGACGCCATAGTGGCGTTCTGATCCGATAACAAGGTAAGACATTGATGATTTTCTCGTGAATCATAGGAATTACCGAGATAAGCGGTAAATAGCTGTAACTCTTCTGCTATGATAATTGAGATGCTTTCTTGGTCTGGAAAGCAATTTTTCCGGTAGAACGATGCAAATAATAACAATGGTTTTGATTCTGCTGCTTGCTGTTACTGTGAGCGGCTTTATTGTCAGATTGTCTCCGGTCGCACTGCCATTGCCACTGATTCAGATTGCAACCGGCGCCATTATTGCTTCTTTTTCCCCGTTTGATGTCTCGCTAGATCCAGCCATTTTTTTTCTGTTATTTATTCCCCCTTTACTATTTTTGGATGGCTGGCGCATACCGAAAGAAGCCTTTTTTCTCGATATGAAGCCCATACTGATGCTGGCCATCGGCTTGGTCATTTTTACTGTTGTTGGTATGGGGTTTCTGATCGACTGGCTGATTCCAGCGATTCCGTTACCGGTAGCATTCGCCCTGGCAGCAATTTTATCGCCAACTGATCCGGTCGCTGTTTCTGCAATAGCCGCCAAAACACCGATTCCACCGAGGCTGATGCACATTCTTGAAGGTGAGTCGCTGTTAAATGATGCGTCTGGTCTTGTCTGTTTTCGTTTTGCTGTCTTGGCAGCATTAACCGGAAATTTCTCCCTCGCCAAAGCATCCTGGACTTTCATGCTGGTGGCTGGCGGCGGTGCTTTGATAGGAATTGTGCTGACCTACACCATTAATCTGGCAAATCGCTGGCTGATACGGCAAACCGGAGAAGAACCGGGTGTACAGATTATGATTAGCTTGCTGATCCCGTTCGCTGCTTACCTGACAGCCGAACATCTGAATGCATCAGGAATTCTGGCTGCGGTAACCGCCGGAGTTACCATGCATTACTCTGATCTGACCGGGCACACTTTAGCGGCAACCCGCATGCAACGGCGCACTGTATGGGATACGGTGCAGATGATATTGAATGGCATCATGTTTATGCTATTAGGTTTGCAGTTGCCGCGAATACTCGAAAGCATAGAAGAAATTGCGATTGATACCGGTATCGCCAGCCTTGCACATTTATCTGCGTATATTGTTTGCATTACTTTTGCACTGACGACTTTGCGTTTAATCTGGGTTTGGGCTTCGCTCAAACTGACTTTATTTGGCAAAAAGGGAAATGTCGCAGATAAAAAGTCTTTTCCACGGTTATTGCTGGTTACCGCGTTTGCAGGTGTGCGTGGGGCAATTACCCTGGCGGGTATTCTCACTTTACCCTTGACCATGTTAGATGGCACCGATTTTCCGGCTCGTGATCTGGTGATTTTTCTCGCAATGGGCGTTATTTTACTATCGCTGATTGTCGCCAGCATTGCATTGCCTATCCTGGCTGCCGGCTTTGAGTTCTCCGAGCCTGTGGCTCAGATTAATAAGGAAACGGTCGCACGTAATGCTGCGGCATCTGCTGCAATCCGCCGGGTTGAAGATTTGTATCGTGGCATCCCCAATGATCAGCCTGAGAGCCTGGTGCAAATGGAAGCCGCAATGCACGTAATTGAGTTATATCGACGCCGCTTGGCACATGGGTTGCGGCAGAATGGCTCGTCACACCATATTCGGGAATTGGATGTCGAACGGCAGATGCGCATCGAAGCTTTACGTGCCGAGCGCGATCAACTGTATCAATTGCGTTTAAACAGGCAGCTGGATGACGTGTTGCATCGTCAGTTGGTGCATGAAATTGATCTGATAGAAACAGCGCTGACCAAACAAAAACAGCACTAATGTGATGCATCGGTATGATTTCTTGTTTTAAGGCGGCGCCCAAAAAATCATTGACGATCAGTTCCTTCTCAAAAAAATGAATGACGGATAAAAAAATAGCCCGCTACGAGCGGGCTAAAATCCAAACCTTGACGGTGTTGGAGGAGACAGGAATGACTTTACCGCATTGCAGCAAATATTCAAAATCAAATTTACAGATATCGATTATTCATTAATTTAATAATTCTGATCTTTGGGCTCACTTAGATAGGTAGTCGAGATTTTCTAAAATACGCGATTTTCGAACCATGCAACGCCTGGAGTATTGCCCTTATCGACATGTTAGTGTGTGTGATAAAATCTCCGCTGTCGAAAAAGGTGGACTGGCGTGGTGAGCCCCGGTCAGCGTCCAACCATGGGACGCCAAATGCATCTGAAATTGTTTCGGATGACCACGGCGAGAGCGGACGTGCGCCGATTTCTCGTGGAGCCTTTGATCGACAAACGAAACGGTAAATCCCGTTTTCCATCCAAAGTTTTCTTCACGGTAAGCACACGTCCTAATTCTGTTTATGGCTAATTCAATGGCCAAATATTAAGGACGAATCATGTCACTTACTCCTGTTCTCATCGTTGGTGGTAGCCTTGTTGGTTTATCTGCATCTGTCTTTCTCGCTTGGCGCGGAATACCTCATATCTTAGTAGAAAAGCACTCCGGCAGCTCCACTCATCCGCGTGCCATGGGTTATACCGAAACCACGCTGGAGCACTACCGCATGGTTGGTATTGCCGACCGTATACCCCAAACACCTCAAAATTTCCGCTTACGCCGCGTTAAGGCATCAAGTCTTGCTGGCGAATGGCAAGGTGAACAGGCTTGGACGCCCGGCGAAGCCGACACGCACAATACTGGCCTGTCACCCAATACGGGAGCGGCCATTGCGCAGGACAAACTTGAACCTATCCTGCGCATGGCAGCGCTAGAGTTCGGTGCAGATCTTCGCTACAGCACTGAGTTGCTACATTTCGAGGATCGTGGCGATAGTATTGTCGTGCAGTTACGGGATCGAAATGCTGGTCGAGATTATGCAATCTCAGCCGATTACATGATAGCAACAGATGGCGCCGACAGTCCCATTCGCGAACGTCTTGGCATTGCACGGGAAGGTGTGGGAAATATCCGGACAGTCCGCAGTGTACTGTTCAAGTGCCAGGAGGCGGATCAGTATCTGGGGTTGAGCCGAGATACGGGTAAAAATAGCCCATAATACTTTTGGTTATAATGTTTTAAAAATATCTCAATAATTTGAATTAGTGAAGCTTGGAAAAATTTGAGATAAATACACCAAGGACAATATATATTTTTAGTTCGACGTAGTTATAATATTTGCCATTCCAAATATTGGAGGCATGAATGGCATCGATTGAACGTACCGCGTACCCTCGTTTCCCGACCGTGCTTCCAAGCCGGGACATTCAAACATACTACACACCTTCGGCAGAAGAAATCGAATGGGTCGCTACCTTAGCCCGAGGCCAGGGCAGCCAGCTCAGTGTTTTGGTGCTCCTTAAATGTTTTGAGCAGCTTCACTACTTTCCCCAGATAGATGAAATTCCAGCCGAAATTATTTCTCATATTGCTACTGTCCGCGGTTTTCCGACTGCCTCTAATATTCACTATAAAAGCACAACCACGCTATACCGGCATCACGCAGCAATACGCAAATACTTGGGCATTGCTACATTTGAAGGCGCAGAAGCCAGGAAGTTAGCAATACGTATCGCGCGGGAAGCTGCGCAGGTCGCTGACATGCGCACCGATATTATCAATGCGACGGTTGAAGAGTTGATCGGACTCCATTACGAATTACCTGCGTTTAGTACGCTGGATAAGATTGCGGAACAAGTACATACAACTATTCAAGATCAAGTATTTCGACGAGTTGCTAAGCGTCTCAACCAAGAACAAAAGGACTTCTTGGACAACCTGTTAATTACTGATTTTGCACAACGACAGACACAGTTTCATCAGATTAAACGAAGTGCTAAACGTGCATCTAAGAAGCACTTAGAAAATGTTCTGGATCAGTTAATCTGGTTGGAATCTATCATCGACGTGGATAAACCTCTTGAGGGAATTCCGATATCAAAATTAAGGCATTTTTCCAGTCAGGCAATGGCACTTGATGCCGCAGAACTAAAAGATCTGAACTTGGAGAAGCGCTACACGCTTATCCACTCGTTCGCAATATGCGGGTTCGGGCACGAGATGATTTGGCTGAAATGTTTATACGCCGGATGGCCGTCATTCATAAAAAAGCTAAAGAGGAATTGGCCTCTATCCAATTGAAACAAAGAGCATTGTCAGAACGCCTGGTCGCTAAACTTGACGGTGTTCTTGATATTTTGGTCGAGGATCTTGATGATCAAAAAACCGGATTGGAAATCCGGAAACTCTTAGCTCCCGGCGGCGATCTGGAGCGACTGAGAGAAGAATGTGCAGCAATTCGCGTATGGAGTGGCAAAAACCATTTACCCCTTTTATGGAAACCATTCACTAGCCATCGTGCTGTAATTTTTCGCATTGCCCGCGTTTTGGAGTTCAAAGCCGCAACACAAAATCGCGCACTAACAGATGCGCTCAATATTGTCCTCGAAAACGAATCTCGCAGAACTGATTGGATGGAGGACGAAGTGGATATGTCCTTTGCTTCGGATAGGTGGCAAAAATTAGTAAAACGACCGCACGATGAAGGAGAGCCGACTAATCGGCGTTATCTGGAACTCGCTGTTTTTTCTCATTTGGCCAGCGAACTGCGCTCAGGCGACATGTGTGTTGCTGGCTCTGAGACGTTTGCGGACCATCGCGATCAGCTGTTGTCATGGGATGAATGCCAGAAGCTGTTACCAGCCTATTGTGAAAAAGTTGGACTTCCGAATAACGCGAAGGATTTCGTCGCGATGTTAAAGGAAAAACTAACAGAAAAGGCCGAAGAAGTTGATCGTAATTTCCCGGATCACCATGGCGACGTGTCTATAGGCTCGAATGGCGAGCCTATACTCAAACGTGTGGTTGCGAAAGAAATTCCTTCGTCCGCGATAGCTCTGCAAAGTACTATCATGAATCGGCTTCCGACTAGGAACTTGCTCGATGTCCTTGCCAATCTCGAACACTGGTGAAATTCACCCGACACTTTGGCCCAATCTCCGGTAGCGACCCAAAACTTAAGCGTGCGGCCGAACGCTATCTGCTTACGATTTTTGCGATGGGCTGTAATCTCGGTCCCAATCAGGCCGCAAGACATCTGGCCGGCGACGTCACTACCCATATGCTTTCTTTCGTGAATCGTCGCCATATGACAGTTGAGAATCTGGATGCCGCAATTCGCGACTTGAATGAGCTTCATTTACGCCTAGATCTTCCGAAACTATGGGGGACGGTAAATCGGTTGCCGCAGACGGTACGCAATACGATTTTTACGAAGAAAATTTGTTGGCCGGTTTCCATTTTCGGTACCGGAAAATGGGGGCCGTTGCTTACCGCCATGTGGCGAATAACTATATCGCAGTATTCCGCCATTTTATTGCCCCAGGCGTTTGGGAAGCCATCTACGTTATTGAAGGGTTGTTAAAGGCGCAATTATCTGTTGAAGCTGATACCGTTTATTCGGATACGCAAGGGCAATCTGCGGCCGTTTTTGCTTTCACCTATTTACTTGGTATCAATTTGATGCCGAGGATTCGTAACTGGAAAGATCTAGAACTTCACCGCGCCGAGAAAAAAATTCGATACAAGCACATTGACCGACTTTTCACTGCAACAACTAATTGGGACCTCATTGAGTCTGAATGGCAAAACATGATGCGTATTGCGCTGTCAATTCAGGCGGGTCGTATCGCCTCGCCTTTATTACTAAAGAAATTAAGCGCAAAAAATGGACGTAGTAAATTATTCTCTGCCGTGCGTGAAATGGGCGGTGCAGTTCGTACAATCTTCTTGTTGAAATGGATTTCGGATATCAAGATGCGGCAAGAAGTTACAGGTGAGACTAATAAGATGGAGTCGTACAATGGTTTTGCGAAGTGGCTTTCATTTGGCGGTGACGTCATCGCGCAAAACGATCCCGAGGAACAACAAAAGCGTCTGAGATATAACGATCTGATCGCTGCTGCAGTAATTTTGCAAAATACCGTCGACATGATGCGTGTCATTCAAACTTTGATTGCCGAAGGACATAAATTTGATGTGGACGATCTGACTTTCCTAAGTCCGTATATCACCAGCGGCGTCAAACGATTTGGTGACTATCATCTCAATTTAAAACGCGCGCCGGAGCAATGGATTCGCGATTCGCTTTTCCGCAAAGCCGCGGACGATGCAAAGCAAAAGGGAAATGAGGGGAATGCTGAATGACCGTACCAAAAGGGAAAGTGATACCTACGCCATATGGTGACATGAATGCGCTCGTATTAGAACAGCTCAGAGAAAGTTATGACACAGGGGATGTCCTCGAAATGATTGAGCAACTGGACACTATCCGTGTCCGCCTGGAGGGAGTAAATGGCATTCGCGACGATCTGATTGCCCTGCACGCTATGTCACATACTGTGATAAATGGTGCTCGTTTGGCCGTACCACCCCAGGAAACGGCCCTATGGGAAGCGGCTGAGGAGTTAGTTTCTGAATTTTCAGATTTTTCCAGGCTATTTTCAGAATTTTCTGAGCGCTTACGCCCCTTGTCCGAGCTCATGCCATTAGATAACAATGACTGATTGACGTTCGAATGCGATCCGTGCAGCAATTAATTTAATGAATTTTCAGTGTTATAGCAGCGAAAGTATTAAGAAAATGATCGCTAAATAATCTCAAATTGAGATATACTGAGCCCATGAGAGTCATATCCAATAAAGCCCTAACGGATTTTTCTGCCACGTATTCGCTGTCGCATGAGCCGCTGCAGGCCTGGCGAAAAATCATTGAATCCCGGCCATTTGCTAATTTTGCAGAGATTAAAGCCACATTTAACGCAGTCGATAAGGTCGAGACGTATTACGTGTTTGATATTGGCGGCAACAAATATAGGATCGTCAGCGCGATTCATTTTGATACGCAGAAGCTGTTTGTTCGGCAGGTTTTTACACATAAGGAGTACGATAAATGGAAGCCGTAATTGATCGCTCCACAGTCAAGGAAATTTCCGAGCGTTACCAGGCATTGACTGAGTTTGTGCCGCTGAAATCCATACACAACGATGCCGACTATGAGAACGCGATTGTTGCATTGAATCAGTTGATGGATGCCGGCGGTGCAGATGAAAAGTCTCCGTTAGCCGAGCTGGTCAATAGTCTGGGTTCGTTAATCGCAGATTATGAAGACATGCAGCCCGCTGTACAGTCGGTCTCGCCCGTGGCGACACTGAAATTTCTGATGACACAACATCAGCTTACCCAATCAGATTTACCGGAACTGGGTAGCCAGGGCGTTGTATCGGAAGTTTTGCGCGGCATCCGTGATTTAAACGTGCGCCAAATGAAGGCGCTGGCTGATCGTTTTCACGTGCCTGCAAGCGTTTTTTTATAAGTTATTTGCTGTTTGTGCTAAGCTGGAATTTATCTCGATAACCTATTCGGATTTAACCTGTAGCGCCTTAGCCCCGGAGGCAAGCATGGTATTGATTCTGGTCTTGGAAAACGGGTCGGCACTCTCGACATAACGCATGGCCGATTGCACATTTTTCCAGCCCACGTACTCCATCAAGGTTTTGATATCCCAGCCATTGGCCGTCGCCCAATTCGCGAATCCACGCCGCAAGGAGTGTGCGCTATATTGCATTGTCGATTCGACGCCAGATTCTTGAAACAGCGATCGTAGCAAAGGGATCAGGCTGTCCGCATGTAATCCGTCCTGGCTGACATGACCCCAGCGATCAATCGCGCGAAATACCGGTCCGGCCTGCAGACCGGCCAACTCAATCCAATCCAGATAAGCCGACACTGGGCATAATTGGGACGATGCCGGTGCCTTGAAGCTGCTGCCCTTGAATTGCCGGTCAGCTTTCGTTTGCGGAAAATAGCAACTCATTCCTTCCCCGGACACGACGTCGACGTGCTCGATCTGTAGTCGTGTGAGTTCGTCACCGCGAAAACCGCGCCAGAAACCCAGCAATAAAATCGCTTTATTCCGGACATGGCGTAGTTCGTCGGCATGCTTTCCGGTTAGGTGCGACGTCTCGATGGACTGGTCCAGCCAGAGTACGACTTGAGCTAATTGCTCCATTTGCATCGGTTTGGCGCGTTTTCCTTGTGCGGGATGCAGCGCCTGAATACCGCGAAATACTTTACGCACAATAGGAGCCTTGGTGGGATCCGGGAATCCCTGGGTGATATGCCACTGTGCGAGTGCCGCAAGACGTTGACGCAGTGTATTGATGGAAAGCGACTCGGCATGATCGGCCAGATAGCGCGCCACACTGTCTGCCGTTGCCGGCAGAAAGCCACCCCATTCGACCTCAAAATGGCGCACGGCAGATTGGTAGCTGTTACGTGTGTTGTCCCGGGTCGCCGCGTGAACGTACTGATCGAGTTTGCTCATAGGTAGTGCGAAGCTTGAAACGAGTCTGCGATTCGTCACACTATAGCAAACATTAATGATCATACCTTAGTGGTAAGTTTCGATGCAAATGGGGAGTCGGCGTGTTCATTCAAGTGACTAGCCTATTGAGGGGCATTGAGCTCGTCTACGTAATTTGCAATTTATCCGTCTGCCTTTCTATTGTGATGACTGGTCCGTAATGCCCAAAGCATCCCAAAATGCAGGGTTAAATACATAACGGGCGTTTTCACCCAAGCGCTGCGCCCGCGTAGTTAATATTTTTGAATCATAGTTAACATCGAAAATGTATTGAACTCCGGTCTCGGTTTTAAGACCAATCACTCCGTAGTAGAGCAAAAAGCCGAAGATATTCTCTACTTGATCTGCGCTCACGCCACCGTTAGCAAGCGTTGCATTTAGCTCGTGCTTGCTCACCTCGCTTGGCTGATCAATGAAGTGATATAGCAAATCGGGAACATCCGGGCAAACATCAGACAATTCATGGTCTAACTCGATGAGCAAATCCTGGGAAAAGGCTTTGACGCCTTTTTCTATATCACTTTCCTCAATCTTACTGTGGTTAAAGTTAATCGCGAAACCTTTACTATGGGCAAAAATCTTTAATACGTTTCTTGGGCGCATAAGGGATCGCTCAATAAAATAAGCAGAGGTGTCCTCTCCGCGATAATGAGATATACAGATATCGCGCCATATTTTTTCGAAAGTTACGTTTGACTCGACTCCATCCATGCCCGACACCAATCGTAACCTTAGCATTTCCCGCAGCATGTCGGGATCAGTCCAATCCAAAACAGCGCGCATGTCTTTGCCATAGTCGGCGCTGCCTTTCATCAACAATTCGTACACATCATTTCGCACGAAAATGACGCAGTACAATTTGTGTTCGTGCTTTCGCATCTCTCGTTCAATTTTTCTCCCAGCCTCCACGAGACAACGCAGAACAATAATGTCGATTTCATCGACACCACCCGTATTCCAACCCTTATCAAGATTGTCAAACAATATCCAAACAGATTGCTTTGTGCTCAGATAGTCGGACAATTTTTGTCGTAATGATCGAATGTCGTGGGCGTGTACCAAAGACGTCACATCATCAACCGTTAGCTTGACATCTGACGACTCACCAAAACGCGCTCGATACGAGGAGGCTATTCGATTAGATAAAACAAGTAGGCGCTCGGAAAAATCGCCTTCGGTAGAAAAATTTTCCACCTTATAGCTAGCCTCAAGATCAAGATATTTTTCATATATCTCGTGATTGTGTTTATGAGTCGTCCGATCTTTTTCCAAAACCTTGTACGTGACTTCAAGTAGTAAAAGGTATTCCCAAAAAGCCGTTATCAAATGCTGCCGCGATCCTTCGGTGAGATAGGAAAGTAAATCTTCTTTCAATTTTATAAGTTGATAGCCTTCTGGTTTCAGATCGACCATTACGTTTCGCTTGTCAGCTCGTATTCGACGCGTAACTGCAAAAACAAAGCTGTCTTACCTGCCCCCTTTCGCCCGACAACGAGGTTTACTTCTCCGCGCACAGCCCGAGTGAACTGCTCGGTCTGCATATAGTAGGCGCTCAACGTGGTCATTTCGTTTTCTGCCGTTGGGTCGCCGAATGCCATATTTTGTAAAGAATTATGGGAGACCTTTAAAGGGGGTTCCACAAGTTGCAAGTAATCAGTTAGCTCCAAAGCAAAGGATGCAACATGTTCGGCAATGTCATCGGGATGTGCGTAGTGCTTCACGTCATCTCGCACATCAAGCGGAGCCTGGAATCCGTTTGGAGCCAAAATCAGACAAGGTTTATCCATTCCATCTGCCAGGCCCGCCACGAACATGGTTCTGAGGTTATGAATGACGGCCCATTCCTTGCTATCCGGCTCAAAAGAAACCAGCACACCAGCTGAACTAGAT
Organism: Undibacterium sp. FT79W; assembly: GCF_014284215.1. Taxonomy (NCBI): domain Bacteria; kingdom Pseudomonadati; phylum Pseudomonadota; class Betaproteobacteria; order Burkholderiales; family Oxalobacteraceae; genus Undibacterium; species Undibacterium sp. FT79W. The sequence continues at coordinate 15,070 of NZ_JACOGB010000002.1, read as the reverse complement.
ACTTGTTTAATGGCATCTGTAGCAGAGAGGCGGGAGTCTTCACTGGGGTTAAAACTCCGATATCTATAGCGAGTTTTCTTCAGTCGCGAAGTCATCATGGTCGCCGCGTCCCCTTTATGTGGGGGTTCAACCACGTATGCAGGTGCCTTATTGTCGATCCCCTCCAATATTTGCAACGGCTTTGGATCGATGTAGCCAGTGAGTCGGTAGGATAGAGCATCGGCGTCCGAATATTCGGAGTACCCAAGCGTATCGAATATGCCGACGCGATTTGCAAGATCTTTGTCCCCCAGGGTTCCGGTATGACGTATTAAGAAAACTCGCTTCTTTTTTCCTATCGCATAACCAATTTCGTATACGACGTTTGAATTTAGATAGGAGATATCTGCGACGATAAAGCTTGATTGGTCAATTTTTTCAATAATTGGGGAAATTAGCGGTGTGCCAGCGATGTCGTTGAACTCCCAAGGTTCAAACCGAATGTTATTGAGTTTTGGCGAAGCCTTGGCTATGCCGTCTTTTATTACGGTTGTTAGATTTTTGTCTCGAGATGAATATGCAACGAAGACTAGTTGAGAGTCGGTCATGACAGGTCCTAGATATTTTGCGGCAATTGAATTCTTCCATTGTCATTATGCCAGCTTGCCAGCCGCTCAGCCCTGATATCTAAACGTTAATTCACAGATGACAAAATTAAAAACAAAGGAGGCATCTAAATAAGGCCTCCCCAAAAACACCCCAAAATGCCGAAATCTTGGTAGTGACGCTAAATTTCACTTAAAAACAAGCAATCATGCAGGATAAATATATATTAGCCCAGCTCAGGAACAGATGTGGAAGCATTCTTCGTGCTACTTTTTCTGAAGCGCGAGTTGATACCTCGGGATCTAAGTCTATTGCTAGGAAACGTCGTATTACTGTCGCGCCTGACCAGGCGAGCAGCGGCATTGCTCGGTATAGCTTCCGGTCAACCAGTGTGGGTGCAGGTGAAATCTGTTGCGCTTATAGAATAGCGACGGCGGGAGCCGCAGAGGCATAACTACCCTTTGACAGGTACAAAAATTGGTGTTTGCGGAACTCATTTAGCTTAATTCCGGCCGGCCCTCAGATAGCTAGATAACCACTCACCAAAAATATCGATGCAAAAACTGCCAACAACTTTTAATGCAAATTAACTAAATAATATCAAATACTTAGCTCACTTTTTGGCGAAAAATTCCTGAATCCCGGCCAACCCTCAAGAACTCCTCAGCTACAATCTATCTATTTAAGTAACTCAATAAAAAAATGCCAAATGAAGACATCCGAGCATTTTCTGTCGATTGGAATGACGAAAATAGCATTCGAAAGCTGAGAATAATCCTTGATGAGCGCGGAAAGGAGATTCGAGAGGAGAGAGTTATGGATGCCTACAAACAGAAACATCCTCGTGCTATCTCTGCACCGGATCCAGAAGCCGACCTCCAAAAAACAACCGACTTCGGAAGAGATGCTCGCATCTTGAGGGAAACGTTAGCAGGACTTGGTGTTTCGAAGTTAAGGCATTTGCTAGCTTATAAAAAATCCGATTTAGAGTCTACCTCGCATATTTCATTAAACGATCGACGTAATATTTATAAATTTTTATGGAAAAATTTTGGTATTGAGTTGAAAGATTAGTTGCACAACTACAGTAATGAAATAAGCAGCGTTTTTGGCGAAAATAACCGGAATCCAGTCCCTTCTTCCACATTTTCTAATTTTAGTTATTAAAAGCATGATTTTTATAACTAAAAGTGTTATGGGCTATTTTTACCCTTATCTCGGCTCGACCCCTAATATTGCTGGAAAGTGAAGCCAGATAATGCTTTGCGGGGATATGCAGATTTCTCAGTAGTGGAAAGTTTGCGACACTTTTAAATATACTGATTGCATATACAGCATTTTATGTTAAAGTACTTTCCATGGACAAACGATGAGTCAGTGATGGATGAAAGCCTCACTGAACGATGCACTCGATGATGTCCTTCACGATCTTTTTGTATCAGGGAAGTTCGCATTTTTCTGTAGTGACCGGAAATGCTCTGTGTTTCAAGTGTCAGAGAAAAAGTATGAACTGCCTTTATAACCAACCCGGAGATTCATTTATGGCATACCTCGATCAGTCTTTTGATACGCGTTTCAGTCTGCAATTGTCGCCAACTTCTTTTTTACTGCGCTTAGGTCGTCGCGAGATATTTGTCTGCCGCGATTACAGACAACGTGCGTATTACGTCAATCCCGTATTGGATTGTTCCACAGGCATACAGGCCGGGCATCTGGAAATTTTGTTCTGCAAGAAATGGCTGATTATTTTATCCAAGGCAAACTGGTAAGCGCTGAGGATTCGCGCCTTATGCTTCGCAATATGCACGCCTGATTTTGCTATTTTTGTTATTGCTTGCGCATGCCATAGGGCAGCAGCATCAGCAAGCGCAACAGTCTGAGCAATAGCCTTGCAGGTAAGGCTGGGGAATGATCAGGGTCGCAGTATCAGAGTGCCGATATAGCCAGCGGGCAACGTCAGTGCGTAGCTGCAGGAGTCTTTTAAAGCCGATGCCATCTGTTGCTGAACGTGTTCGTCGTACTCCGTCATGGCAATGCCCGCACATTTAAAACGTGCTTCCATCATCGTCCAGTACTGCGCAAACAGCGCTGCGCGTTCATCGTCTTGCGCCTGTTGTAGTGCTGCGATTTGCTGAGGGCTGAAATAGATATCGGCAACATCCTGCCAGTCATCCATAGCCTTTACTGCCATCAGATCGATACCCGGCAGTTGTTTCTGACTGATGGCGGCTACCGATAAACCAGGCTCATGGCTGACGGAAATAAAAATTTCTTGTGTGGCGATGAAGCATTGCAGCCTGCTACCTGCGACACGGATCAGTCGTATCTGTTCCGCTGTACAAGAAAATGCCTGCATCAATAATTCAGTGATGGCGAGATGCAGTTGTTGCCTGGCAGTTTCGCGTTGAAGATTTTGCGGGAAAGACAGGCATATCACAACATTGGACTGTTGACTGAAATAGTCCAGAGCAGACAGGCATTGTGCTTCCCAGTCAAATACCGAAAAAGCTGGCAGACTTACGCCTTGCATGTCTGTCTCATTCGTACTTATTTACCCGTCATCGCAGCTGGGCAACCGCGCCAATGCGAATTCGCAGGCATAAATTCCCCTTTCATGACTAGCGTCAGCGCCCCCAGGCTTGCATCATTACCGACAACTGCGCTGTACAACACGGCACTGCGCGGCCCCATGTAAACGCGTTCACCGATGTTGACGTGATCAATTTTCATGACGCGATCTTCAAACAAATGAGTTTGCGGGCAGGCGAGGGCATTGATTTCGCTGTGCTCGCCAATGCTGACGCAATCAAATTCAGTAATATCCGTGGTGTCCATATACACACCGCGCCCAATTTTGCAGCCGAGCAGATTGAATGCCAGCGGTAACCACGGTGTACCACGCAGATAACGCATGAAATTCGGCACAGCAATCCCTTCGTATAAATTGGTAATGCCTTCCGATAACCAGACAAATGGCGTCCACATGGGTACGCTGGCTTTCTTGTAGCGGAAAATCAGCAGCCATTTCAGTACCAGTACAAAGACAAAGCTGCCTATCCCATACAGCAAACCTGCCGCGACCAGGTAGTACAGCACTTCAGCCCAACGGTCTTCTCCCGCCAGCGGCATCAGATCAAGAACGACGGTGTAACCAACGGCAATGACCATCGCATGGGGCGCAATAATCCGGAAAGTTTCGACCAGCGTGCGTCCTATGCGTCGCATCACTGAAGGTTTGAACGTTAGACTTTCAGGGAAACCTTTGACCTCTTCACGTGCTGGCAAATTGATCGGTGGCGAACCCAGCCAGGTATCGCCATTTTTCATTTGCGCATTGTCTGGTGCGCAGGTATGCACGCCTATCAGCACATTTTCGGGCAATACTGTTCCATCCGGGATGTAGGCGCCATTGCCGACAAAACTACGCCGGGAAATGACGGTTGGGTGCATGGTCATCCAGCCACGATCTATCTGCTCATCGCCGAGTAATACGGCGTCGGCGATAAAGGTTTCATCGCCCAGTGTCAGCATGTCCGGCACCACGCCCAATGCCGTCGAAATTTCAGCGCCTTTGCCGACTTTGGCACCCAGCATCCGGTACCAGAACGGCGCATATACTGTCGCATACACGCCATGCAGCACATTCAGACTCGATTCCTGAATTTGATTGACCAGCCACTTGCCGCAATAGATGTTGCCATGTACCGCATAACTACCGGGTGTTAACTTCGGCAAAATGCTCCAGCGTATGCCAGCAGAAAGCAGGGCTGTGCAAACGATCAGAACAGCTGTCGCCGGAAACGCGAGTATGAAATATTTGGCCAGTTGCAAAGGAACGGAATTGGTTTGCAGCCATGGGAAATTATCCGCATTATCGAACCAGTCTATCGTCACAAAACTGGGGAAGACCGGCATAAAAAACAGCGCGCTGATAAACAGCGAGCCCACGACGAAGAATGTATTTTCGCCGATTGCGCGTAGCTTACTGTAAGCTGGCCTTGCCGGATAAGCATTGGCATCAAATGCGCCGATGTCTTTTGCCGGTGATCCTTTCCAGATACGATCCCGTGGAATAGTCTGACCTTCCGCCAATGCTGATTGGCCTTCCAGATGCGCGCCTTCTTCCAGCGTGACATTTCCTTCGAGTACGCAATACGAACCGACGTAAGCATCTTTGGCAATGTTAATACTGCCGATCAGAAGTTCACCATGCTGAACACGGACGTTTTCCAGATTCGTTGCATTGCCTATGCTGGCACCATCCCCGATGGACAGTAGATCCGGCGCGCGCAAGGTAATTGAACCTATCATGACATCGCGGCCTATCTTCGCGCCGAGTGCACGTAACCACCACGAATACAATGCAGAACCGCTCAGCATATAGACTGGCGCGGCATCGACCAGCCGGTCTGCCAACCACCAACGGAAATACGTCACGCCCCACAGCGGATAACGTCCGGCTTTCAGCCGACCGGCGATCAGCCATTTCCCGATAATCGCAATCGCGAATTCAGCTACCGTCAGTAACAAAAATACGCCCACAGATAACAGCACTGCGCGGGTAATCGAGTCGCCGGGGTCGCCGGTAAAAAAATGGTAAGCAAAAAATGGCGTCAGCCATTGCACCATGCGCATCGCCACCAGCCACGGCACCGTGGCTGCCTGCGCCGCGCCGCAGATCCAGCGTTTCCAGGCAGGTGCCGGGTTCCAGGTTTCCTGAGCATCAGCGAGGGTCGCATCCTGCAGCAGGCCAGCCGCCTCCAATACCTCAGAAATACCTTGCACACTACGTTTCTGATATATGTCGGCAATCTTAAAATACGCAAACCGGGGATGTTTTCGTAATACAGAAACCAGTTTTGCCGCCATCAGCGAATGGCCGCCAAGATCATTGAAAAAATCAGCATTGCGCCGTATCGTCTGTCCGGGGAATAAGCTTGCCAGCGCACTGAACAACACTTCCTCAGTTGCGGACTCCGCGACGTCCGATTCGCCGGATGCGACTACGGCTTGTAAGTCACATCGTTTTAATTCGTTGCGGTCGATTTTTCCCGAGGTCAGGCGCGGAACTTCATTCATAAATTCAAAGCGCGACGGCACCATATACGGTGGCAGAAGCGCGCTGAGTATGCCCCGTAAGCCTGCACCAAATTCAGCGTTGGATTGCGTCGCCATCGGTGCAACCGTATTTTCTGCATGATTGTCTTCGCGAACGATGAAAGCGACGATCTGGTCTATACCCTGATCCTGACGCAAGACCACGGCCACGGTACCAACACCGGCTTGCTGGGCCAAAACGGTTTCAATTTCCCCCAACTCAACCCGGAAACCACGAATCTTCACCTGATCATCGGCACGTCCAAGACAGACCACGCTGCCATCTGGCTGTATGCAGGCAAGATCGCCGGTTCTGTATAAACGTGCTTCGTTTGCTTGTCTGGCCCACGGATTCGGCAGAAATTTTTCTGCCGTTAAATCGGGACGTCCCAGATAACCGGTTGCAACGCCCGGTCCCGAAATACATAGCTCACCAGTTTCGCCCCACGGCAATAAGCGCAAACCATGTTCAATATCAGTCGCAATCACCATCAGCGAATAATTCGGCAACGGTTTGCCTATCGTCACGGCTTGCTGTGGCTGTAAAGGCGCAAGACTGGCAGATACCGTCGCCTCCGTTGGCCCATAGGTATTGAACATCTGCCGCCCCGGCTTGCTCCAGCGATTGACCAGTGCTTCCGGGCACATTTCGCCACCAAGATTAATCAGACGCAGGCTGGCAACATCCTGCGAAAATAAAGCGAGCAGGGTGGGGACGGCATGTAATACGGTAATGTTATTTTCTGCAAGCGCGACAGGCAAAAGATCCGGATCTGCCGTAATCGCTTTCGGTGCTATCCATAAGGTTGCACCAACCAGGTAACTGATCCAGATTTCTTCGAATGACATATCGAAGGCTACTGAAAAACCCTGATAGACGCGATCAGTCGATTGGATTCCTAACACCTGATTTTCACTGCGTAAAAAATGGCAGATGCTGGCCTGACTGACCAAGATGCCTTTGGGTTTTCCCGTCGAGCCTGAGGTATAGATCACATAGGCAGGATAATCTGATTCACTGGCGCGACGTCGCAACCATGTTTCTGGCTGATGTGCCGCCGCAGTTTCTGCGATCCAGACCTGATGACGCGATGAATGCAACTGCGCTTCAAACTCGGCACAACTCAGAATACCAATGGCGTTCGCGTCTGCCAGACAAACGGCAATACGGTCAACGGGTGTGTCAGCATCAAAAGGCAACCAGGCTGCGCCTGTTTTCGCAATACCCGCCTGCATCACCAGCAAATCAATGCCACGCGGCAACCACAAGCCCACGATTTGCCCGGGGCCGACTCCGGATGCAATCAGAAATGAAGCTACACGGTCGGCAGCCAGATTTAACTCACCATATGTTAGTGAACGATCTTCAAAAATCAGTGCCGTTTTGTCTGGATAAAGAGAGGCGCTAGCCTCCAGAATGTCAGCAAGAATTTCTTTACGAATCAGATCGGGTTGAGACTGTCCATACAAAATTCCGCTATCGGATGAGCTTACAAGGGTGCTGCTAGACGAAGGCATAAGTATTCAGAAGTGGTGACGACGATTGTTTAATTGTTTTAATTATTACTGGCAGCGTTGATAGTTGATCTGGATCAGAAAGCGGGAATAACGCGCAATGTCGATAGAGTGAGAGTTTATCATTTCGGGAAAGTAAATAATGTCGAAATAGCGCACTTAGCAACATCTGTTTCTATTTATTGCGCATGATCATATTGCGTATGATTAAAAACCGGACTCGATCTTGTCCGTTCTTGGAATAACAAAAAAAAGACGATGCTGCAGGAAAGCGGTTGACCATACTGAAGTCTGTCAGCTATGGTTTGCATTAGATTGTTTGATATATAAGATCAATTACATAAGATCAATAAAATCTACGAGGATTTCTCAGTTAGCGCCGTTAGCAATCGTGTTTAGAACGACTGATCGTCATTTTTTTGCCCATGTTAAAAAAAGAAAACCTCCCCAGCAGTTTCCTGTTCATTCCATGGGTCATTCTGATTTTTGGATTGGCGCTTACTTATGCACTGCAGGATACTCCACGTGAGGCGAATCGTCAGGCGCTGCACGATGAGTTCGAATACAGATCAAATGAGATCATTGACAATATCAACCGACGATTACAAAACTATGAACAGGTTCTGGAAGGTGTGGCAGGTCTGTTTACTGCCTCCCATAAAGTCACTCAGGCTGAATTCAGCCGTTACGTAGAGACGCTGAAGTTTGAAGATAAATTTCCGGGCATTCAGGGCGTGGGGTTTGCCCGTTTTATTAAGTCGAAAGAAAAAGCAGAGCACATCGCCGTCATGCGCGCGACCGGATCAAAAGAATACGATATCCGGCCATCAGGTGAGCGCGAGATATACGCTCCGATTACTTATCTACAGCCGCCCAACTGGCGCAATCAACGCGCAATCGGCTATGACATGTACTCGGAAACCGTTCGTCGTGCTGCGCTGAATAAGGCAACAGAGGAAAATACAGCCATCATTTCAGGTAGGGTAAAACTGGTACAGGAGACTGACCAGGACGTGCAGGCGGGCTTTCTCATGTATATGCCCATTTACCGCTTGCATAGCAAGCATGCCAACATCGAAGAACGGCACGAGAATATTGAAGGTTGGGTGTATGCGCCATTTCGCATGAATGATCTGATGACAGGGATACTCGGTCATCGTTTCGACGAGAGCAGCTCGCCTTTTCATCTGCTCATCTATGACGGCAATTCAATTGACAAAAGTCAGTTGATGTTCGAGTCAAAACAAATCACAGAGAACAATAACTCTGCTTTTCGTACGACGAAGGTATTGAATCTATTCGGGCACGAGTGGAGCATCGTCATTAGTTCATTGCCAACGTTCGATGCTAGATTGAAAAGTGATAGGGCAAATATCATTGCTGCCACCGGAAGTATCGCCAGCATACTCTTAGCGATCGTGGTGTGGCTGTTGGTCACTGGACGCTCCCGCGCATTGGCAATCGCACGCAGTATGACGAGTGAATTAAGACAAAGCGAAGCGGAGCAAAAGAAACTCAATCGAGCACTAAGACTCATCAGCGACTGTAATATCGCGCTATCACGTAGTGAAAACGAACATCATCTGTTGTCCGAAATTTGCCGCTTGTGCGTAGATAATGGTGGATATCTGATGGCCTGGGTTGGCTATGCAGAAGAGGATCCGGCGAAAACAGTGCGCCCGGTTGCGCAAGCTGGCTATGAAAGCGGCTATCTGGAAACGATTAATATTTCGTGGGGTAACAATCAACAGGGGCAAGGCCCGACTGGTACCGCAATCCGGACAGGTACGCCACATATTATTCAGAATATCCTGACGAATGCCAGTATGGCGCCGTGGCGCAAAGCTGCGTTAGAACGCGGCTATCAGTCCAGTGTTTCCTTACCGCTGATCTGTGATGCAAAAATTCTCGGCGCTTTGAATATTTACTCTTGTGAAGCAGATGCCTTTGATCCGGCAGAAGTGCAGCTGCTGGAAGAACTGGTTGACGACATAGCTTATTGCATTGTCAGCTTACGCACGCGTGCAGAGAATGCAGAAACCAGAGAGAAACTGGAATTCCTGACGAATTTCGATCCCTTGACCAATCTGCCAAACCGCTTGTTACTACGCGATCGCTTTGATCATGCTGTTATTGTCGCCAACAATGAAAACATGACGGTCAACATGCTCTATCTCGATCTTGATCACTTTAAACAAATCAATGACAGTCTGGGCTACGGTATTGGCGACCAGATACTGCTAGAAGTGGCAAACCGTTTGCAGCATAGCATTCCGGCGACAGCCACGATGAGTCGTCTGAGTGGTGACGAATTCGTGATTCTGCTTACGGGAAAATATGATGTTCCGGGAATTGCAGAGGTTGGCAATACGATCTGCGAGGCATTTTCCACACCATTCACCATCAATAACGATGTCGTGAATTTGTCTTGCTCAATTGGGATAGGACTCTATCCTATCGATGGCGATGATTTCGACACCTTATTAAAACACTCTCACACCGCTTTAAACAGTGCAAAAGAAGCAGGGCGCAATACTTACCGCTTCTTTACACGGGATATGAATGCAGGTCTGGTTGAGCAAATCCGTTTAACCGGAGGCTTATCCAGCGCGGTACGCAATAATGAGTTCGTGCTTCACTATCAACCTCAGATTGATATCAAAAGCGGAAAAATCATCGCTGCGGAGGCGCTGATACGCTGGCAACATCCGATGGATGGACTGATTGCACCCGGCAAATTCATCGGGCTTGCCGAGCGCAGCGGCCATATTATTCAGATCGGTGAATGGGTCATCAACGAAGCATGTCGCCACGCGAGGGCGTGGCAGGATAAATACCCTGTGCCACCAGTGGTAGCTGTCAACCTCTCGGCCTTGCAATTCAAACGCGGCGATGTACTTAAAATCGTCAGTAATGCACTTGCTGTTTCCGGCTTGCGGCCAGAACTTCTGGAACTGGAGCTGACTGAATCAATTCTGCTGCAGGACGTCGAAACAACTATCAAGTCTTTACACGGTTTGAAAGAATTAGGCATCAAACTGTCGATTGACGATTTTGGAACCGGATATTCAAGCTTGTCCTATCTGAAGCGACTTTCCGTTGATAAACTCAAGATAGATCAGTCATTTGTCCGGGATATGCTGAGTGATTCTGATGGAGCATCTATCGTCAAGGCCATCATTCAATTAGGCCATACCCTACAGTTATCGGTCATTGCGGAAGGCGTTGAAACGGCCGAGCAACTAGCCTTTCTGGAAACGTCAGCTTGTGACGAGGCGCAAGGATACTTATTCAGCCGCCCCGTACCTGTTGAACAGTTTGTGCAATTAATCACGCAGGATGAGCGTAGATAACGCGTAAAACTCGGTGGGTAAAAGTGGCAAGCATATAAAGACAAACCAAAGGAATGACAGAGACACGATGAAAAAGAGCGCTTTTATTTGTGATGCAGTGCGTACCCCGTTTGGCCGTTACGGCGGAGCCTTATCCGGGGTCAGAACAGATGATCTGGCGGCCCTACCCATTAAAGCGCTGATTAGCCGCCATCCGTCACTGGATTGGAGCAGGGTGGATGATGTGATTTATGGCTGCGCAAATCAGGCGGGTGAAGACAATCGAAATGTCGCCCGTATGGCAAGCCTGTTAGCGGGGCTGCCTGTGGAAGTGCCCGGTAGTACGATTAACCGTTTATGCGGTTCCAGTATGGATGCACTGGGGGTGGCTGCGAATGCGTTAAAAAGCGATAGTTGCGATCTGATGATTGCAGGTGGCGTAGAAAGCATGTCGCGCGCGCCCTTTGTCATGGGCAAGGCGGACAGCGCCTTTTCACGTGCAGCAAAAATAGAAGATACGACCATAGGCTGGCGCTTTATCAATCCATTGATGAAGTCCTTGCATGGAATTGATTCCATGCCGGAAACAGCAGAAAACGTCGCTGCGGAGTTTGGCATTTCCCGCGCCGATCAGGATCTGTTTGCGCTATCGAGTCAGTTACGCGCAGCTCGCGGCCAAAAGGAAGGTGCATTTCAAGATGAAATTATTCCAGTCGCATTGCCGCAGCGTAAAGGCGAACCAGTCGTTTTCAGTCAGGATGAGCATCCTCGAGTGACCAGTCTCGAAGTGCTGGCAAAACTGACAGGTGTAGTGCGTGCAGATGGCTCCATAACTGCGGGGAATGCTTCGGGTGTAAATGACGGTGCATGCGCACTGTTGTTGGCTTCGGATGCCGGTATTGCGCAATTTGGCCTGACACCTAAGGCACGCATCATCGCAGTAGCTACCGCCGGTGTCGCGCCGCGGATCATGGGTTTTGGCCCGGCACCGGCAATTCGTAAAGTGCTGGCGAAAGCGAATTTAACGCTGAATCAAATGGATGTGATTGAACTCAATGAAGCCTTTGCAGCACAGGCGTTAGCGGTGATGCGTGATCTCGGTTTGCCGGATGATGCCGCGCACGTCAATCCTAACGGCGGCGCCATCGCATTGGGACACCCATTGGGAGCATCTGGCGCACGCCTGGTGATAACGGCGATGTACCAATTACATCGCACCAATGGACGCTATGCCTTGTGCAGCATGTGCATCGGCGTCGGGCAAGGGATTGCCATGATCATAGAACGCGTATGAAACTGAAGAGCGCCTTTTTACATTCAAATGGACTGTACACGAAGAAAAACTGACCAAACAGGTACATTTAACCGAGCAGTGCGTACAGGTTGGCAAGAACGCAGCATGGTCGTATAAAAACGTAATTCTGTAAAAAATATTTTTCTGTAAGTCCTTGTTTTTATTGGCTACCGTTTCTGTTCATTTACACCTTTAATTTCATGATCTTTACCTAAAAGTGTGGGTCTTCCACCGTTTTGCGTAATACTGTATATTTTTCACCACTGATTAATGTTGCTGATCACATAACCGAGGTGGAAAGCAATGCGCGCGAAAAACAGCCGACGGCTAAACGCTGAAGAACTCAGGGTATACGACTGGAAGTACCCAGACGAAGGAGCACTTCCTCAAGGCCCTACTAAAGATGGCTACTTCGCACGGAAGAAGGCCATAAAGCTGTACTTCGAAGGAGCCACAGAAAGCGAGATTAAGAAACAGGCCGACATAGGGCTCTCGCAGACAATTCGACTTATCAAGGAGCGCTGTCTGCTGGTTCATAGGGATGGAGAGGTATGGGGTTGGCGCGCCCTGGTTCCTTGGGAGCGTATCAATTCCTATCAGCGCAAGCACAAAATCAACGTCGATAAGTTCGGCCAGGGAGCTGTGGGCGCCTTAAATACGGTGTTAAACCAGCATCCTGCCTTACGAGAAAAATTCCTCAAACGTATTCTGTCCGCCGGCTCGCAAAATCGGATATCGGTCAGCAAACGCAATAAGCAAGGCCATTGGCAATGGTTCCTTGGAGAACTCCGCGTGCTCCGCTATGAAACCGAAAACAAGTGGCCCTTCAATACGAAAAACATGGGCTACGTTTCAGTCTGCCGATTCGTCAAATCCGTTCTAGACGAAAATCCTGAATCAGCGGCATTGGTCGTCGGCGGGCCTGACAACAAAAAGAAGATGTTGACGGGCGACGGCACCGACAGGCCAGTCCACTTATTGTTCCAGCGAGTGGAAATGGACGCGCATAAGACTGACGGTCGTTTCAGCGTCATGATTCCGCAGCCTACCGGCGGATATGTTCAAAAAATCGTCCATCGATTGTGGGTGGTCGTGATTCTCGAGGTAACGTCGCGCGCTGTGCTTGGCTACCACTTCAGCATGCGCAAAGAAGTCTCGAAGGTTGACGTACTTCGAGCCTTAAAAATGGCCCTAACCAAATCCAAGCGACTGCCAATCACCTTTGGAGATCATGCCTATTATCCGAAGGCAAACCTGCCGTCGGCTGTTTCAGAAAAATTCGTCGGTGCCTGTTGGGACGAGATCAGCGTTGACGGCTCTTTGGCCGAAACCTGCAAGCATGTAAAACAAGTATTGAAAGACGTGGTCGGATCAGACTTGCTTGAGCCCGAGAATAGTTTCGCGGTGAGAAGGAGTAAAGACGACCGTCCGTTTATCGAGACTTTTTTCCGTACGCTCGGGCAGCGTGGCTTCCAGAAGCTATCGAACATGACCAGCGGAAAACCCTCAGACAAAGGCGGGCGAGACCCGGACGAAGTCGCTCTCACCAGCCAGTTCCAGCTTGAGTATGCAGCGGAGTTGCTTGCTGTCTTGAGCCAATTACAACGCCACCCCTCATTCAAGTCTTGGCGGCCGCTCGCCGCTCGACTATCTCGAATTCCGCATGACGTATCCAGAGCGATCACTACGCTACGCTGATCCGAATTCGGTAAGCGATATGGTGAGTTTCCGGAAACTCTGTCCCGTCCACGGCGGATATACGCAGGGCAGACGGCCCTTCGTGTACTTCGCGCATGGCAGATTCTACTGTCCTATTATTACTTTAATCAACTTTCACGCGTGAAAGTTGATCGACTGGGAAGCCGATCATATCTGTAACCGTTTTATTGGTTGCAAACTATGCAGCTTCTTCGCAATTAAGACCTTCAATTTAAAAAATATGATTTTCGTCAAGACAATTCAAGTGCAATCTTTACAGCGTTATATGCAAGTGTATATTACGCATTTGCCAAGCCAATAAAAAAAACTACGCAATAAATTTCACATGTTGAAAATAATTTTGTCGGCTAACCGCGACGTAGGAGACCGATGAGATATGCCGCAAGCATTTCGAGAAGCCGTCGATTTTTTTTAAATACCGTTATATATAAGTTGCTATTACGATTTTATCGGAAGAAGACATATGGGTAAGCATCAGAATAAAAAGCGCGTTGTAACAACCAGTCCGCAATTGAAGATTCGAGTAGTCAATGCGGCAATTATTGCGACATTTATCACTTCCACTGCATGGGCTGAGGATAAATCTGATACTTCCGCGTTCGAACTAGGAACCGTTTTGGTTGTAGCAAAGCGTTTGCCAACAACCGAAATAGGTGACGTGGGCGGCGACCAGATTGCATCGGTCGTCACCAGCAAAGACTTACTGCAATTTAATAGAAATAACGTCGGTGACGCGCTCAATCTATTATCCGGAGTAACGCTGTCAACAAATTCCCGTAACGAAAAAACTGTTGCAGTGCGCGGATTCGATTCTCGTCAGGTCCCTTTATTTATTGACGGTATTCCTGTTTATGTTCCATACGATGGCTATGTCGACTTCAATCGTTTCAGCACTGCTGACCTCGCGGCAATTCAAGTAGCAAAGGGATTCAGCTCCTTGGCCTATGGTCCCAATACGTTAGGTGGAGCAATCAATCTCATTTCCCGCAAGCCCAAAAAGGCGTTTGAAGCGGATGCAATGGTAGGCGTAGCGACTGAGCAAACATCCGCCAATGTAGGTACCAACCAGGGCATGTGGTACCTGCAAACCGGGGTTTCCTACATACAGAGTGATGGCTTTCCCATGTCATCGGATTTCATTGCGACCAGTACAGAAAATGGTGGCGCGCGAAACAATGCCTATCGCAAGGATAGTAAGTTTTCCCTCAAATTCGGCCTTACTCCGAATGCACGTGACGAATATGCCATTAGCTATTACAAGCAAAATGGAGAGAAGGGACAGCCTCCTTCAACAGTTCCAGCGTCAGCACGCTACTGGAAATGGCCCTACTGGGATAAAGAAAGTTTGTACTTTATCTCGAACACAACGCTGGGTGACTATGAATCGGTGAAAGTCAGATTGAGGGTCGGCCGGGATTCCTTAAAATTCCGCAGGAATGCATTTAACTCACTGATTTAATTGAGATATTTCGACTTTTTTAAACGCCAATTAAATGGACGATTCGCTATTGCTTCCCTAGTCCAGTCC